>JBGPMG010000061.1:0-12423 GCA_041486815.1 Candidatus Eiseniibacteriota bacterium | reverse complement strand
GGCGTCCCGGATATTGCGAACTCGTTTTACGTACCGCAGCGAGGGACGGTTGGGACTCCGATTGAGGGCACGTCGGCGTTGGCGTTTTTCCGTACTTGTCCGGGCAATGACGGGGCGCCGGGTAATGCCCGAGTGAAGGTCGTGGTTCGGGACGTGAATGGGAATGGGATCTCGGGAATAGCGGCGGCGGACATCTGCTTGCTGTTCAACGGTGGAACTCCCTCGCAGAGCTTCTCGGGCGTGGGTGCGGACTCGGTGATTGCGAATTCGCAGTTCAACCAGTCGCCGCTGTGTCCGGATGTGCGGTGCGTGCAGGCGGACGACCAGACGGACGCTTTGGGAACGACGTACATCACGTTCGTGGGTGCGACGCCTGGGAGTCCTGGAATTGGGACGCGGAATCCGGCCCGGAGGTGGGGACACTACGACACGGAGATTCCGGTGTTCGTGCTTGGGTTCAAGCTGTCGGGTCGGTTGACGACGGCGTCGGCGAACGGCACGTACACGCTGCGTATCAAGAACTATGACATGACGGGCGGAACCGGGCCGGTGCCGGTCAACACCGGTGAGGTCGTGTCGTTGGCGGACCTAAACTCGGTGGTCGGAAACTTCGGGTTGGCGAACATCCTGACCTATTGGCGCGACTTTGACGAAGACCATAACGTCGCGTTGTCGGACGTGAACCAGATCACGGCTCACTTCGGACACAGCTGCATCAGCCCTCCGTAGGCCTCGCGGAACGTTCCGCTTGGCCTGATACAAAGAGCGCGGCTTCGGTCCTCCCCCTTCCATGCCGCCGACTCAGGGGCGGCGCCCCCAATGGGCGCCGCCCCCTTTTTATGCGGCCCGTATATGCGGAGCGTGCCCCCCACGCGCCCCGTCGCTACGGCCCGGCTCTCCGGATGACGTAGGCGAGCGCGAAGCCGATCTGGGCCACGAACATCATCACGTACATGTGTGTCCAGGAAGGGTGGTTCTCCGTCTTGGCGAGATCATCGGGACGGCGGACCATCAGGTAGACCACGTAGCTGCCCCAGGCCGCGAGAAGTGCGGTCAGGCCGAGCAAGACCCCAGGGTGGCCGGTCAAGTAGCCGTGGGCGAGCCCATAGGGGATCAGCGCGAAGGGGAAAACAAGGAAGGGGGCGGTCATCCAGGCGGCCCGTCCCGCCCCGTGAATCACCGGTAGGGTTCGAAAGCCGGCCGCCGAATCTCCCCGCACGTCCGCGAAGTCCTTCGTCGTCGTGGCCCCGAGCAGAAAGAGGCCGAAAATGGCCCCGATGTACCACGGCTCGAGCCGGCCGAAGTCCCGAACGCACGCCCAACCCGCCACCTTGAGCAGAAGCCCGCGCGGAATGGCGATCACCAAGTTCGCGAGGTAGGGAACCGCCTTCAGGCGGAATGGGGGAGCAGAGTAGAGAACCGTGAAGACCGCGGCGGTGCCGGCGAGGAGGGTGCACTGGGGGCCGACGAAGGTTGCCAGCGCGAAGGCGGCGACGTAGAGCCACCCCGAGAGGCGAAGCGCCTGCAGCGGCTCAACCCTCCCCGAGGGGACCGGCCTGCCCGGCTTGTTGACCCGGTCGGCTTCGAGGTCGGTAACCTGATTCAAAACGTTGGAGCCGGCGTTCAGGACGGCCGCCATGAGGGTGCCGAGCGCGATCTTGCCTGCGACCGAAGGGGTCAGCGGGACCGGGGGAGAGGCGCCGAGGGCGATGACGCTCCCGGTGAACATCCCGAGCGCGGGCGCGATGAGGGTGAACGGCCGAGCCAGCTCCCAGTAGAGGCGCGCGCGCTCAGCGAATGCCAAGGTCTCTTCCGTCCATGTCGCCCGTAGGTGCGACCCCGAGCCGACGAAGCACGGTCGGAGCGAGGTCGATGATGTGGGCATCGGCGCTTCCGATCGGCCGGCTCGAGAAGAGGACGCCGGGCACCTGGGACGGGTCGACGGAGCAGTGGTCGGCGCTCCACCGCCGTTCGTTCGGCTCGATGATCCGCGGCGGAATGCCGCCCAAAGAGGTCTGCCAGGAAACGCGGTAGCCCCGCTCGAATCCTACGACCAGGTCTGGCGCCTCGTTGAAATAGGGTCCTTTGTATATCTCCTCCCGCCGATAGACCTTTCGCACGACGGCCTCGCCCGTGTCGGGATCGCGGAGCGCCCCGAACCGGCGGACGATCTCTGCCCGCACCGAGTCGTACTCGGCCCCGGGCGCGACCGTGCCGAGTCGCTCCCTCCCTTTCACGTTCACATAGATCTGCCCGAGGGCGAGCGCGTAGGCGCGCGTCCTGGACCAGTCGACGTTCGGCCAGAAGGTGCCGCGGCCGAAGAGATCCTCGAGGTTTCGGTCGCGGACCGGGTCCTGGCGCGAGAGCGTCATGTAGCCGTTCCGCACGAGCCAGGTGTTGATGTTCACCGCCTTGCGGAAGCTCGAGAATCCGTGATCCGATACGACGAGAAGGGTGGTGCGCCCGTCTTTGCAGCGCGCAAGAAGGCGCCCCACCAGGCTGTCGGCGCGCATGTACACGCGATCGATGGCGCCGCCGTAGAGCTCGGCGAGGCGCCGGTTGTACATGGGGTGCTGCGGGTCGATCAGCCGCCAGAACATGTGCTGCACCTTGTCGGTCGACTGGAACACGCTCACGAATAGATCCGGATTCATCCGGTCGAGGGCGTCGAGAACGAGCGCGCGCTGCCGGTCGAACGTGAAATTGAGATCTTCGAGAAAAATTCGCTCGTCGATCGCCTCCTCGTTCAGGGCCCACGTGTCCTCGGGCCAACCGATCGTCTTATAGAGACCGTTCCGTCGCGCGAGCTCGGCGCTGTAGGCGGGAGGCGCCGAGATCGGGACGGGCGGCCGGCGTGGGTCGAAATTGATCGGGGAGAGATAGATTCGGAGCTCCGGGAAGGCCTCGACGACGTGAAAGCGCGCGATCCCATGGAGCGTGACGAGCGGCGCGACCGTGAAGCGGATCGGGTACCAGTCGCTCCAGTCTCCCTGCCGCACCGCCCGCACCCGGCCCTGCACGGCGATCTTGACCGAGCCCGGCCCTCGGTTCCGCTCGCCGCGAACCCGCTGAAACTCGACCGGAAGGGTGATGTCGGGGATACGGCCCTCGGCGTCGCGCGGCGCCAGCGGATTTCGAGGGCCATGGATGACCGATTGCGCCCGGCCCAAGCCGTCGACCCGAATCCGGGCCACTTTCCCGCCCATCTCGGTGTCTCCCACCCCGGTCGCGTTGGTCGCCCAGTAGGAGAATGTGCCCATGGTCCCGCGGATGTCGGGAACCCCGAGGCCGGAGAGGAGTACGCCATTCTGTAGCGTCTCGGGCGGGAAGTCGATGGGCGCCTCGAGCACCGCGGTCCGGATTCCGTGCCCGGACGCGATCTGCCAGAATGTCGTCCCTTTGCGATTGTTCGTGATCTTCGGAGCCCGCATGGGGAGGAAACCGAATGCGAACTTGCCGCGCTGGATCGTGACCGTCGAGAAGTCGGGGTAGTAGGTCGCGGGATTGCGGCGCAGGAAGTCAAAGATCCTGGTCTTGCCCGGATTCATCCCCGTCGAGAACGCGGACCAGGCGACGGGGGACTGGGCGGGATTGGTCGTCTGAAGCCGGCGCATGGCGCCGTGCTCCTTCATCCAGGCGAGATTCGGAAGCTTTCCCTCGGCGATGAGCCGGTCGGCGACGTTGGGATCCATTCCATCGAAGCCGAGGATGTAGACCCGATCGCGGGTCTCCGCGGGGATTGGCGTGTCGGAGAGGGCGAGGGACGCGACCACGGCAAGGAGCGCGACCGGCCCTGCGATCCGCATCGGTCTACTCCTTAGGTCGGAGAGAGGCTCTCATCGATTCCAGCGGCGAAAATCGTAGCATCGCGGTTTGCAGGGTGTCAAACCGGCCCAGCCCGGCGAGTGGCCGTCGCCGCGCTCGGCGGGTTACCTTGACGCTCTGTGGCTCGCTTTTCTATAATCGCCCGTCCACGAATTTCCCCGATTCTCCGGCGCGAAGGATGACGCTCATCCGTCTAGGATCGATTCTCACGACCCGACATGGCGCCCTTCTCGCGGCCGCCCTGATCGCCTTCCTTGGTGCCCGACCGGTCGATGCGGCCCCGGCGCCCTCCAGGGGGAGCATCCGCGCCGCCGCCCAGGATCTCCGCGGCGCCACGTTCGAGTATGTCCCCGGCGAAATTCGATTCGACACCCTGAGCGTGAACGGCGTGGCGTACACCCGCGTCTCCGTGGGGGGCGCGGTCATCGCCGAGGCGGCCGGTCGCCCCTCGCTTCCGACCGCGACGATCCATGTCGCGGTTCCGGACGGCATGAGCCCTCGCCTCAAGATCGCGTCCGAGCAGTGGAACGAGCGCGCAGGACCGCCGCCGCCGGTTCCGGTCGTGCGGCAGCGGTTTGTCTCGGACGATCCAGGGACCGGCCCCGTGAGCGTGTTCGAGACCGTGCCCGATCCCGCCGTCTACGCCCGTCCGGGCGTCTTTCCGACGCAGGCTGTGGAGCTGGGGCGGGGCGCCGCCGTCGGGGAGATGTGGGTGGTTCCGGTGCGGATCCACCCGGTGCGCTGGGATCCCGCCGCGCGCGCGTACCGGACGCTCGCGCGGATGAGCGTTCGTGTTGATTTCGTTCCCGCGACCGATTCGGAGCGCGAAGGTCGGCCCGATTTCCGCTCCGGCGGCGACGTCGGCGCGTGGAGGCGGGTACAGGAAGGGCTCGTGAAGAACTTCCAATCCGCTCGGTCGTTTCCGGTGCGGCCCAAATCGATGCCGCGGCCGGCGGGTCGCGCCAGGTTGGCGGTGAACCCGGAATTCAAGATCGCGGTCACGGCGACCGGGTGGTCGTCGGTGAACTTCGCGGCGATGAGCGCCGCCGGGTTCCCGACCGGGATCCAAATCAACACGATCACGCTATCGGAGCGGGGCTATGACGACGTGGGGGACAGCGCCACGGTGACGCCAATCCCGGTCGTGCCGCGCGACAACAACTTCAACGGGGTCTTCGATGCGCAGGACCTCATTACCTTCTACGGGCAGAGCCTGAGGGACCGCGAGGGCGCGGGATCGGTGGAGAACCACTACACGGACGCCAATATCTACTGGCTTACCTGGGGAGCGGCGCCGGCCGCGGCGATGGATTCGATTTCGGGCTCGATCCCCGGATCGGCGACGACGCCTACGTCGTTTCGCGAGACGATCCATATGGAGCAGGACCAATACATGCTTGCGTCGCCCAATTCAGGTGTCGCATCGCCCCCCGAAGCCGCCGCGTACTTTTTCTGGACTAGCGGAGAGGATCCGGATCAATTCGATCAACCGATTCCATTCGTAGACCCGGACGTCTCCCAGCCGTTTCGGATTCAGTCCTTCTATCAGGGACGGAGCGGCTCGTACCATCGCCTAAACATCTTCTATCGGTCATCCTCGGCCTCGACGGACACCCTACTGGTCCAGGATGGAACCTTCCTCAACCAGGAGGTCTACGCGCTGGACACCGGGTTCTCTCTGCCGGGCACGCTGATCGGCGCGGGGACGAATCGCTACAAGCACCGGGGTGACCGGCAATTACTCTCCGGCGGCGCTTTCGTTCCTGGGAGCGCCGCGTTTCTTGACTGGATCGACGTGACATACTCGCGCCTCTACAAGCCGCGGAACCTCATGCTCAACTTCAACAGCGGTCCAGGCTCCACGGTCGAGCTGCACGTCGGGAATTTCCTCTATTCGAACATCGAGGTCTACGACGTCACGACGCCGACCGCACCCAGGCGGGTGACGGATGTGACCATCAATCCCTTGACTCCCGACTTCGATATTGTCTTCCGGACCGACGCCACGGCCGGGGAGCGCCGATTCGTCGCGCTCGTCCCGAACTTCGAGATTGTTCTCCCGCCTTCGGCGGTCACGCAGGACATTCCGTCCACGCTCACCGTTCCAGGCGGGTTTTCGTCGACCAGCCTCGCGCGATCGATCATCATCGCGCCCCAAGCGTTTCTGACGCCCGCCAACCGCCTCGCCGACTTTCGACGGGCTCAGGGTTACGTCGTCGAGGTCGCCGACATCGAAGACGTCTACGACGAATACAACGGCGGCATCAAGTCCGCTCGGGCAATCCGTCGGTACCTGCGTCATGGGTACCTCAGGTGGACGCCACGCCCGACTTTTGTCGTGCTCGCGGGCGACGCCAGCATGGATTACCAGCACCGACTATCGACGAGCAGCGTCGATTGGATCCCGACCTATCTGCAATTTGAATCCATCGCGGGCCCGGCAGGCTCCGAGCTGGTCGCGCACGACTCGCACTACTACCTGAACCTGGCCGCGGTAACTCCAGGGGACACGGATTTCACACCGAGCCTCTTCCTCGCGCGCATTCCCGCCGGGACCGCGACTGAGTTGGACCAGTATGTGACCAAGGTGATTCAGTACGAAAATTTCCAGGCGAGCGATACCTGGCGCGGCCGGATGCTCCTCGTCTCGGATGATGAGTTCTCGAGTGGAATCTTCTCGACCTCGAGCTACTGCTATTCACCCCAGGAGGCGTTATTCAGGCAGAGCAACCAGAACATGGCGGACATAGCAAACGCGAGCCAATCAGGCCAGGACCTTACCTCTAACTTCTACGATCTCAAATTCTTCACGGATCCACTCCCTACGTTTGATGACGGATTCGGGAATCTCTGTCGGAATCTTCAAAATGTGAAAACCGCACTCGATGCCCCCGGCGGCGGTTACGACCAGATGGGAATCCAGATCGGCCTAGGGAGCTTGATCGTAAACTTCGAGGCCCACGCGAATCGGTACCTCATTGCCCACGAGGAGATCTACTGCGCGACACCCACTCGATGCGCGGCGCCGATCGGCCCAGACAGACTGGTAAATTACGGGCGGCCTTGCATGTTGATGGTGTGGGGTTGCCACGCCAATCAGTTTCCGGATGGCCCGGCAACGCCGTTGTCCGACAGCACCGACGCGCTCGGAGAGCAATGGCTGCTCTTGCCGAACACAGGATCGATCGGTTCCCTTGGTAGTAGCGGCTACGAGTACCTGAACACGAATTCGAACTACAACAGCTTCGTGGCTGATGCCTTCTTCACGACGCCACCCACGCCAACGCCGCCGCCGGGCGAACAGCGCCGCGCTCGATGGATCATGGGAGAGGTGCTCGGCACGGCGGCCGTACAGAACGGCATGAGCGGTCTTGGTGGACAGGCGGTCATGAACCGCACCATCAATCTCCTCGGCGATCCGATGCTCCGGATGGACGCCCTTCCGCCGCGGGTGTTTGAAGTCAAGCTCGACGGGACCACGTACACGGACGGGGGCAACTTCACCAGCGACTCGCCGACCGATAGCGTCACGCTGGTCGCCAAGGCGCGCGACGAAGCGGGGCTCAAGAAGGTCACGCTCGCCGAGAGGGATATCGCCAGCGGGATCATCACCCCGGTGGACTCGACCCTCTACACGATCACCGTTGCCGATACGGGGAGGCAGGCAACGCTGACGACCCGGGCGCGGCCGCGCGTCGGGAACTACGACCTCCAAGTGCGCGCGATCGACGGGAACGACCGGCTTCAGATCTTCGCGCTTCAGATTCGGACACCCGTCCGCTATCTGGCGAACGGGATCGTGATCGTGAACGGCGTCTTCGTGGAGAACGAGGCCGTGCTCCGCGCCGAGGTGACGACCCCGATTCCGGTCACGGCCGATTCGCTCGCGCTCTACCTCGACGGCGTCCCCATCACGGTCACGAAGACCCAAACCGATGCGGCAGGCCGACAGTGGGTCTTGAAGAGCCTCCCCGAGGGACGCGGCCCGGGGTCACACGTGCTCCAGATCGCGGTCGGTGGCCGCACGGCGGGGTTCGACAAGGCCACCTACCAGGTGAGCGCCGAGTTCACCATGCGCGGCGTCGCCGTCGTGAGCCAGAAAGTCCAGGGGGCGGGCTGCGGCGGCTCCATCTTCCAGTACGAGCTCAGCGCTCCGGCGAGCAAGGTGGAGCTATTGCTCCTGACCGTGGCGGGGCGCCGCGTCTCCTCGGTCCAGCTCCCGGGCAGTCCCGGTTTCAACGTCTTCTGCTGGGACGGCCGTGATTCGCAGGGGCACGAGACCGCGACCGGCCTCTACCTCTTCCGAATCCGGGCGACCGACCCGTCGGGCCGCACGGTCACCCGGGACGGCAGGATGATCCGCTCTCGGTGAGAGACCGGCGGAGCGGAAAGGCCATCTTCCGCGAGCTCTCCGGGCTCGTGACGGAGCAGCGAAACACTCGCTCCCGCCGCCTCGACCTGCTCACAACCCCTCAAGTCCTTCGCCTCATGAACCGCGAAGACTCGCGCGTGCCGCGCGCGGTCGCGCGCGAAATCCCCAAGATCTCGAAGGCCGTCGACCTGATCGTGGAGAGACTTCTCCGCGGAGGGCGACTGTTCTACATCGGCGCGGGGACGAGCGGGCGGCTGGGGGTCCTGGACGCGGCCGAGTGTCCTCCCACCTTCGGAACGCCCCGGACGCTCGTCCAGGGGATCATCGCGGGCGGGCGCCGCGCGCTCGTGCGATCGATCGAGGGGGCTGAGGACGACGCGAAGGCCGCGGCGGTGGCGCTCCGGAAGCGCAAGGTAGGTGCTAAGGACGTCGTGGTCGGGATCATGGCGAGCCGGCGCACTCCTTACGCGCTCGGCGGGATCGCCTACGGGCGGAAGGTCGGGGCCGCGACGATCGCGGTCACAGCGAATCCGGCGGGCGGCGTGAAGATCGGCTGCGACGTTGTGATCGCGCCCCGGGTCGGTCCCGAGATCTTGACCGGATCGACGCGCCTCAAAGCCGGCACGGCGCAAAAGATCGTCTTGAACATGCTCTCGACCGCGAGCATGGTCCGCCTCGGGAAGGTCTACGAGAACCTGATGGTCGACCTCCGAACCGCGAGCCGAAAGCTCGAGGAGCGAACGAAGCGCGTCTTGATGCACGCGACGGGCGCCCGCTACGAGGACACGGACCGCCGCCTCAAGCGCGCGGGCGGCTCTCTCAAGGTGGCGATCGTGATGAGCCGGGCGCGCGTCACCCGCGCGGAGGCGGAGCGACGGCTCAAGGAGGCCCAGGGATGGGTGCGAAAGGCCATTCGAGGGTAGGGGGCGCGCTGGCCGCCCTTGCCGCGGGCGCCTCGCTTGTCGCGCTGGCCGCCCTTGCCGCGGCGGCCCTCCTGCTCTTCGCCAGCGGGTGCGCGAAGAAGGGCTCGGGCAAACAGGTCATCGTCTTCTGGCAGTTCTCGCCCCTCCCGGCGATTCAACCGATCGTCGAGCGGTTCCAGGCCGAAAATCCTGACTTCGACGTGCAGGTGGAGCAGCTCACCTGGCAGAGCGGCCGCGAGAAGATCGTTGCCGCGATCGCCGCCGGGCGTCCCCCCGATCTCTGTGAGCTGGGCTCCACCTTTCTCCCCGGGCTCGTTGCCGACAGCACGCTTCTCGACCTCACCGACCGCGTGGGGGACTTGCGCGGCACGCTGCTCGGCTGGAACGTGGCCAGCTACCGAGGCCGCGCTTACGCGATCCCGTGGATGCTCGGGACGCGCGCCCTCTACGTGAATGACGACCTCCTCCGGCGCGCGGGGCTCGATCCCGCGAAGCCCCTCGTGACGTGGGCCGACCTGGCGCGGGCCACGCGCATGATCGCCACGCGGGTCCCCGGCGTGAAGGGGTTCGGCATGAACGCGGGGGAGCGGGAGATCCTCATCAAGAAGTTCATGCCGTTCGCCTGGGGGAACGGCGGCGACATCCTCGATTCCAGCCTCACGAAGAGCGTCATCGCGAGCGCCGCGAACCTCGAGGCGCTCCGTTTCTACCTTTCGCTCAAGCCGTACTCGCTGCTCGACCGCCAAGAAATGCACGAGGAGGCCTTCGCCAAGGGACGGCTGGGCATCATCATCTCGGGGCCGTGGCTCCTCCGAAAGCTCCCGGTTGAGGCGCCGGATCTGCACTACTCGGTTCTCCTTATGCCCCGGCCGGCCGTGGATCACGGGACCCCGGCGTCGTTCGCGGGGGCCGAGGTGCTCGGGATCTTTCGCAACGCGAAACGGGTGGACGGCGCGATGCGCTTGGCCCGCTTCCTCGTCCGACCGGAGAACTCGATGCCGCTCTTTCTCTCGACAGGAAACGCTTTCCCGGCCGCATGGGCCGCGTCCGCGGACAGCTATTTCACGGCACACCCGAAGGACGCCGTCTTTCTCCTTCAGCTCAAGACCGCGGTCGGTCCCCCGCTCCATCCGCGGTGGGTTGAGATCGAGGAGATCGTGAACGGAGAGCTGGAGGAGGCGATCTACGGGAAGAAGACCGCGGAAGCCGCCCTCGCCTCCGCCGACGCGAGGATCGGCGCCGTCCTGGCGCGAAGGCCGTGAGAGCCCGCGAGCGCAGCGGTCCTCGGCGATGACGCGGGGAAGGCCCTTCCTCGGCCTGGCGCCCTGGGGGCTCTTCTTCGCCGTCTTTGGGATCTTCCCGCTCGCCTACGCGCTCCTCCTGAGCTTCCTCTCCTACAATCCACTCCGGCCGGATCTGGTTCGCTGGGTGGGGCTCGACAACTACGCCCGCGCGCTCGCGTCGCCCTCCTTCTGGCACGCGCTCCGCACCACCGCGATCTTCGTCCTGGGGACGCTTCCGGTGACGCTCGTACTTGCTTACGGCGTCGCCGCCCTCCTCGCGCGCGCGCGCCGCGGTGAGGGATTCTTCCGGGCCGCGATCTTCTTCCCCGCGACCCTCTCGATGGTCGTGATCTCCCTCGTCTTCAAGTCGCTTTACGCGGAAGAGGGGCTCCTGAACGGCTGGATGGCGGCGCTCGGGCTGCCCCCCGTCCATTGGCTGCTGGACGTCCGGCTTGCTCTCCCCTCGATCATGGCGATGGACGTGTGGGCGAGCGTCGGCTACTACGCGATATTATTGCTGGCGGCGCGGAAGACCCTCCCAGGAGAACAGCTCGAGGCCGCGCGGCTCGAGGGCGTTCCGGCCCTCCTGATCGAGCGGAAGATCGTGCTGCCGCACCTCAGGCCGGTGCTGCTCTTCGTGGTGCTCCTCAACACGATCCGGGCGTTCCAGATTTTCATCGAGCCGTTCGTCCTGACGCGCGGCGGCCCGCTGGAGAGCACGCTGACCCTCGTCTATCACCTCTATGACCGCGCGTTCTATCACTTCGAGATGGGATACGCGTCGGCGCTCGCGTTCCTGCTTCTCCTGCTCGTCGGGCTCATCCTGGTCGTGCAGCGACGCCTCCTGGGTCGCGACGCGGCGGGAGCGCCGGCCGCGTGAGGGCGCGCACGGCAGGGGCCGGGACCTACGCCGCGCTCGGAGCGATCGCGCTCCTGTCGCTCGCGCCGCTCCTCTACATGGCACGCGTGTCGTTCTCGAAGGGGGGCGATCTGCCGATCGCTCCAGGCGACTGGTTCGGGCGGCCGCTCTCGCTCGAGCATTATCGCGATCTCTTTTCGGGCGGACCGATGGCTCGCTTCGCGCTCAACTCGATCATCGTGACCGGGATCGCGGTCCCGATCCAAATCTTGCTCGCCGCGGCGGCGGGGCACGCGCTCGCCCGCGCCCGATTCGTGGGGCGCGGCCTCTTTCTCGCGCTCGCGACCGCGTTCCTGATCCTGCCGCGCCAGGTCACCCTGGTGCCGCTCTACCTGCTCCTGGCTTCGCTCGGGCTCCTCGATACCTACGCCGCGCTGATCCTGCCGCACCTGGCGGATCCATTCGGCGTCCTCTTCATGGCGCACTACTATCAGACGATGTCGCCCGAGTTGGAGGAGGCGGCGCGCACCGATGGATGGTCGCCGGCTGCCGTCTTCTGGCGGGTCGTGCTGCCGCTCTCCGGGCCCGGGCTCGCGGTCGTGGGGGTGAACGGATTCCTGATCACGTGGAATTCGTTCCTCCATCCGCTCGTTTTGACTACGTCCGAGTCGATGCGTACGCTACCGGTCGGGCTCGCGCTCTTCGCGCAAGCGGAGCACCGGGTCGATTGGGGCGCGCTCCTCGCGGGATCGACCTTGGCGACGGCGCCGGTTCTGGCCGCGTTCGCGTTCTTCCAGAGGCAGATCGTGGAGGGAGTCTTGAAGGGAAGCGGTCGATGATCCTGTGTGGAGGTGGGCGATGAGCCGCGCGGACGCCGCCGGGTACGTCCGAGCGGTCGGGATCATGAGCGGCACGTCGGCCGACGGGGTCGATGCCGCGGTGACCAAGATTCCTAGGGGAGGGCCGCGGAGGCGGAGCGAGCTTCTGGCGTCGGCGTTCCGTCCCTACTCGGACGCGCTCCGCCGCCGCGTGCTCGGCGCGCAGGAAGGGACGCTCCCGATGCGGGATCTCTTCGCGGTCCACGTCGAGGTGGCCGAGGTCGCCGCGGCTGCCGCCCGGGCCGCGCTCGCCGAGCCCGCCGCGCTTGGGGTTGCCCCCACG
>JBGPMG010000060.1:0-12494 GCA_041486815.1 Candidatus Eiseniibacteriota bacterium | reverse complement strand
GCCCTGGTGGAACACGGCGTCGAAGGCACCGTCCCGGAACGGCATGCGAAGCGCGTCGGCCCGCACGAGGAGCGGCGCTACGCCCGCGCGCCGCGCCACGCTTCGGGCCACGGCAAGCGACGCCATCGAGTAGTCCAACATCACCGCCGCGGCACCCTGCTCGGCGAGAGCGACGCTGTCGCGGCCCGAGCCCGCCCCCACCTCGAGAATCTTTCGTCCCCGGACCGGTCCCTCGGCAAGGATCTGATCGACGACGCGCCCAGCCGTGGGGTAGACGTCCTCGACCGCGGCGCGCTCCCGCCAGAAGCGGGTCCAGTGGGCTTCGGTGGAAGCTCGCAATGAGCCGCTACTCTCCCGTCGCCAGCCGCGCGGCGAGAACCTCCGGTAGCTGCGCGGCCCGGATCTTCGCCTGGGCGCCCTCGATGTTGTACGGAACGCGGACGTACTCCACCACCCCCCCGCCACGTGTAAGTGGACAAATCAGGCCCGAGGATCGTGGTAGCGGGGTTGGCCGACGCTGCCGACGTTGACGATGTAGCGCCGGTTCGGCTCGAGGGTGACGTTGGAAATCGGGAGCGACTTGCACCCGGCCGGGTCCGCCATGTAGACGGCCGGCTGATGCGTGTGGCCGATGAAGCAGATCGGCTCCGTGAAGTAATGAAACTGCGGCTCGGCGTCGAATCGGTCCAGGAGGTACTCCCAATCCCTCGGGCAGGCGGGGGAAGCGTGGACCAGGTAGAACGATTTTTCCGACGAGGTCACCGGAAGACGCTGAAGGTACTCCCGATTCTCCCGCGTGAGCGTCTTGGCGGTCCACTCGGCGGCGACCCGGGCGTAGATATTGAACCGCGCCGCTTCCGGCCCACCGCTCGCCGCCGCGTCGTGGTTTCCGAGCAGGACCAGCTCGCAGTGCTTTCGCACCTTGGCGAGGCATTCGTTTGGACTCGCGCCGTACCCGACGACGTCCCCCAGGCAGAGAACGCGCCGCGCTCGGCGCGCCTCGATCTCGGCCAGGACGGCATCGAGCGCCTCGAGATTTGCGTGGATATCGGAGATTAAGGCGGTGGTCATCCGAGGGAGGGTCGCGCTTCGTGGGCAATCCGGTCAAGGATTCCGTTCACGAACGATCCGGAAGTCTCCATTCCGTACTTCTTGGCGATCTCGATCGCTTCATCCAGCGCGACGCGGGTGGGCGTATCCGCATGGAAGAGCAGCTCGGCGGCCGCGAGACGGATGATCGAGCGGTCGGTCGCGGCCATGCGGACCAGGGACCAGTTCCGCGCGATTCGGGAGACCGCCGCATCGATCTCGTCCCGGTGCTCCGCCAAGGTCTTCACCAACGAACCGGCGAACTCCCGGACATCCTCGCGCAATTCCAGGTCCTCGACGATCTCTCCGAGGCAGCGGTCGATCGGCTCGCCGGTTACGTCCGATTGGTAGGTCGCCCGGAACGCGATCTCCCTGGCCTCCCGTCGACGGTTCACCTCCCGCCCTTCCGTCCGAGCGCACGCGTCACGTGGACCATCTCGATCGCCGCCGCCGCCGCGTCGGCGCCGCGATTCCCGAACTTTCCGCCGACCCGGTCGAGGGCCTGCTGCAGCGTGTCGACCGTAATGATTCCGAAGAGCACCGGGACGCCTGTCTCCACCGCGAGCCTCGCGATTCCGCGGGCGGCCTCCCCCGCCACCCACTCGAAATGGGCGGTCTCACCGCGCACGACGGCTCCAACGCAGACGACCGCGTCCCACCGGCCCGAGCGCGCGAGGTGCGCGACCGCGGTCGGAATCTCAAACGCCCCAGGCACGCGCACAACGACGATATCGGAGGAGGAGACGCCGTGCCGCTCGAGCGTCTCCAAGGCGCCGTCGAGGAGCCGTTCGCTCAGATCCTCGTTGAATCGGGACGCGACGACGGCGATGGCGAGCCCCTTCCCTTCCAGGGTTCCCTCGATCGTTCGCGGCCCACGGCTCGCCGTCGGCCGATCGTCTCCGCGCACCGCCCGGCGCTCTGGACGAGCCGGGGCGGCCACGCTTCGCGCCGGGCTCACGCCCGGCTCCGGCCGCGGCCGTTCGAGTGCGGCGAGGCCAGGAGGCGAAGCTTTGGATGTTTCAGGAGGTGGCCCAGCCGCTTCCGCTTTGTCAGGAGATATTTCCGGTTGATCGCGTTCGGATGGATCTCGAGCGGTTCGCGCGCAGTGACGTCGATTCCGTAGTCGACGAGCTCGGCGATCTTCTTTGGATTATTCGTGAGCAGCCGGATTCGCGTGAACCCGAGGTCGCGCAGAATTTGCGCCGCGACACCGTAGTGGCGCAAGTCCGGGGCGAAGCCCAGCTTGAGATTGGCATCCACCGTGTCGAGCCCTAGATCTTGGAGCTCGTAGGCGCGAAGCTTGTTCGCCAGCCCGATCCCCCTCCCCTCTTGCCTCAAGTAGAGGAAGATTCCCGAGCCGTCGTCGTCGATTCGCTGCAACGCGGCGGCCAGCTGTTCGCCGCAATCGCACCGGAGCGATCCGAACACGTCTCCGGTCAAGCACTGCGAGTGCACGCGCGCGAGCGGCGCCGGTCCCGCTCCCTTCTGCGGCGACCCCTTCACGAGAGCGACGTGATGGTGCCCGTCGATCTGGCTCTCGTAGATCGCGATCCTAAAGTCCCCGTAGCGGGTCGGCAGGCGCGAGGCGGCGATGCGCTTCACCATCCGCTCCTTTCGGTAGCGGTAGCGCACCAGATCGCGGATCGTCACGAGCGGCAGGCGGTGCTTGCGAGCGAGCCGGATCAGCTCCGGCCCTCGCGCCATGGTTCCGTTCGGCGCCAGGATTTCGCAAAGGACACCGATGGGACGGAGCCCCGCGAGGCGGACCAGATCCAGCGCGGCCTCCGTGTGCCCGGCGCGGCGGAGCACTCCGTGGTCGTCCGCCCGGAGCGGGAAGACGTGCCCCGGACGGGCGAGCTGCTCGGGCCGGGTCTTGGGCGACGCCAGGGCGCGGATCGTGAGCGCTCGGTCCTGAGCGGAGGAACCGGTCGTGGTGCCGCGCAGCAGATCGACCGACACCGTGAAGGGCGTCGAAAATCGCGCGGTGTTGAGCGGGGTCATGAGCGCGAGACCCAACTCCTCGAGCCGCGCGCCCGGCATCGACACGCAGAGGAGACCCCGCGCCTCGCGCGTTAGGAAATTCACGTCTTCAGGGGTGACCTTCTCCGCCGCCATGACGAAGTCCCCCTCGTTTTCCCGATCCTCGTCATCCATCACGACGACCATCGACCCGGCGCGCAGCGCCTGGAGGGCGGCATCGATCGTGGCGGTCGGTCCGGAATGCCGGACCTGCTTGCGGTTCACCGGGTCCTCCCCGCGGCGGACGCGATGCCCGCCGCCTCGTTAAAGGTTCCGCGCGCTTCCAGGAGTCGTTCCAGGTAACGCGCGATGATGTCGACTTCCAAGTTGACGCGACCGCCCGATGTGTACTCCGAGGCTTTCGTGTGCGAAAGCGTGTACGGGACGAGCGCGACGACGGCGATCGAATCGCGGAGTGCGGCCACCGTCAGGCTCACGCCGTCCACGGCCAGGGAGCCCTTCTCCGCGACGAACCGGCGGAGTAGCGCCGGGATCTCGATCTCCAACCGCACATCCGCCACATCGTCGGACACGCCTCGGAGGAGCGCGACCGCGTCAACGTGGCCCTGGACCCAGTGTCCCCCGAGGGGATCTCCGACACGAACGGCCCGCTCCAGATTCACCCGCCGCCCCGCTTCGAGGGAGCCCAAGGTCGTTCTGCGAAGCGTCTCCTCGACCGCGACCACTTCGAAGATCCCGGAGGAGACGCTTTCGACGGTGAGACAGACGCCGTTCGTCGACACGCTTTCCCCGGCGTCAAGGCCGCGCTCGAACCCGGACCGGATCCGAATTCGCGTGCCCTTAGGTTCGCGCTCCACCGACTCGACGGTGCCCACCCGCTCGACAATCCCGCTAAACATTCGAAGCTCCATTCCGCGCGATCGTGCCTTCGATCCAGAGATCCCGGCCCACCCGGCGGATCTCAAGCCCTTCCACGGCGATCGCGTCCGAAACGCGCGCGCGCCCGAGATCCCCGGCGATCGACGACGCGCTCGCTCCACCGAGAATCATCGGCGCGATGCCGACGGCGACCCGGTCGGCCAGGCCCTCCCGAAGAAAGGAAGTGTGAACCGTCGGACCACCCTCCACGAGAACCGCGTAGCGGCCTTCGCCCGCGAGCCGGCGAAGGAGCGCGGGCAGCGGGACGCGGCCGTCCGTGCCGGCCTCGAAGCTCCATACCGAAACGCCGGCCGCCTCGAGCTCTCGGATCCTGGCGGCCTGGCGCGACGTCGTGGCAAGGACGACCGGAGAGCCCCCGGCGGACGCCACGATTCGGGCCGTCTGCGGAGTGCGGAGCTTCGAATCGAGCACCACCCGAAGGGGCGTCTTCCCGCGGGCCAGGCGCACCGTAAGGAGCGGATCATCGGCGAGGATCGTGCCCACCCCGACCAGCACCGCGTCGCTCTCCGCGCGGAGGCGGTGGGCCAAGCGGAGCTCGGATTCGCCGCCCAGGCCGCGCGATTCGCCGCTTTCGCTTGCCATCCGGCCGTCTAGCGAGAGCATCGCCTTCAAGGTGACCCACGGGAGTCCTGTCCCGAGCTGCTTCAAGTACGGCGGATTGATGGCGCGGCATTCGGACTCTAAGAGTCCCACCGCGACGTCCACGCCCTCGCTAAGCAGTCGCTCGATGCCCCGCCCATCCACCAGCGGATTTGGATCCCGCATGCCGATCACGACGCGACGAACGCCGGCGCTGATGATCGCGTCGGCGCAGGGAGGCGTTCGGCCGAAGTGCGCGCACGGCTCCAAGGTAACGACGAGCGTGGAACCGCGGGCCAGCTCCCCCGCGGACTCGAGCGCTCGCACCTCGGCGTGGGCCCCGCCCGCTCTTAGGTGGTAGCCGGTCGCGATGCACTCCCCCCCGCGGAGGACCACGGCGCCGACTCGCGGGTTCGGATGGGTCGAACCGATTCCGCGCCTGGCCACCTGGATCGCGCGCCGCATGGCCCGACCCTCGGCAGCCGAAGGCCCGTCTGCTTTGGACTCATGACGCCCGCGCGCGTCGCTCGAAATCGTTCGTAAGCTCACAATAAAAAACCCCCGCAGGCAGACACCCGCGGGGCGCGCTCGGCCCATGGCCGTACGTTCCCTAGCTGTGCGACGATCCTTCTCCCATCCAGACTGTGACTGTCGGCTCCGGAATTTCACCGGGATCTGCGCCGGGTCGTGGACCCGGAGCTCGCGGGCTTTCACCGCCGGTGGGGACTTTCACCCCGCCCCGAAGGATGTCTGCGTTCGCTTCATAGAATACCGGGAAGCGCACGTCTAGCGCAAGAGGATGACCTTTCGGCCCGGGGTCACGGCCCCATCGGCATCCAGGCTCACGAAATAGGCGCCGCTCCCGACGTCATGTCCCCGGTCGTTCTGGCCGTCCCAGTAAAGCCGATGCTCCCCGGCCGGGTAGGCCCTGTCGGTGAGGGTCCGGACCAGCGACCCGTCGACCCCGAAGATCCGGAGCCGGACCCGAGCCCCCTGGGCGATCTCGAAGCGGATCATGGTGCGAGGGTTGAAGGGATTGGGGACGGCGGGATAGAGCCGCGCCGTGGCGGCGGCCCCCACCGGCGGCGGCGGCGGAACACCGGTCGCGGGATAGCAGCTCGGGTTCTCGAGCTCCTCGACGAGGGTGCGGTAGAGGAACAAATTGCGCCGCACGGTGCTGGTCATGTAATCGAGCGAGAAGCCAAAGAGCATCGCGCGGACACTGTCCCCTCCGGCCGGCCCGAGCGCGTCCCGGCGCTCGATCACGGCTGGGAACGTATTCGGGTACCGGAGCCAGGCGCGAGCCGTGGAGCCGGCGCAGGAGCCCAGCGCGAGCGCGTCGAACCGATTGATCCCCGGGCAATCGCCGTTGATCGGAAACGTCTCGGGGAACACCCGCGTCCCAGACTCGCCGATCAGGGATGGAGTCAATGTATCTTGCGGCGCATCCTCCCAGACGTCCCGCACGTACGTGGCGCCCATCGTGCACGAGAGGAAATTCGGGATCCCCTGCCCGTTCACGGTGAGGTCGTATGCGATGTTGTCTCCCGCAAGCATGAGCCCTCGGTTCTTGCCGGTCAGGGCGAGCCAGCTCTGGAGCAGCGACTGGTCCGCGGCGCTCAGGGTGATGGCGGCTCGATCCCCCGTGTCCCAAAGGATCGCCTTGTAGATGCCGAGAGTCCCGAGCGGCACCGCAGGCCAGACGGGCCCAGGGTTGGAGGGATTCCCTCCCCCGAGCGCGTTGCCGTTGCCCGAGCTAGGATCGTTCACATCGTACCGGTCGAATCGCGCTCCCAACGCGGCCAGGCTCAGGCCGATGCCGGTCTGAAGATCGGGCCCCGACGTCGCGTTGACGTAAAGGATGCGCGCCGTATCGTCGGGGCAGGGCCCGGAGGTCGTCTGGATCGCGGGCAGGATCGTCGCCCGGTAGTAATGACTCGCCGCGAGCGCGTCGCTGGGAAGGGTCACCGTGGCATCGAGCGAATCGGTGGCCGTGAAGTAGTAGCGGAGCTCCGTCCCGCGCGCGTAATTCGCCGCCGGCACGTCCGCGAAGTAGATGTCCGAGCCGCTGGAGCCCACTTTGGTGAGCGTTGCGGTGGCGAACGCGGCATTGTTGAGGCTGTAGCGCAGCGAGGCGGACTTGAGACCGTGGGCAGCGTCCACCTTCACGACGACGCTGTCCCCGTGCGGTGTGTTGAAGTTGTCGTTACCGAAAAACGCCGTCGTGCGGAAGGTGTCGTTGTATAGGTTCGCCTCCGCCACGCTGATCGAGGGCCCCGCCGATCCGATCACGCCGACTTTGAGATTGTCGAAGAGCACACTGGTGCCGCTTGCTGTCTGGCTTCCGCCGCAGAGGATCGGCCCGTAGTCCTTGACCCCAATTCGAAACTGAATGGAGTCGACGCCCGCGGCGCCGGCGAGGGGGACCGTCTGACGGAGCCACTCCCGCTCGATACCGAAATAGATCTGCCCGGTGGGGTCGGTCCACGCGGACCAAGCGGGCGCGCCCACGTTCCGCGTTCGGATGGTGATGCCGTAATAGAAGCAGGCGTCGAACGCCAACTCGCGATACACGTCGAAGAAGAGGAATACCTGGTCCGAGCGATTCACGGCGATCGGCGGGCTTATGAGCTTGTCGTCCTGCCTTGGGACGAGCGCGCCCGTGACATTGCTCGTGGCGCTCCACACCTTGCTCATGTTGGTTGTGCAGACCTGCTGCGTGATCGGATTCGATACGATCTTCCAATAGTCCCCGACCGCGGGGAAGATGGACCGGGTCCATGTGCCCAGCCCGGCCTCCATGTCGTCGAAGAAGCGAATGTCGGACACCCCTCCCTTCACCGTCACATCGTCGATGGACCACCCTTCGCCGGCCGGGTAGAGGCCATCCTCGGAGGAGCCCTGGGTGTCGCTCACGAAGCGGAAGCGGAAATGAAGCGGAGTCGAGGCCGCGACGATCGAATCGGGGATGGTTACCGTGTAGACGTTGCATAGAGTCCCGCCGCCGTCGTTCACGACCCCGGTCAGGGTGGCCAGGGTGATCCAATCCTCGACGGGGTGAAACGCTTCGACGTAGCCGCGATCGAATCCGCTCTCGACGTTCATCCGGACCCGAAAGGAGAGCGTGTACGGGGACGCCGCGCCCGAGAGGTTGGCGAAATTCTCGAGGCTCTGCACCCAGTTATTCGCGTAGCCCCTTCGGTTGGGGTCGCCCGTCCACGACGAGTCGACGAGCCCGCACCAAAAGGCGTTGCTCCCGCAGCCGTAGAGGGAAGAGATGTTCCAGCCGGTCGGCTGCGCCGATTGGTCCACGTGCGTCCACCCGCCTTCGTTACTCGGGCTCGACAGCGCTTCGAGGTCGTGATTGAAGACGATGATCGTGTCGGCGGTCGAGTAGAGCCGGGCGGGGGCCGAGCCGTTCGCGGGACCCCGAACGAGGGAGCTTCTCGGAACAACGTCACCGGGGCCGCGGGCCGGGGTCGACCCCCGCGCGGCCAGCGCACAAGGGAGCAGGAGCAAGGTGAGAGCCGCGGCGCGGAGGCCGGCCGGGGGGCGCATATGGGTACTATTTTACCAGAGAGGCCTCATCGGGTTCCCCTGAAACAATTGGCGTGGCCCCGATTGCGCGGGCAAGCCCGCGGGTGGCGCGGAGCGCCTCATACCCGGTAACGAAGGCCTGCGGCTCGAAACGCCCACCCTCGCGCAGGGGAAGGCCGAGCCGAGCCGCTTCCCCGGCGGCCCGCCCAAGGTAGTGTCGCGGCCCCAGATCAGGAAATTCCTCCGGCGTCGCCATGCGGTTCCATCGGCCCGTCCGATCTAGGATTTCTGGACGCGCGCTGTCGGCCCGGGCGGGCGCGGGCGACCGGGCGAGGATCTCGGCCAAGAGCAGGGCCAAGGCGCCCCGTGTCACCGGATCATCCAAGTGGAGATCGACGTCGGCCAGGGGGCCGATCCACCCTCGCGCGACCGAGGCACGGAGCCACCGCGAACCCCAGGCCCCGTCGAGCACCGTCCAGTCGGTCCGGTGAAGCTGGTCGGAGCGCCAAACCGATCGATCGGGGTCGGCCCCCAGCTCCACCGCGAGCATGACTCCCAGCTCCGCCCTCGTAACCGTCGAGCGCTCGGGAATCGTCGCGTACTCCGCCGGCACGCCGGCGGAACGATACCGATCTTCGAGAAGCGGGCGGACCGCCTGCAAGGCGCCCGAATGGCTCGGGTCGAGCCGGAGCGCTTGGGAGAGCGATCGGAACGCTTGCTCCTTTTCTCCCGCTTTCAGGTAGGCCATGCCCAGCAAGTAGTGCGGCTCGGGGCTCGCCGGGTCGAGCGCGGCCGCGCGGTCCAGCTCCGCCTTGGCGTCCTTGTAGCGGAGGATCGCGGTGTAGTAGCGCCCATATCCCAGATGCACGGCGGCGTTCTGCGGCGCCACCTCGACGGCGCGCGCGAGGGCGCGGCGGGCGAGCTCGGGCTCCGCCGCGGCGATGGCCGAATCGGCGAGGGCGACCAGCGCGTCGGGGCCGGCGGCGGGGTCGAGGTTCGAAGCTCTGGGCGCCACGGTGCCGCCCCCATTCGATCCGGAGCAGCCCGCCGTCAGTAGGACGAGCATGAAGGCGAGGGACCTGGCCTTAGCACTTCCCGGGCGCCGCTTGCTCACCGAAGCAGCCTCCGCTCCTTGAAACTCGTATAGGCCTCCCGCGCCACCACGACGTGATCGAGGAGCTCGATCCCCAGCAGTCGTCCCGCCTCATGGATCCGGCGCGTGATCGCCAGGTCCTCCTCGCTCGGGGTCGGATCGCCCGAGGGATGATTGTGGGCGAGGATCAGGCTGGCGGCCGAGACGGCGATGGCGGGGACGAACACTTCCCGAGGATGGACGATGCTCGCGTTCAAGCTCCCGATCGAAATGATCTCCCGGCGGAGCACTTGATTTCTGGAATTCAGATAAAAGCCCAGGAAATGCTCCCGATTCGAATTGCGAATGTCGTGGGTCAGCTCGTAGACGCTCTCCGGCCCGCGGATGAGCGGGATCTGGTCCCCCTCGGGCCAGAGCCGGCGCCCGATCTCGGCGGCGGCGAGGAGCTGCGCCGCGCGCGCGGGCCCCATCCCTTTGACCCCGAGCAGCTCCTCCAGGGCGACATGGCGGAGTCGGCGCAGGTTTACGGAGCGTGCCACGCGGCCCGCGATCTCCGTCACGGACTCTCCCGCGCTCCCGCTCCCGAAGAGGATGGCGATGAGATCGGCGTCGCTCAAGACTCCCGGACCGAGCTCGAGAAGCCGCTCCCGCGGCCGGTCCGATTCCGCGATGTCACGAATGTTGAGGCTCTGCTCCCGCTGCATGGCCGCCCCCCTTGGGAGCGGAACCACGGTGTGGCGAACTCCGAGGAAGTCGGATGCTACGCGCCGTTCCGGCCCGCCGCAAGCACGTTTGGATCGGAACTTCAGCCCAGCTGCGCTCGAAGATCTTTCCGGTGGATGCGAATCGGCGCCTTGGACCGCAGTCTCTGCGTCCACGCCTCCACGCGCTGGTCGACCAGCTCGCGGAGAAGCGCGTCGCGATGCTTCGCGAACTCGGCCGGGGGAAGGATCGCGACGCTGTCCACCACGGCAAAAAGCGTTCCCAGATTCCCTCGAAGGGGCGGGAGCGGCGTTCCTCGCTCCGAAGCGAAGACCCGGCTCAGAAACGTGGAATCCCTCGCGAGAGCGGGGTCGCGACTCAAGTCTGGGATCGGGCCCTCGCGGCCGAACTGACGGCTTACGCGAAGGCCGCCGAAGGACGCGAACAGCGATTCAGGATTCGCGCCCGCCAGGAACGCGGCACGATAGTGGCCGTCGAGCGAGTCCGCGACGGCGCGGCGGCGGCGGAGCTGGCTGTCGGCGATAACCCGCTCCTTCACCTGCTCGAAGGTGGCCTGTTCGGGCTGCAGTTCGCGGACGCGGCGGACCGCGGCGTAGCCGTCCGGAAACTCGACCGGATCCCGCGCCACGGCGCTGTCGGGAAGCGCTCCGACCGTCTTCTCCAGCCACTGGGCGGGTCCGAGCCCTTCGATCTGCTCGTTTGCCGCGACCGGCTCCGACCGCTTCGCGCCGCCGAACGCCCGCGCGAGCGCGGCGAAGCTCCCGCCGGGCGCTGAAGCCGCTGCGATGAATTTCGACGCGGCGTTGCGCGCGATGGAGTCCGCGATGGCGCCGCCAAGCACTCCCTGTATTTCCTCTTTGCACTCCGGGAGCGGTCGGAGGCGCTCCGGCTTTCGCGATTCGACCTGGAGGATGTGGAATCCAAACCGGCTCTCGACCGCATCACTCAGCTCCCCCACCGGGATGGTGAATGCGACGTCGCCGAACTCCTTTACCACCGAACCCCGAGTCAGCTCGCCCAGATCTCCGCCCTTCGAGGCGGAGTTGGGGTCGTCCGAGACTTCCCGCGCCACAGCCGCAAAGTCCTCTCCGCCCGCGATCCGTTTCCGCGCGGCGATGACCTTCTGACGGGCCGCCTCGCGAGCCCCCGGACCGTCCGCGGGCCGGAACGAGACGAGGATGTGACGGATGTGGGCCTTCCCCGGCTCTGTGAACTCGAGCGGATGGGAGCGCCAGTAGCCAGCGATCGAATCGCCCGGCACCGCGACATCCTTTTCTTTCGCTCTACGAAAGAAGACGTAATCGATGACCCATCGGGTCGGAGTGTGATATTCGCCGCGGTGCTCGCGAAAAAAGGCCTCCGCCTCCCGCTCCAGTCCCTCCCGCCGCCGCTCGGCCACCGCGGCGCGCGCGGCAGGTCGAACCGCCTCGTAGGGAGGCATGAACCCGGGGTCGAGGGTCTCCACCTGAACGACGAAGACCGAGTCGCCCTTCACCCTCGGTCCGAGAACGTCCCCCGGGCGAAGCGTGTAGAGCGAGTCGAGCAGCGGTCCCTCGACGAGGAGCGGCCCCGGAAGCGGTTCGCCTCGGTAGAGGGAGATCGGCCGGAGCGCCGCCGCGAAACGCAAGGCGACCCGATTCGGATTCTCCCGGCTCTTCAAGCGGACGGCCGCGTCCTTCAGGGTGCGCCACGCCTGGTCGAGCCGGCGCTCCTTCCGGATGAGATCGGGAATTCCCGCGCGCGCGGAATCGACCCGGGCGCGCGCTGAATCCGGAAGTCTCAGATCCCTGCGGAGCCGGTCGAGCCTCTTCTCCACTTCCCTCTTGGTCGGCGGCTTGCCCCCATCGAACGAATCCACCCCGCGGGCCACGACGGCCGCGGTGATGCGCGGCACCCTGTAGGACTCGCGATGGAGCCGGACTTCGGCCCGCGCGAGCGAATCGAGGGATGCGTCCCGAATTTCCGTGTCTGCTTTTCGCTTCGCTTGCGCCACCACCTCCCGGAATGGAACGTGCTGCGCGTCGTGTCGCTCCACGAGGCGCGCGAGGACGACGTGAGGGCCGATCCGGATCGGCTCCTCGATCCAATCGCCGGGCCGCCCGGCGCGGATCGCCGCGACCAGCGCGTCCGATCGGCCGAGCCCGCGAACCGGTTCGCCGACCCGAAACACTCCGGAATCGTGCAGCCCTCCGTGTGGTTTGGCCGCGTTCTCGGGAAGCAGGCCCGCCTTCATCGCGGCGAGCAGATCGACGGCCGTCTTCATGGCGGCCTTCTCGTTCGCCTCCCGGGCGGAGTCGTCCGCGGCGCCTTCGGCCGCGGCCGAGACGCGGATGTACTGGATGCGCGCCTCCTCCGGGCTCATGAATTCATCGGGATGCGCGTCGTAATAGGCGCGGACTTGAGCGGGTGTCGCCTCGGGCTCGAAGGAAATCGCGTCCGGCCCCAGGACGAAATAGTTGATCGATGCCTGAGAGGTTCGCTCTTCGAACGCCTTCTTGAGTTCCGCCTCGCGCGGGCCGAATCGACGCTCCATCCAGCGCACGTACTCTTCCAG
>JBGPMG010000059.1:0-12501 GCA_041486815.1 Candidatus Eiseniibacteriota bacterium | reverse complement strand
TGTTCCTCGAGCGCGCCTGAAGTCGCACCTCGGGCGGGGGATCTGATGGACCCGCGTCCGGCCTCAATCGAGCGTGACCTCGGGCCCCTCCTCGAAGGAGAGGTCCGAACCGACCCGATCACGCTCGCTCTCTTCTCCACCGCCGCGTGCATCTTCCGCCGCAAACCGCTCGCCGTCGTCTCCCCCCGCGGGACCGCCGATGTCGCGAAAACGATCGAGTACGCCCACGCGCGGGGAATTCCGGTCACGCCGCGCGGCGGAGGCTCGAGCCTCGCCGGCCAAGCGTTGGGCGACGGCATCGTCCTCGACTTTTCGAGCCAGATGCATCGCGTCCTGGATCTGGATCGGGACCGCCGCGTGGTGCGGATGGAGCCCGGCGCCATCCACACGCGCGTTCAGCGCGCGGCGGCGCGGCACGGGCTTCGCCTCGGCCCGGATCCATCCAGCGGCGATTTCTGCACGATCGGCGGGAACGTGGGGACCAATGCGGCCGGAGCGCACACGCTCCGTCACGGCGCGACCAAGGACCATGTCGCCGCGCTTACCGTCGTGCTCCACGACGGCTCGGTCGTGACCCTGACGGAAGAGGGCGCCTCGGGCAGCCCGGCATGGGGGCCCATGGAGCGCGAGCTGACCGAGCTGCTCCGGCGCGGGGCGCCCGCGTTTCTCCCGGAAAAGCCGAAGGCGAACAAGAACTCGGCCGGGTACGACCTCTGGGGCGCCTGGAATCCCGGGGACTCCGTCTCGTCGATCGGCCCCCGTTTTGACCCCATGCGGCTCATCGTGGGATCCGAGGGGACGCTCGGCGTCGTCACCGAAGTGACGATGCGTCTCGTGCCGAAGCCGAAGGCGACGGCGGTCGCGCTTCTCTATTTCGCGAGCTGGACGGACGCGAGCGAGGCGGTGCTGGAAGCGCGCGGGATGGGCGCCTCCGCGGTCGAGGCGATGGACCACACCTTCCTCGCCTTCGTGCGGGACTATCGCGCTGACCTCCGTGACCTCGTCCCCGAGAAATTCGTGGCGGGGATCCTGGTCGAGTTCGAGGGGGAAAGCGACGGAGAGGCGCGCACCGGGATCGCGGCGCTGGAAGAGTGGGTCGCGCCCCGACGCGGGAAGGTGATCGACTTTCGCGCGGCCCGAACCGCCGAAGAGCGCTCGGCGCTCTGGGGCGTGCGGCGCGCCGCGCTCCCCCTGGTCTACCGGGCATCGCCGATCGAGAAGCCGATGAACTTCATCGACGACACGGCGGTCCCCGCCGAGCGCCTGGGCGAGTACATCGAGGGGCTGCGCGCCGTCTTCGCGAAGCACCGGACCCGGTATGTCATCTTCGGCCACGCGGGGAACGGCAACGTCCACGTCATGCCTCTGATGGATCCGCACGAGACGACCTTCGTGGCGCGCATGGCCGCGATGGCCGAGGAAGCGTTCGAGCTGACCTGGCGCCTCGGCGGCACGATCACCGGGGAGCATGGCGACGGGGTCCTGCGCGCGCCCTACCTGCGCCGGCAATACCCGGAGTCGTACCCGGTCATGGCGGCGGTGAAGCGGATCCTCGATCCGGACGGGATCCTGAATCCGGGGAATGTCATCTCGGACGAGACGACATTTCCCGAGAAATATCTGAGATTCACGAACTCGTTCGTTTCGACCGGCACCGTGTTCGACGACCCGGAATACCGCGCGATGATCGAGCTCTGCCACGGATGTGGCACCTGCCGCGACTACTGCCCGGTGGGGAGCACGACGCTGCGCGAGCCGCACACGGCGCGCGCGAAGTCGGTGCTCCTGCTCGAGATGATCCGGGGCGAGCTGCCGCGGTCGCTCTTGACGGAGAAGCCGTTCAAGGAAGTGATGGATTCGTGCTTCAACTGCAAGCTCTGCCTCACCGAGTGCCCGAGCCAGGTTGATATCCCGGGGCTCGCCATCGCCGCCCGGAAGGAGTTTGTCGAGGCGCGCGGGATGCCGCTCCGCAACTGGATCCTGGGCCGGGCCGATCGGGTGGGGAGCGCGGTGGGCTCGGCGCACGGAATCGCGGGCCTCGCGAATCTCGTCATTGGAAATCCGTTGGAGCGCGCCGCGCGCGAGGGGATCGGCGGGGTCGCGGGCCGCCTCGACCTGCCGCGGTTTCGCCGCTCGTTCGGCACCGGCGACGAGGGATCCAAGAAGGCGCTCACCTTGCCGCTCATGCCCGCGGTGGTTCCGGAACCGCGCCCGCGGGGCGGTCCAACCGCTGCCGGAGGGCCGGCGGCGCACGGTGGCCACGCTCCTGGCGGCGCCCACGCGCGGCTGGGACCCATGCCCTACCGCGACGTGCCGCTCACGAAGCGCGTCGCCTATTTCGCCGGCTGCTTCGCCCGCTTCCACGATCCCGAAGGGGAGGCGGCCGCCACCGTGAAGGTCCTCGAGGCGAACGGGATCGAGGTCGTCGTCCCCGAGCAGCGCTGCTGCGGGATCGCCCTCATCACGATGGGGGCCGAGCGGTCGGTGCGCGGCGACGCGGAGCGAAACCTTCGAGCGCTTCTCCCGCTCGTCGATCGCGGCTTCACCGTCGTAGCGAGCGCGCCGTCGTGCGGGCTCGCCCTCATTGAGGACTATCCGCGAATCTTGGGAACCGACGATGCGCGCCGGCTGGCCGACCACACGATCGACGTCCACCAGTACCTCTGGCGGCTCTACCAAAGAGGGGAGATGCGCACGGATTTCCGCCCCGTGCCGATCTCGGTCGTCTATCACAACGCCTGCCACTCGGTGGCCCAGGGCATCACCGAGGAGCCGATTCGCCTCCTGAAGCTGATTCCGGGCGTCGACGTCCGCCCGATCGAGGACTCCTGCTGCGGCATCGCCGGGACCTACGGCATGAAGGCCGAGAACTACGACCGGGCGATCGAGATCGGCGACCCGCTCTTTCGCGAGATCGATCGCACCAAGGCCGAGGCGATCCTCACCGGCTGCGGCACCTGCAACATCCAGATCGCGCACGGCGTGAAGCGACCGGTCGTTCACACGATGGAGATCCTGCGCCGCGCGTACGGCGTCTAGGGGCCCGGGCCAGGAGGGAGGAAGCGTGTTCGGCGGACTCGAGATCCATCCCGCGATCGTCCACTTTCCGATCGCGCTCACCGTGGTCGGCGCGGTATCCGCGGTCGCCTATCTCCTGATCCGCCGCGAGTGGGTCCGTTGGTTCGCCCCAGTCCTGCTCTCCCTCGCGCTCCTGGGCGCGGTCGCGGCCTATTTCAGCGGGGAATCGGCGAAGGATCGCGCCGAGAAGCTGGGGATCCCGGAAGCCGCGATCGAGCAGCACGAGGAGACGGGAATCGTGGGACTGGGCGTGACCGCACTGGCCTGCCTTCTTTCCTGGGCGACGCACGCGCGGCGGCGGGGAGTGTGGATTTCCGCGGCGATCGCGGTCGTGGCGGCCGGCGTTTTTCTATGGAACGGGCATCTCGGCGGGAAGCTCGTCTTCATCAACGGCGCGGGGCGGGTGAGCGCGCCCGCGGTCAGCGGGGAAACAAAGACACGATAGCCGCGACGCCGAACGCGGTGATGATCCCCCCGGAGATTCGATTCACCCACCCGAGCCGCTCCATGTCGAACCGGGAGCGGAGCGCTCCCACCGTTCCGCTCAGCGCGAGCCACCAGAGCGCTGAGCCGACAAGGACTCCCAGCACGAGGCTCGCCGCGCCGACCGGGTCGGAGCGCGATGTCCCGACGCCGATCGTGGCGAAGATCGCGACGAACGAGAGAATGGTCATCGGGTTCGTGAGCGTGAGCAAGAATGCGGTGGCGTAGGCGCCGAAGAGCCCCGAGCCGCGCATTCGGGCTGCCCGCTCCGCGGGCTGGGCGGTCATCGTGCGGACTCCCACGATGATCAGGAACGCCCCGCCGATGAGGCGGATCCAGGACTGTCCTCCAATCAGCCAGTCTGTGAGCGCGGTGAGGCCGAAGGCGGCCACGCAGCCGTAGACCGCGTCGGCGGTGGCCGCGCCCAATCCGGTCGCGAGACCGGCCGTGCGTCCATCGGCCAAAGTGCGCCGGATGCAGAGCACTCCGATCGGCCCCACGGGGGCCGCGATCGAGAACCCGATCACGATGCCGCGTACTAGAAAACCCAAGTTCACGCCCGGTTGTCTCCTCGCTAGGGGTTCGGTATACTAAGCGGCTCGCACCGAAATCCCAAGAACAAGGAGACATTTTCGTGATCCCGGCGACACAGATCAAGGTCGGCATGGTGATCCTGCATAAGGGGGAGCCCTGCCGCGTGACCGGCGTGCTCCACGTCACCCCGGGCAACTGGCGGGGGATGGTCCACGCGAAGATGGTCAACCTCGTGACCGGCTCCCAGGCGGAGCACCGGTTTCGCTCCGAGGACAAGGTGGACCGCGCCGAGCTGGATCACCATCCGCTCCAATACCTCTACCGCTCCGGCGACGAATTCACGTTCATGAACACCGAGAACTACGAGATGGCGAACGTGCCCAACGACCACCTGGGCGAGGCGGTGAACTACCTCGTCGAGGGCATGACCGTGGAAATGTCGTATTTTGATGGAAAGCCGGTGGGCGTCGATCTCCCCATGTTCGTCGAGCTCGAGATCATCGAGACCGATCCCGTGATGAAGGGCGCGACCGTCACGTCCTCCCCCAAGACCGCCACGCTCAACACGGGTCTCGTTACCAAGGTCCCCCAGCACATGTCGATCGGCGATCGCGTCAAGATCGACACCCGGGACGGGAGCTTCGTCGAGCGGGTGTAATTCCCTCCGCGACGTCCGCGGGGCGGTGGTAGACTTTGGTGGTTCCTCTCCCCGCGCCCCCTCGGCATGAGCGCAGTGCTCTAGATATTCGCCGGGCAGTTGTAGGAGGGCCCATGTGGCCCAGAGTCGCGGCTCTCGTCGCCGTTCTCATCGCAATTCTCACTCTCGAATTCCCCTCGCAATCAACCGCTTCCGTCCCCAAGACCCTCGATTCGCCCGGGACCGCCACCGCTTCGCCCGATTCCGTCGCGGCGCCGCAGCCGGAGCCGTCGGCGGTCAAGATCCAGTTGGGGCGGGATTCAACGCTGACGGCCGCGCGGGTGGAGCCGTTGTCCGACTTTGTAAGAGTGATTCACGCCGATGGAACGGAGGAGTATCTCCCAAACCAGCGGATTCGCTGGATTCGGGACGCCGAGGGCCGGGATAGGACCTCGCAAGTTCTCGATCGAGGCAAGAGCATCGGCGACGTACCAATCTCGATCCGCTACCGCGCGGACAGGAGAGGTTCACCCACGCTCCGCGGGAAACCGCTACCGATCAAGGGCTCATTTCCGGTGATTCAGGTCGGCGTCCTCGCGCGGCTCGATCAAGACCAAAGGCACGGGAACAATCACCCGGTCAGCATCGCGATCGATCTTGGCGGGATCAAGAACGTCAGCAAGCGCTGGGGAGTCGGGGCGAACTTCTTCTATGCGGGCGACAAAGACGTGAATCGCTATGGTGCCAAGGCGCGCTTCCGCCGGTGGCTCGGCCCCGCGATCGCGCTTGATGCGGCGCCGGGACTGCTCCTGATGGAAGACCCGGGCGGCAACCCCTTTCCAGGGTTCGTCGGTGAGTTGGGGTTGAGCTTGGGGGATTGGATCTCGGTGACGGGGCAAATGGAGGCCGTAGAGACGAAGGAACTGTATTACACGTACGCGCCGTGCCCGTACAACGAGGCATGGGCGCATTCGAGAACACGCACGGATGTTTCGTGGTACTTCGGCGCGAAACTGGGCGGCGAGGCGGCAATGGGCGCCTTCATCGGCGCGTTCGTCCTCGGCGCCATCCTGGTCCATGGCGGGTCGGCTTTGTATTGATTCCGCCGACCGCGTCGACCACGTCTCACCCGGTCTTCCCCAGCCTCCGCGCGATCTCCCACCCGGCGGCGGCTCCCTGGCCGGCGGCATTCGCGACAGACGGCCATCTCGGCGAGCAGACGTCCCCCGCGGCGTAGACGCCGGGGACGCTGGTGACGCCCGCCACGCCCGCCTGGATGTAGCCGTCGCGGTCGAGACGCAGTTTCCCGCGCAACAGCTCGGTCCGGGGCTCCCATCCGACCCGGATGAAGACCGCCTCCGCCTTCGCGACCCGCAAGGTCTTCGCCCCGCGCACGCGGTACTCGACGGCCTCCACGCGATCGGCGCCGTCGATTCGGATCACGCGGGCGTTTCGAACGATTCGAATGCTTGCATTCTTCTTGGCCCGCGCGAGAAAGTCCGGTCGAGCCCGAAATCGGGAGGAGCGGTGGAGGAGCGTGACCTCGGAGCCGACTTCCGCGCATAGGAGGGCGTCCTCGACGGCGGCGGTGCCTCCCCCTACGACCACGACCGGGCGTCCCGCGTAGGCGGTGCGGTCGCGGTTCGCGGAGTGGCTCACGCCGCGACCATTCAGCTCCGTCTCGCCCGGTACCCCGAGCGCGCGACGACGCAGCCCCGTCGCGATCAGGAGCGCCTTCGCCTCGAAACGCTCGCCCGCCCGCTCGACGGCTTTCGTGCGCACCGCGATCCGCGTGATCGGCGAGCCCACTAGAATTGAGAGCCCGGCCGCGCGCGCCTCGCTCAACATGGCCGCGGCGAAGCGGTCGCCCTCCCAGCCGATTCCGAGCAGGTAATTTTCTATGGAGGCGTGGATGTCGTGGAGTTGCCCCCCGGGCTGGAGCGCTTCCTCCACGATCAGGAATTCGACCCCGAAGTCCCGGAGGAAGAGCGCCGCCGAGAGGCCGGCGACGCCGGCCCCTACGATCAGCGCCTCGACGCGTTTCCGTCGGGGCATAGCGTCCCCGCGACCTCCCAGAAGGTTTTCGGCTTGATCGGCCCGAGCCCGTGGCGCCGGCTCAGCTCGGCCAGGCACCGCTCCCGCTCGGCGAGCCGATCGGGCACGAGCGCGCTCAGACCGTCCGAGTGGATTCGAATCGTCGTCGAGAGCCCCCGCACGCGCGCGATCTTCCCCCCGCCGCGCGCGACGCGCAGAAGCCAATCCCAATCCTCGGAGTACGCCATCTTGGGATCGAACAGCCCGAACTGCTCGAACGCTTCGCGTCGCGCCGCGAACGAGCTGGGTGGGATGAAGCCGTCCCGCCCGAACAGCGGGAGGTCGAAGTCGACCGCGAGCGTCCGCTGGCCGCCGCTCGACTCCTCCACGATCCGCGCGTCGGAATAGACGACCGCCGCCTCCGGGTCGCGGTCCAAGGCGTCGGCGAGCTGCTTCAGGTGGCCTCGCTCCCAGAGGTCGTCATCGTCGAGGAAGGCGATCGCGTCCCCTCGCGCCCGCTCGATTCCTCGGTCCCGCGCCAAGGCGAGCCCTTCGGGCGGATCGTCGCGCTCGACGAGGATGTATGGAAACTCGAGCTTCGCGAGAAGCTCGTGCGCGGCGTCGTCGATCGGCGACCCGCCGTCCCGCACCAGAACCAGCTCCATCTCGAGATGGCTCTGATAGGCGACGGTGGCGAGCGCCTCGAGCAGGAACTCGGGGCGGTTTCGGGTGGGGAGGACGACGGAGATCGAGGCCACGAATCAGGCGCGCGCGGTTCGCCGCGCTTCGGTGACGAACTGGACCCGCTGCTCGACGCCGCGCATCTCGGCGCAGAGGTGGCGCGCGCGGATGATCACCTCGACCGAACCTGGCTCGAGGGCCTTTTCCATATGATCGGCGATCACCTGGGTCAGGTTTTCCTGGATGCGCGGAATCCGCGCCAGGTCCCGCACGAGGCGCGCGATCGACGAGGGGCCGGCCACCTTTCCGCGCGGCACGTAACGGACCTGGGCTTCGCCAAAGTAGGGAACGAGGTGATGGGGGCAGAGGCCGTAGACGGGAATCTCCTCGACCGCGACGGTCTCGCCGGGGCGGCCCCGGTACCGGGTCGTCTGAAGCGGGCGTATCTCTTCCCGCAATCCGGCGGTCCGTTCGGCGAGAAGCTCCGCCGCCAGCTTGGCCGTCTCCGCGTAGTCGGGATCGCGCTGCGGGTCAATCCCGAGCGAGCGGAGAAACCGCTCGAGCGCCGCGACGTCGGGCCCGGAGCCGTGTGCCGCGGCCTCAGGCCCGGAGTCGCGTCCGACGGCGCCGTTCCGCCCGTCGCTTTCGGTCGCCCCGCCGTTACTCCGTCCCGATCGCGCGCGCTTCGGGCTCACAGCCCTAGCCCCTTGGCCTCGGCTTGCAGCGCGGCCAGCACGAACGCGACGTGCTCTTCCAGGGGGACGCCCAGCTCGGTCGCGCCCTGCTCGATCTCGTCGCGATTCACCGAACGGGCGAAGCCCTTGGTGCGCATTTTCCGGAGCACCGACTCGGCCGTCACCTCGGCGAGCGTCTTGTTCGGCTGAACGAGCGCCGTCGCCGTGATCAAGCCGCAGAGCTCGTCGCTCGCGAAGAGGGCGCGGGCCATCGGCGTCTCGCGCGGAGTTCCGGAATAGGCGGCGTGGCCCAAGATCGCCTGGATCATTTCCGCGGGGCAGCCCCGCGATTCCAAGATCCGGCATCCGAAGAACGGGTGCTCTTCCCGGCTCGGGTGCTTCTCGTAGTCGAAGTCGTGGAGGAGACCGGTCACGCCCCAGAGTTCCTCGTCGGCCCCGTGCTTTCGCGCGTAGGCGCGCATCGCCGCCTCGACGGCGTAGGCGTGCTTCCGGAGCCCGGGCCCCTCCGTGTGCTCGTGAAGGAGCGCGAGCGCGGCGTCGCGGCCAAGCAGCGCGTTCTGGGATGATTGCGGGTGGGAGGTCATGTGAGGCGCCATCGGGCGCTCGAAAATCATAGGCGCGCGCGCGCCGGGAGACAAGCTCGATCGCCCCGGCAGGCGCCGGGCGCGGCGGGGCTACAGCTTTTTCTTGGTGATGACGACTGCTTGAAGCTGGGTGATCGTCTCGGATCCGGTCACGAACTGAAGGGGGAGCGTAGCGGTGCTGTCGAAGGTGATGCGGATCCCGACGCGGGCCGATTGATGCACCAGCGCCTGCGCGAGCTCGGTCGACGACACCTCAGTGCTTACGTTCGTGACGTTGCCCGCGGTCAGGGTCACCGGCAGGCTCGCGATCGGCGTCGTGGTGAAAGGGTCCGTAGAATCCGCGGACGCGATGTAGATGACCAGGGTGCCCGAGGCGCTGCCTGTCTGATTGTCGAATGACGCGCCGATCTTGAGGGTCGCCGACGACACTTCGGTCACGCTTTCGACGCCCGGGAGAAGGTTGACGCTCTCGCTCGCCACGTCCATCGTCGTGGAGGCCATCCCGCCGGGGACGCTGTAGGCCTGCGTCACGTCGCTCGGGCTCAGGAAGCTCAGCACGTCGACGGTCATGATCAAGCTCCGGTCCCCGCACCCGCCCAGCATGAGGGGGAGGAGTAGAAACCAAGCAGCCCGGCGCCGCATCCGACCTCCTAGTAGAGCGTGATCGAGGCGCAGAGCTCGACCGCCCGCGCTTCCTGGGTGTTTCGCTGGTTCGTCCCCACCGCCGTGTCGAGGCCGATTCCGCGGAAGCGGAACCCGGTTCCGCCAGTCCATTGCCAGTTATCGTTCGAGTCGCGGTAGGTGCCGGCCCGAACCGCGACCGGTCCGAACCAGGTCTCGGCCCCCATGTGGATGCCCGTGAAGAGCTCGTTCCGCACGACGTCGGCCGCCACCGTGGTCGGTCCGACTCGCTTCGCGACGTTGAAGGTCGCCGTGGAGGGGATCCGAGATGAGAAGCCCGCGTGTTCCGCTTCCTTGACGCTCGTGAACTCGTTGAGGGAATCGTCGTAGACCAGCCGGTTCCGGGTCGTCGACCAACGAATCATGCTCCCGACGTCGGTCACGCCGACGCCCAGCTCGAAGTTGCGCCAATAGAGAACGGTGCCGAGGTCGATCCCAAGGCCGTGGCCCATACCGCCCGCGCCGCCGATGGCGGCGTGTCGGGTGATGCCGGTCAGGTCGACCGCCACCGGGTTGCTGCTCCCAAAGAGCGTGTCGCCGGTCGTGACGCCGGCGTTGGAGCTAATCTGTCCGTAGGCGAGGCCCATGAGGTATTTGGGGGCGCCGCCTAAGTAAACCGCCGTCGCGCCGTTTCGGCGCGGATCGGCGGACGCGCTCTCAGCCCGCGCCGCCGCGTGGAACGCCCGGATCGCGTATCCCACTTGGTAGGAGATCGCGGCCTGCGCGACCCCGTCGTCATTCATTCCGTACCGGGTGTTCGGAGTGAACGGCTGCGCGTCGCGGAGCGCCGCGCGAAACTTGTCGCTCAAGCCGAACTCGTTTCGCACGTGGACGAGAGGTCCGACATCCACGAAGAAGGCCCCGAAGCTCTTGCCGATTGCGAAGGGGTGGTAGACGCCTCCGAACTTCATCGACTCGCGGGGGATCGCCTTCCGGACGTCGGCAAGATTTACCTGAAGCGAGTCCTTCGCGACGAAGATCGCGATGTCGCCTGAGACCGAGGCAGGATTACTCAACGCCAACGTCATCGGCGGGTTGGCCGCCAGGTCCAGGATCGAGAAGACGTTGAAGTTGGCATTGCTAGGATCGAACGTCGGCGTGTTGCTCAAGTACTGAATGATCCCCATCGGGAGCGGAATCGATGTCCATCCCGTCCCCTTGGGAACGGCCCGGAACGCGACGTTGGCCGAGCTGGAGGCCCCGTTGTCGCTGGTGGCGACCCCACCCATTCCGAGGCGGCGCGCATCCAATACCTGGGCTCCGGCCGGGGAGGCCAGGAGCGCACATAGAAGGATGCCCGCGAACAGTCTCATTCCCTTGTCTATCGGCGGCTTGCCGCGTTTCCTTGAGGAGCGATGGAGGGGTTTTGCGGGGCGAGGAGTTCCGGCGGGCGACCGAATTGACCCCCCACCGGCCCTATGGTACTGTTCTTCACTTGCTTGAAAACGCGGCAGTTAGACCCGCCCATCGAGGGCGCGGCGCCGCGTCGGAGACCCGACTCACACCCATCCCGAGATGAGCCAGCCCGAACTGCCGAAGAACTACGATCCGACCCAAGTGGAGAGGCGCTGGTACGCCCACTGGGTCGAACGGGGATATTTCCGCCCAAAGGACGGTGCCGAGCCGCCCTTCGTGATCACGATCCCTCCGCCCAACGTGACCGGAAACCTCCACTTCGGGCACGCCTTCGATCACACGATCCAGGACCTGCTCGTCCGGTGGCAGCGGATGACGGGGGTGCCGACGCTATGGCTCCCGGGCACCGACCACGCGGGAATCGCGACCCAGAACGTGGTCGAGAAACGGCTGGCCGAGGAGGGGAAGTCCCGTTTCGACTTGGGGCGAGAGGCGTTCGTGGCGGAGGTGTGGAGGTGGAAGGACCACTACCACACGCGCATCACCGAGCAGATGAAGCGGCTGGGCGACTCGGTCGACTGGTCGCGTGAGCGCTTCACCATGGACGAGGGGCTCTCCCGCGCGGTGCGCGAGGTGTTCGTCCGGCTCTACCGGAAGGGGCTCGTCTATCGCGGCAACCGGATCATCAACTGGTGCCCGCGCTGCCACACCGCGCTCTCGGACGAGGAGGTCAACCACGTCGAGACCGAAGGCAAGCTCTACTACATCCAGTACCCGATCAAGGACTCGAAGCGGAAGGTGACGGTGGCGACGACACGGCCCGAAACGATGCTCGGCGATGTCGCGATCGCGGTCCACCCGAAGGACAAGCGCTACGCTCCCCTCCACGGAAAGACGGCGATCCTCCCGTTCCTGCGTCGAGAGATCCCGATCATCCTCGATGACGCGGTCGATCCGAAATTCGGCACCGGGGCGGTCAAGGTGACGCCGGCTCATGACCCGAACGATTTCGAGATGGGGCAGCGCCACGGTCTCACGCCCATCACGGTGATGGATCAGAGCGCCGTGATGAACGAGAACGCCGGCGATTTCAAGGGTCTCTCGCGGGAGGAGGCGCGCGGGCGCATCGTGGAGGCGCTGCAAGACCGCGGGCTCTTGAAGCGCGTCGAGCCGCACAGGCACTCGGTGGGGCACTGCGACCGGTGCGACACGGTGGTGGAGCCGTACCTCTCGCTTCAATGGTTCGTGAAGATGAAGCCCCTCGCCGAGCCCGCCTATCGCGCCGTCGAGACGGGGCAGCTGACGATCCTGCCGCGCCGCTGGGAGAAGGTCTATCTCCGGTGGCTCGAGGGGATTCGCGACTGGTGCATCTCGCGCCAGCTCTGGTGGGGACACCGGATCCCCGTTTGGACCTGCGGGGATTGCGGCGAAACCATCGTCGAGGTCGAGGCGCCCGCGAAATGCCCCAAGTGCGGCGGCGCATCGCTGACCCAGGACGAGGACGTGCTGGACACCTGGTTCTCCTCCTGGCTCTGGCCCTTCTCGACCCTGGGCTGGCCGGAGGAGACGGACGACCTGAAGCGCTTCTATCCGTCAGCCGTGCTCGTCACCGGGCCCGACATAATCTTCTTCTGGGTGGCGCGGATGGTGATGTCCGGGTACGAGTTCATGGGGAAGGCCCCCTTCCCGGTGGTCTATCTGCACGGGATCGTGCGGGACGCGCAGGGGCGGAAGATGT
>JBGPMG010000058.1:0-12830 GCA_041486815.1 Candidatus Eiseniibacteriota bacterium | reverse complement strand
TCCCGCCGCCTCGGAGGCCACGAAACAGATCAGGTCTGCAACCTCCTCGGCTGTCCCGAGCCTGGCGATCGGATAGCCCGCCGCGAGGGCGGCAAGCTGCTCCTGCGTTGCGTGCTCGCGTGTCAGCTCGGTGTCGATCATTCCCGGGCAGATCGCGTTCACGGTGATCCCAAACGGTCCGAGCTCCTTGGCCGCGGCACGAGTGAGTCCCTGGAGCCCGGCCTTCGACGCCGTGTAGTGCGCGCCACCCAGGGTGCTCACCGTCTTCCCGGCGAGGGAGGAGATGTTGACGATGCGTCCGTACTTGCCCGCCTTCATCGGCCGGACCACCGCCTTGGTGAGGAGAAAGGGCGCGGTGAGGTTCACTTCGATCGCGCGGCGCCACTCGTCCGCGGTGAGGGTTTCGAAGCGGGTGGAGTGCGCGTAGGCAGCGTTGTTGACGAGGATGTCGAGCCGCCCGAACCGCTCCAGCACCTTTTCAATAATTGTGTCCGGCGCGTCGGAATCGGTCACGTCCCCGGGCACGGCGAAGGCCCGGTCACCAAGCTCCCGAGCCAGCGCGTCGGCGCGCTTTTGATCGCGGACATTCACTGCGACCGATGCTCCGCGCGCAATGAGACGCTCCGTGGCCGCGCGCCCGAGTCCGCGAGCCGCGCCCGTGATCAGGGCGACACGTCCGTTGAAGTCATCTCGGGGGGAGCCTGGAGTCACGACTGGCCAATGTAGCACTTTGAGGACGGGCTGGCGTAGAATGCGCGGCAATGACCGCCGAGGCGGACCAGATCGGTCCTGCGAGGGTGTCGCTCCCAGATATCCCCGCCTACCTGAGGTCGGTCTACGAACTGGGCCGGCGTTCGCTCCGGCCCGCGCTTCCCGCGCTCGCGGTCCTCTTTTTCCATCGCCTGGGCATCGGCGCCCACGCGGTGTTCACGGACTACTCCTACCTTTGCCCCGCCGGATCGTAGGATCCATCCATGCCTCTTCACGTTCCCGCGAAGCGCCGTATCCTCGTGGTTTGCATCCTGGCAGTCTTGTCCTCCGCGCTCGCGTGCAGCTCCGAGAAGAACGTGACTGCGCCTATTCCACCCGCCCCTCCATCTACGCTTCCACCTACCGCGAGTGACCCACCTACCGCGAGTGGCCCACCGATCGAGATTCGCGAGAACGCGTTTGCCTACGGCTTCCTCGCACCCGTCACAATCCGTAGAGCGCGCCTGGAAGGGAGAACACTGCGACTCGAGGTCTCGTATGTAGGTGGATGCTCAACCCACACGTTCGCGGCCGTCTGTGACACGCGATACCTGGCGTCCTACCCACCTCAGTACGGGGTCTTTCTGAGACACGATGACGCAGGTGACTCGTGTAAAACAATCATCCTCGACGATCTCTCGTTCGACGTGACGCCCGTGGCTGAGCTTCATCGCGCCTGCACCGGGACCGATGGACCCTTGTACCTGAGGATCATGTCGCCGCCGGACCGGACGGCTTACACGCTGGTGCTAATTGGAACCAATCCCCTCGTCTCCCTGCGCGCTCCTGCCACGAAATGAATTCGTTGAAAACCTACGCGGTAGGAACGGCGCCAACAGCCGCATAAGACCGACGGGGTCGTTCGGCTAAAATGGTGCGCCGCGAAGGAACAACCTACTGATTAAGAGTCGAATCCCAGGATGTCATGAACCGGCACGAAATGTCACGAAATGTAGCGAAAACCCCATGTTGACCCTGCTCCGCGCAGGTCAATACTCCCCGTTCGCGACGGCCAGCTCCGGTGGCGTCAACTACAGTTAGACTACAGTTGCTCGTGCTAACGGGGTGGCCCAGGACAATCACCGCTCAACCGGATCCATGAGGATCTCAAAGGTCGAGTCACTCACCGCGGCCACGTCACTGATCCCCTTACGATTGACCCGCGCGTGTTTTCGCAACACGAGGGCCTGGTTTTCATCGAAGTCGGGGGAATACTGAGCCTTCACCCCTTCGATGCGACTGTCCCATAGCTCGAGATCGAACCTGACACCCTCGAGTACGGCAATGTGAAATCGTCCGTCTGGTCCGGTCAGTGTGAGGGCTGAGTTGAAGGCTCCTCCCGTGTCGTGCTCGTAGACATAGACCCGAATTGAGTCCAAGGTCTCCCTCGACCTTGAGTCCCTTACCATTCCGGACCATTCCACCCCGGAGAAGACCAGGTTAACCGTCCGTGGCTCGTCGACCTCTACCTTGCCAGGCGGTGCCCACGCTCGCGAGTCGGGTCCGGCCGGCTCTACCAGCCAGCGATAGGAGCCGCTTGGAAGAAAGAGCTCGTAGCGTCCTGTTGAATCCGTGTATGCACGTGACGATGACCGCCCACCAAATGCCGTGACGCCCACCCCAATTAAGGGAAGCGAGCCCTCTCCCCGAACCGTTCCATGAACAGGGAGGCTTCCGAGAGTGATCTGAATTGTCGTATCTCGGGCTACTGGAATGCTCGCAGAGACGAACCGGCACGAATTGTCGCGAAATGTAACGAAGACCCCACGTTGACCCTGCTCCGCGCTGGTCAATACTCCCCGTTCGTGACGGCCAGCTCCGGTAGCGTCAACTACACTTACACTACAGGGGCTAGGGCAGCCCGGCCCCTCATGCGGACTGGCAACCTCACCCTCTCGTAGTCGGTGAGGTCGTGAGCGTCGCGCCTAGCGATAGTGAGGGGGAGGACAGTTGAACGTGATGCCCGATGTGCCCCTTCGAACGGAGTCCAGGCGAGCACGGATTTGCGGGGCGATTTGGTCCTTTGGGAATCGCCGCAAAAAGCCTTGGTACTCGGAGTCAACGGACGATGAGTCACCGCATGCACAGGTACTCAAGAGCTGCGCAATAACGTTGCCGTCCTCCGCCGCCGCAAAGCGGACGTAACCTCGGGGGTAACTTGCTTTGAATTGCCGCCACGCCCCATGCTGATTGACGAGGAGGTCGGCCCCGAAGTGGGTGCAGTCCTGCACTGATTCGGACCCCAGGTCCCGACCCGCGTAAGCCTTCAGAAATTCCCGATCTTGAGGGAGGCCTCTGGATTCGGCGAGCATCCGAAAGAAGTCGTTGTCCAGATATGTGAAGACATAGTCACCGATGAAGACATTGATTCCGCGGAGCGCCGCCTGCAACGAGTCGAGTTCCGCTTCGGGCAGACCTTCGATGGAAGGCGAACCTCCAAATCCAAACAGATAATCGTCGAGGCTGTCGGCCCGAACGAAGAGCGGCTCCATCGAGAGACGATTCCTGGATCGTTCCACGCGGGCCAATTCCTGGAGATATTGGTCCACAGCTCGCTGGGCCACGGGTGGCAATTCGGCCCACGCGGTGGTCGGGGCAAGCGCCACCAGGGTCGCAGCGAGCAACAGTCGAACACCGCCTGAAACCATCCGGGTCGCGAATCGAATCATGACGTTTCCAAAGGGTGAACAGCCGTGCCCAGGATCCAAGTATCCATCGGCGCGTATCGGCTGAGCCTGAAATGGGCGGATGGCGGTGAGCGGGAACGTTTGGCCCGACAGGAGCCCGGGAAAATGGTGCGCCGCGAAGGAATCGAACCTTCAACCTACTGATTAAGAGTCAGTTGCTCTGCCAATTGAGCTAGCGGCGCGCAGATCTGGGTGGGAAACCGCTTGAAGCTAGGTGGAATCGGGCCCCAAGTCAAGGTTTGACCGCGTTCCGGGCGGGAACCGGCAGGCACTCCGGGTGGTGTCAGTAGTACGCACGGCGCCTGAATGCTAGCATCGGAGGATTGATCCGAACCGCCCACATGCACTGTCCGGAGACGCATTGACTCGGCCTACTCGGCGCCGGGTCCGCCCCCTCCTCTTTCTGACCGTCGGCGTCGCCATTGGCCTCGGGGTCTGGACCTGCGCCCGCGCCGGCGAGAAAGCCCGCCCGAAGGTCCTGTTGATCGGAGTCGACGCCGGCGAGTGGGACGTGCTTGGCCCTCTGCTCGATCAGAAGCGGGTCCCCGCATTCGCGAAGCTCCGAGACACGGGAGCGTCCGGCAAGCTCCGCTCCCTCGAGCCGCTGACCAAGAGCCCGATCATCTGGGCGAGCATCGCCACCGGCAAGGTTCCCCAGAAGCACGGGATCTTCGACTTCTTCGTCAAGCAGGGTGCCAAGGAGCGGGCCGCGGCTCGGGCGCGGGGCGACAGCGCGGCGGCTGAGTCCGATCCCATGGTGACCTCCAATTCCTGGCGCGCCCGGCCCATTTGGGACATCTTGGGATCTCTGGGGAAGAAGGTCGGCGTCGTCGGCTGGTGGACCACATGGCCCGCGCAGCCGGTGAACGGCGTCTTGGTCACCGACTACTTTGCGTACGATCCCGGCGGCTGGGGTGGCAGCCCCACGCGGCGAACCTACCCCGCCTCGCTCGATTCCCTGGTAACCGCGCTTCGCCGAACCCCCGAGAGCGTCTCGTGGGCCGAGCTCTTCCAATTCGTGCCGCCGATCGACACGACCAAAGTCACCGAGCGGCAGGAAAACTTCGTCCGTCACCTTCGCTGGATCTACGCGGCCGACATGACGTTCTATCGGGTCGCCATGTACCTCTATCGCAAATCCCATCCGGATTTCTTCACCGTCTATTTCCGTGGAGTCGACGAGGTGTCGCACATCTACTGGGACATCGACGTACCGGGAAGTCAGCAATACACATCGTCGGACGCCGAGTACAACTGGCTGAAGAAAATCATCCCGAACTACTACATATTCACCGACCGCCTGATCGGGGACTTCCTGCGCGAAGCAGGTCCGAAGACGAACGTGATCGTCTGCTCCGACCATGGCTTCCAGGGAGGTGGCAAGGGAGTTTCGGCCCACAAGGTCGACGGGATGGTCCTGATGATGGGTCCGGACGTGAGGCGGGACGCGAATATCTCGGGGGCCACGGTGCTCGACATCACGCCGACCGTGCTCGCGCTCTACGGGCTCCCCACGGCGCTCGACATGGACGGCAGGCCGATCGAAGACGCGCTCATGCCGGGCACGCTGAAGCGCGTGGGGCGGGAGACGCGGCTCAAGACCTACGAAACCGCGCGGGCGAAGAGGGGAAGCGAAGAGCCTCTTCGCTCCCCCATCGACGATGAGTTGCGCGAGAGGCTCCGCTCACTCGGCTACATCCAGTAACTTCCGCGTGGGCGGGAAATTCTCCGCCCCACGAACGATCGATCGCTAGAACGGCAGGTCGTCGTCGGAGCCGCCGCCGCCCGCGGGAGCCATCGATTCGTCCGGTGCTCCGCCTCGCGACGGCGAGTCGGCCGCCGGATCTCCGTTCCGATCCGCGCCGGCGCGCCCCAACATCTGCATCGTCTCGCAGATGACCTCCGTCTTGTACCGCGTCTGCCCTTCCTTGTCCTGCCAGGAGCGGGTCTCGAGCCTACCCTCGACGAAGACCTGCTTCCCCTTGTTGAGGTACCGCTCGCAGATGTCCGCAAGCTTCCCCCAGGCGACGATCGAGTGCCACTCGGTCTTCTCCTGGCGCTGGCCGTCCTGGCCGGTCCAGGACCGGGAAGTCGCCATGCGGAAGTTCGCCACACGCTGCCCGCTGGGCGTCGTCCGGACCTCCGGATCCGAGCCCAAATTGCCCACCAGAATGACTTTGTTCACTCCTGCCACGATGCACCCCCGGTGCGATTGGTTTGTGTCGGGGACTCATATCGACGATAGGGGCCGCGGCGCGCGTCGTCAAGGCGAATGGCCCGATTGACGGCCCGGCGCGAAGAAGGCTACAGTGTGGGACTTGGCGCCGGCGGCGGCACCGGGGCGTAGCGCAGCCCGGTAGCGCACCTGCCTTGGGCGCAGGGGGTCGGAGGTTCGAATCCTCTCGCCCCGATTTCGTGCCGGCGCCCCCCGACTACCTGGAGCGCCTGTAGCTCAGTTGGATAGAGCAGCGGATTTCTAATCCGCCGGTCGGGGGTTCGACTCCCTCCAGGCGCGAAGCCCGTTCCGACGCGCGGTGGATGTAGCTCAATGGTAGAGCACTGGACTGTGGCTCCAGTGGTTGCGGGTTCGATCCCCGTCATCCACCCCAATACCCCACCGAGCCACACGCGAAGAACCGGCGCGTCGAGCTGAAGAAGCTGGGAGACTAGGCGAGAACCGGGCGGAAATCGGGCGCGGAGGCGATCAGTCTCCGTGCCGGATCGCTCGGCCCATCACGGCCGCGGCGCGTCCGCGATGGCCGATGGAGTCCTTCCGGGACGAAGGGAGCTCTCCAAACGAGAGCGTCTCCCCCTCCGGAAGGAAGAGGGGGTCATAGCCGAATCCCTGGCTTCCGCGCGGCGCATCGAGGATCCGCCCTTCGCAGATGCCGTCCACCTCCAGGGCGTCGTCCTTGCCGCGCACCAGAACAAGCGCGCAGTGATAGCGCGCGGTGCGGCGCTCCGGGGGAACGGCCGCGAGCAACTGGATCAGGTGCGCGTTGTTCGCGGCGTCGGTGGCACCCTTCCCCGCGAATCGGGCGGAGTAAAGCCCCGGCCCCCGATCGAGCGCGTCCACCTCGAGCCCGGAATCATCACCGAGGGCCGGCAGCCCCAACGCCTTGTTCACCGCCAAGGCTTTCGCGAAGGCATTTTCGCGATAGGACGAGCCGGTTTCCGGCGGAAGTGTGACTTGGGGATGGTCCTCGAGGGTTTCAAACCGATCGACCGCGCCGGCCAGGAGACGCTTCAACTCCCGGGCCTTCCCCTCGTTCCGCGTGGCGAGGACGACTAGGTCCACGTCTTCGGGAGGGTCCGGAGGCCGAGCGTTCGCTTTTGCTGCGCGATGAGTTTCCGGATGCCAGCCTTCCCCAACTCCATCATCGTCGCGAGCTCCCGCTCGGAGAAGGGCTTCCCCTCGGCGGTTCCCTGAATTTCCACGAGCCGGCCAGAACCGGTCAGGACGAGGTTCATGTCGACCTCGGCCTTGGAATCTTCCTCATAGCAGAGGTCGAGCATCGGCTCCCCGCCCACGATGCCGACCGATACCGCGGCGATGAAGTCGCGGAGCGGCGCGCCGGGAAGCTCGACGCGGCGCGTGAGCCAGCGGATCGCGTCGACCAATGCCACGAAGGCGCCGGTGATCGACGCGGTGCGCGTCCCCCCGTCGGCCTCCAGCACGTCGCAGTCGACCAGGATCTGCCGCTCGCCGAGAGCCTCGAGGATCGTCACCGCGCGGAGCGAGCGGCCGCTCAGGCGTTGGCTCTCGTGGGTGCGCCCGCCGACGTGGCCGCGCGTCACCTCGCGCTGAATGCGCTCGTGCGAGGAGCGCGGGAGCATGCTGTACTCGGCGGTGACCCAACCGCGGCCGGTGTTGCGCAGGAAGGGCGGCACGCGGTCCTCGACCGTCGCCGCGCAGATCACGCGCGTCCCGCCCATCTCGATGAGCGCGGAGCCTTCGGCGTTCTTGAGATAGCCGCGGCGGATGGTGATGGGGCGCAGCTCCGTGGGACGGCGTCCATCCACGCGCCGGCCCTCTTTGCCCTTCGGCGCCACCCCCCCGCGCGCCACTTCAGCGCCCTCCCCGGAGCGGCGGCCGTTCGAACCACGGATGATCGTCCTGCGGGACGAGGCGAACGCGGCCCATCGAGTGGCCTAGGAAGCGACGGCCGATCCGCTCGAACTGGCGGGGAATGTCGGAAACGTAACAGCGAAGGGAGCCGCGTCCCCGGCGCCGCTCGCGCCTCATCGTCTTGGCCAGACGCCGCGCGGTCGCTTCGCCCGAGTCGATCAGGCGCACGCGCGGCCCCAGCACCGCGCTCAGCGCGCGGCGGAACGGGGGATAGTGCGTGCAGCCGAGGATCAATGTATCGATCTTCCTCCGTTGAAGCGGAGCAAGGTAGTCGCGCAGCAGCTCCCGCGCGGCTTTGGACTGCTCGAGCCCTTCCTCCGCGAGCGGAACCAGGAGCGGGCAAGCGACCGCGTGCACTCGGGCGCGTTTTCCGGCCCGGCGCGCCGCGGCTGAGACTGCTCGCTCATAGGCCGCGCTCCCCACGGTGGCACGGGTCCCGATCACGCCGATCCGCCCGGAGCGTGTGGCCTGGACCGCCGCATCGGCGCCTGGCTCGATCACGCCGTCGATGGGAAGGCCCTGAAACTCGCGTCCGAGCGCGCGGAGCGCGACCGCCGAGACCGTGTTGCACGCGACGACGACCCGGCCCACCCGGAACTGTGTCAAGAAGCGAACCGCCTCGCCGGCGAAGCGGCGAACGGTAGCGTCGGACTTGGCGCCGTAAGGAACGCGCGCGGTGTCCCCGAAGTAGACGATGGGGACTTCCGGGAGAAGCCGGCGTAGATGGCGCACGACGGTGAGCCCGCCGATTCCCGAGTCGAATACCCCGAGAGTGCGGCGGTCGCTCATCGCCACTCGTCCACGCCGAGCGGCGTCATGACGTCGAAGTGTCCGCCGATCGTCTCGACCGGGTTTCCCTCGACGAGGATCGTGACCTCGGTGACGTCGGGGAGATTGTCCGCGGCGGTGAGCACGATCGAGGCGAGGAGCTGCCGCTCGCGCCCGCTCCCACCCTGGAATTCCTTCACCAGCGCCTGATTCCAATCGAGGTAGAGCATTCCGCGCGACGTGTAGTAGGCGTTCAAGAGCTCTACCCCATCTGGGAACGGCGACTCATAGCTCCCAGTCGACCCGGACAAAAGCTCCCGGTAGATCGCGCGCACGCGGTCCGCCTCCCGGTCCTTGACGACGACATCGCGGTACTCGGCCGCGACGTCGTCCGAGCCCGGCACGCTGAAATAGAGATAGACCCCGCGAATTCCTTCGAGCTCGGAGGCGAGCGGCGTGAGCCGCTCGGACACGAGCTTCGATCCGCGGCCCGGCCCGATCGTGAACCAGAGCGTGACGGCGATCACGACGACCGCGGCCGCGATCAGGAGCGAGATCCGGAGCGGAGTGAGCTTCATCCTCGCGCCGCCTTCACGAACTTCTCGATCGCATCCGCGACCGTGCGCGTGTAGTCGTAGATCGTGTAGCCGCGGCTCATCGCGTCCGGTCCCGAGCGGGGCGACGGCGCGGACTCCAGCAGAATCGCGGGACAGACGATCGGCTCGAGAACGCGCATTGGTCCGTAGCGAGTCAGCACGGGCGTCCCGGGAAACGCGTGCTGGAGCGAATCGGCGATGGCCTGGGCGAGGGCCATGCTGCTCCCGACCGCCGTCGCCTGCGCCCCGAGCCACGGTCGCAGCGTGAGCCCGTCGATGTCTTCTGGGATGGCATCCGGTTGCCCGTCGCCCGCCGCCACCCCCGGAGAGAGCGTGAACACCCGGAAGCCTCCTCCTCGAATCGAGCCCTCGGAGTCGAGGTGGATGCTGATGAAGAGATCCGCGTGGGCCTCGTTGGCGATCTCCGCACGGCGGGCCGTGGAGACTTCGGAATCGCTCTCGCGGGTCATGATCACCCGTGCGGAAAGCCGTTGGCTCAGCGCCGTGCGGAGAGCGCGCGCCAGGTCGAGCGCCGCGTCCTTTTCCGACATGCCGCCGCGGAGCGTCGCGCCCAGGTCCGTCCCCCCATGTCCCGGATCGATGACGATCGTGCGGACGTCGTGATCCGGTCCGCCGACAGGGACCGGCTCGAGCGGATTGAAGAGCCCCGCCTCGACGAGATCCTTGTCGTCGGTGACGGAGACCTTGAGCCGGCCCGACCCCACGGAGACCGCGTATCCCTTCGCGTCCTCATGGAGGCGGAGGCGGATCTCCACGCCGCCGGGAACTTCGCGAATCGATCCGCCGCTGACGACGCCTCCCTCGAGAGTGCGCGCGGTGTCGAGCGTGCCCCCTTCGAAGAGGATGCGGATCTCCGAGGGCGTCGCGTAGAGCACGCGCGGTGGAAGCCCGCGGAGAAGCGTGGCCGAGATCTCGGTGACGCGGCCTCGAGGAAAGATCTGCGCCTGGCGGACGGTGTGGACCTGCGAGCGGAAGCGGATGGTGCGGGAAGCGTCGTCCCAGGTCGCGTCCGCGAAGAGCCCCCACTCGAAGATCCGGCGCACGATCGACTCCGGCGCGTAGACGGTGCCCTGGACAAGGCGGGCCGGCTCAATCAGGTTCCGGCCGACCTCGTCGACGAGCACGATCGGGGCATCGACCGTGAAGCGAAGGGAGTGCTCCCCGATCCGAAGACTCAGCTTCTGGATCTCGGGGCGCCAGTACTTGGTCGCCGCGAATACCCGCGCGAGGTCGTTGGTCGAGACGTAGCTCGTGCCGCCGATCTCGATCGGGGTGATCTTCTCGGTAGGAAGCGATGTCCCGCGATCGACCAGGATCGGCGGCGCCGTCCGCCCGGCCTGGGCCGGGTCGAAGGCGATGGCGGCAAAGGCGAATACCAGGGCGACGCCGAAGGCGCAGGCAAAGAGGGAAGGACGGGGCGCGGCGCCGCCGGGGAGCGGCCTCACTCTGGACGCTCTCCCCGCATCACGCCTCGCAATTCCCGCCGCGTCCGCCTTTCTTCCAGCTTCGCCCGCTTGTCATAGTGCTTTCGCCCCTTCGCCAGGGCCAGCTCCACCTTCACCTTGCCGTCGCGAAAGTAGAGGGAGAGTGGAATGAGCGTGAGCCCTTTCTCCTCGAGCTGGCTGCGAAGCCGCTTGATCTCCATGCGGTGCATGAGGAGCCGGCGGGCGCGTGTCGGCTCGTGGTTCTCGTAGCTCGCCGGATCGTAGGGGCTGATGTGGGCGTTCCGGAGGTAGAGCTGGTCGGATTCGACGGTGGCGTAGGCGTCGACGAGTTGAGCCTTCGCGTCCCGGAGCGACTTGACTTCGCTCCCCCGAAGCTCGATCCCCGCCTCGAAGGTCTCGATCACCGTGTAGTCATACCGCGCTTTTCGGTTTGTGCAGATGACCTGGCGCCCGTCGTCGCCCTTCTTGGTCTTCGGCGCCGAGCCCCGCGGCATCGCGTCCTCCCTGAGATTGACTCCACCGTGCGAGCCACCTATATTAGCGTGTTCCGGCGCGAATTCGAAGCATTCGGTGCGGAAGTGGCGGAACTGGTAGACGCGCTGGGTTCAGGGTCCAGTGTCGCGAGACGTAGGGGTTCGACTCCCCTCTTCCGCACCATATCGACGCGGCGGGCCCACGCCCGTAGGACAAATCTGCAATGTCACCGCCGCGCCGGAGCGGCGGTCTGCATGAATTTCTCTGGTCCGTCGCGGCCAATCCACCCCGATTTCTCCGCGTCCCGACGCTCCTTTTCGAGCCCATAGCGTCCTGCGACGGTCGCGATCGCTTGATCCCAAGCGGATCGGCGCGTGGCGCCGCGCGTGGCGCAATCTGCATGGAATCCCGGCACGCTGGCTGCATTGACCGGAATCGGTTGGGAGTGTTTCCTCCTCCATTCAGGTGAGACACCCATGCGGACTCTAGGAGGACGAATGAAGGCGTCACTCAAGTTTCTGGCTCTGAGCCTATTCCTATTCGTACCTTTCGCGACAGCCCAGGCCCAGGCGCCCTCGCTATCCACCATTCCGAACATAAGCGTGAACGCCGGCGTCACGGCGACAGTGAACGTGGTCGCGGTTGACGTCACCGGCCGTCCGATCACCCTTACCTCGGCACTCCCGTCCTTCGGGATCCTGAACACACCGACGACCGGGACCGGGGTCGTGGTCACCACCCTGACGCTGACTCCGCTCGCCGTGAACGTGGGGAACTACACGGCCGCGGTGACGGCTTCCGCTGGTGGCGTGGCCGACATCGAGATCTTCCAGATCACGGTGAACCCTGCGGGTTCGAACCAAGCGCCGATCGTGACCACCCCTGCCCTGCAGGGAGTCACAGCCGGGTCGAACCTCCACTTTAACGTCAGCGTGAGCGACGTGGACGGGGACCCCGTCGAAGCCTTGTTCACCTCGACGCTCCCCGCCGGAGCCACGTTTACGCCGAATGGCTCGAGCACATCGGGGCTATTCAACTGGACGCCGGGCGCGGCGGACGCCGGCGAGTACGACATTCGGTTCACAGCAATGTCAATGACCGGTCAATTGGGCGCGGCGGTAACGCATATCAGCGTCGCGAGCGCGCCTTCGCTCACGATCACACCGATCGATGACGTTACGGTGGCGGACGGCGCTTCTATATCCGTTCCGGTCACCGCGACCGGCGCGCAAGGCGCCCTTATCACGCTTACTGCCTCGCTCCCGTTGTTCGCGACGCTGAATGCACCGGGCACAGGCGTGGGAGCCGTGAACACTTCGATTGCAGTGCTACCCCCCGTGGGCAGCGCGGGCACCTACCATGCCTCGGTCACGGCCACTTCCGATGGAGTTTCCGTAACCGAGCAGTTTGACATCATCGTCACAGGCACCGTCGGGGGCCAGAACCACCCGCCGGTTCTGAGCGCTCCGTCGAGTGAGACGGTCGCTGTCGGATCGAACCTCAGCTTCAACGTGACCGCGACCGATGCCGACGGAGATCATGTCGATTTGATCGGCAGCGCCCTGCCTCCCGGGTCGAACTTCGTGGATCACGCGGACAACACGGGGACCTTCTCGTGGAGCCCGGTTAACGGGCAGGCCGGGACGTACACGGCCTCGTTCAGCGGCACTGACGGCCACCTCGGTGGCTCCGGTTCCGCGAGCACCCAGATCATAGTGACGGGCGGCACCGTCGAGAACCATCCGCCGACGCTGAGCGCCCCATTGACTCAGCAGGTGAACGAGGGCGTCAACCTTTCGTTCACGGTGACAGCCACCGATCAGGACGGCGATCATGTGACCCTCACGGCGAATTCGGTACCCACTGGGGCCGCGTTCTCCGATCAGGGGAACAACACCGGAATCTTCTCGTGGACACCTGGCTCGACGCAGTCCGGCGTCTATAACGTGGCGTTCGACGG
>JBGPMG010000057.1:0-13225 GCA_041486815.1 Candidatus Eiseniibacteriota bacterium | reverse complement strand
TTCCGCGGAATCCGGTCGGCGAGCGAGCGCCACCGTAAGACCGATGGCGGCCAGTCCGGCGGTGGCGAACTGGACCAGAACCAGAATCATCACGGGGACGCGGAACTTGTTGAAGAACGGCAGATGGTAGTAGAGGAGCGAATAAAGGGGCTGAAGATGCTTTCCAAATGAGATGAGGAGCGCCAGCGCGGCCAGGGCGGTGAGATAGGCTCGCGCCACCCCACGCGCCCGAACGGCTCCGTACACCGCGAACGCCAGCGGGACGATTCCCATGTAGTTGGGATAATCCGTGAACGGCATGCTACCCCAGTAGGTGCTCCCGCCGAAGCCGAACATGCTGGGAATCAGGAAGGTCAGGATCTCGCGGGGGTGGAACGACCAGGAGGTGGCGTAGGCGAGCCCCGCGCCCCCGCCCTCGCCGCCTCCACGCGTCGAGAGCCCCGCGTACTCGTGGACCGGAAGGTAGAGAAACGCGCTCATGCCGAATCCAAGCGCGAGGCCAGCGGCGAGCCCGGCGAACGCTCGCACTCCCTCCTGGCGCCGCCCTTCCCGAAACGCCGCGGCGCCGATGAAGAGCGCGTAGAGGGTGAGCGCGATCCAGGAGTAGAAAACGATCTGCACGTGAGCGCGCAGGAGTTGGAACGCCGCGGCGAATGCAAATCCTGAGAACGCGAGCCAGGAGCCGCGCCGGGCGAAACGGTCGAGGAGAAGGAGCAGGAGCGGCAGATAGGCGGCGGTCATGATCTGGCTTCCGTGTCCGAACGCGCCGACGGCCACCAGATTCGGGGTCAGCGCCAGCGTGAAGGCGCCGAGGAGGGCACCCTCGGGCGCGGCCCCCGCCGCGCGAAGGAAGGCGAGCATCGAAAGCCCGAGCAGGATGTAATGCGCCAGAAGCCAGGTCAGCTGCGGAAAGTGGAGCGCCTGCTGGAGAAAGCCGAAGAGCGCGTCGGGCGGATAGACGTAGGGAACGAAGGCGAGGCTGCCGAAGGTCGGCATTCCAAGAAAGTGGAACGGATTCCAAAGCGGATAGACGTGCCGGTGGGCGAGCGCGTCGGTGGCGATTTTCGAGAATCCCGCCGGGGCGACGGAATCTGGCGAGATGAAGACCTTGCCGAAGGTGACCGGATAGAAGAAGAGCAGGACGAGGAGCGCGATCGCCGCGTACGTCCACGACCAAGGGAACGGCCGCCCGTCGCGGTCGGCCGGAGCAGCCCCCCGCGCGCGGGGAGCGATTCCCTGAGCGCCCTTCCCCCCGGCGCGCGGCGCCGGTCGCTTCACGCGGCGTCCTCCATGCAGATCGCGGTGAAGCGCCGGGCGATCTCATCCCAGTCGTGCCGCGCGGCGAAGGCGCGGAGCGCCGCGCGTTCCGGCGGCGCCGCGAGGGCCGCCTTGACTTCATCCACGAACCGTTCCTCGGTCTCCGCGACGCGGGCGGCCTCGGACCAGAGATCGACCTCGTCGCTGAATCGGGTCGTCACGCACGGGACGCCCGCCGCCGCGTACTCGTACAACTTCACCGGATTGACCGCCTCCGTGAGGGGCGTTCTCCGGAACGGGATGAGTCCTACCCGGAACGCTCCGACGATCGACGGGATCTCTGCGTACGGCCTCGGTCCGATCCAGTGGAGGTTCGGCGCTTGCTCCGCGGCGCGCGCGATCTCCTGCGCCGTCGCGGGGTGCGCCGGACCGACCAGCACGACCCTCGCCTCCGGGATGGCGCGTGCGAGGGCCGCGACGAGGGGGACGTCGAACCACGCGTGGATCGATCCGACGTACCCAACGATCGGCGCGTCCGGCGTTCCGGGCAACGTCGCGGGATGAGATTCCGCCGAGCGGAACCGCGACGCGTCCACTCCGTTCCCCACGAGCACCGCGTCCCGGGCCCCGCCGCTCTTCGCGAGCGCTCGGAGTGGGCCCGACGTGACGATCACCCGGTCCGCCCGGCGCAACAGGCCCTCCCAGAGCGGCACAAGCCGCGGCGGAACCGGCGCGAAGTGGAGCGGCGCGTCGATCATGTCGTAGACGATGCGATCGGGCCGCCACGTGTCCAGAGTTGGAACGCTCATGAAATTTTGAACCAGGGCGAGCCGCTTCGCGCCCGGGCGAAAGAACCCTCGAAGCCCGCGGGCCCAAGCGCGCTGGAGCGTGAAGAGCGCCGCGGTCGCGGCGGCCGAGCTCCCGAGGTGGTACGCCAAGCGCCTCAGCCTATGCGCCCGCGCATGGAGAGGCAGGAATGGGAACGAAACGCGCGCGATCCGGGGAGCGACGGGGGCAGGTCTCACCGATGGGGCGTGTCCGAGCGTCCACGGCTCGACAAAGAGAATCCTCGCGTCGCCGGGAATGCGGGTCGCGAGCTGCTGCGGCCGCTGCCAGAGGCTTCCCCATGGGATGTCACTCAGCCAGACGACGTCCCAGATGGGACGCACGTGGGCCTCCGCGATCGCGCATACTATGAGGGTACGGGGCCGCGCAAGGCGAAGTCAAGGCGCAAGATGCGAGCGATCGTTGACCGGCGGCGCGGGCTCCCGTAGCGTGCCTCCGGTGACGCGCGACCTTCGAATCGCCATCGACCTCCGCCCCCTGGCCCTCGACTCTGTCACGGGTGTCGGGGTCGTCGTGAAGCAGATTCTCGAAGAGCTCGACGGGGAGGGCGTGACGTTTGTGGGCGTATCGGACCGCGCCGTGCCCCAGGGCCGGATTCCGGCAACCGTTCCGGTGGCGGTCCAGGGGGGCGCAGGCGGGCGGATCCGGTGGGAGTGGAGGGTCCTCCCTCGCATTCTCAAGCACATCGTCCCCGCTCCGGACCTCTTTCACGCCCCATGGAATCACGGACTGCCGCACGGGCTCCCCTTTCCCTCGGTCCTGACGATCCACGATCTGATTCCGTGGCGATTCCCGCGCGACGTCCCCTGGCCGAGGCCCGCTTGGCTCCATCGATCGCTCTATCGCCGCGTCCTCTCTTCCTCGGCCCGCGACGCGGCCGCGATCGTGACCGTGAGCGAGGCGAGCCGACGCGACATTGAAACACTCCTTCCGCGGGCCGCGCCTCGGGTCGAGGTCGTGCCGAATCCGCTCCCGAGCTGGTTCCATCCGGCGGATGCGGCGGCCGGGCAACCCGTTCGAGCCCGCCTGACCGGCGGACGGCCCTACTGGCTCTATCTGGGCGGGTTTGATCCTCGCAAGGGGATCGCGACGCTTCTCTCCGCGGTCGCGGAGGCGTTCCCAGACCGTTCCAAAGCCCCGGACTTGGTGCTGGCCGGTGCGCAGAACGAGCACGCGCGCGAGTGTGAGGCGATGGCGCTTCGGCTCCGGATCCGCGCACAGTTCCCCGGCTACGTGCGGGACGAGGGGCTTCCGTCCCTCTTTTCCGGCTCTTCGCTTTTCCTCTACCCCTCCCTCCACGAAGGATTCGGAATCCCGCTCCTGTTCGCGATGGCCTCAGGCGTGCCGATCGTCGCGAGCGACGGCGGCTCCATTCCCGAGGTGGTGGGCGACGCGGGCGTTCTCTTCCCCGCGGGAGACGCGCGCGGGCTGGTGGAAATTCTGCGTCGCGCGGCGGCGGATCCGGGCTTTCTCGCCCCGTACGCGGCGCGAGGGCCCGAACGCGCCCGCCGATTCAGCGCGCGGGAGTTCGGGGAGCGAATGCTTCGGGTCTACGCTCGGGCGGCTGGAAGCCGAGGAGAATACGCGTGAGGTCGAGAAATCCCAGCAAGAGCGCTCGCGCGGACTCGAAATCGCTTCGGAGCACGGATCGGAACAGTAGGACCCCCGTCCAGAGCCCGTAGGCGCCCCACGCGAGCGGTCGCTCCCACGTTTTCGCGTGCCGGGTGAGATAGAGGCCTCCGCTTCGGAGGCGGAAGTAGGCCTTGAGCGGGGTGAGTCCTCCCCCGCTCGTCACCGAGACGTGGTGCCAGCCTCGCGCGGCGGGCTCGTACCAGAGCACGAAGCCGGAGGCGCGCGCGCGCGCCGACCAATCGGCGTCCTCGACGTAGATGACGAAGTCGGGATCGAGGAGACCGACCGTCTTGAGGGCGTGGCGGGAGAGCAGCACCGCCGCCCCCGAAACGTAGTCGATCGCGCGGGCGCTGTCCCGAAACGATCCGACCCTCTGGTGAACGCCACGGTGTCGAAGCAGGGCAATCCCACGCGAGACGATCCCGCCCGCGAACCAGATTCGCTCGGGCGCGTCGTAGAAGAAGAGCTTGGGGCTCACGGCACCCCGCGACCCGTCGGCCTCCAGCGCGGCGCGGAGAATTCCAAGGGCCCCGCGCTCCAGGACGACGTCGTTGTTCAAGAGCAAGACCGAGCCGGCGCCTCCCTCGAGGGCGCGGGCCATGCCCGCGTTCACCCCGCCCGCGAAATAGCGGTTCTCTGGAAGGGCGAGCACCTCGACCGATGGAAACTCCGCCGCGACGCGTTCCGCCGTTCCGTCGGCCGAAGCGTTGTCGACGAGGAGGACGCGGTCGGCGGGCGGGTCGAGGGCCAAGAGCGACGTGAGGCACTCGCGCGTATACGGGAGCTGGTTGTGGGCGAGCACGACGGCCCAGACCGGATTCGCGCTCATCGGCATTCCTCGCTCAGGGAGAGGAGCGCGTCCCGGAGCGCGTCCCACGTGAAGCGGCCCCGCGCCGCCGCGACCCCTTGCCGAAGCCTAAGGCCCAGGTCTTCGTCGAAATATCTCTCGATCGCCCGCGCGAGGCTCCTCGGATCGGAGGGCCCGACCAGGAGGCCGGACACGCCCTCCTCGACGACGTCCTCCAGTCCCCCGGCTCTCGTCGCGATCACCGGCACCCCGGCCCCGAACGCGACCTGCGCGATTCCCGAGCCTGTGGCCGAGCGATATGGGAGCGCCACGACGTCGGCGGCGGCGAAGTAGGCCGCCACCTCCTCATTCGCGACGTACCGGTCGACGACCGTGATCTTCCCCCGGAGCGCCGCGTCTTGGAACCGCGCTTCGTACGAGGAGCGGGCCTCGTAGAACTCGCCGACGATGTAAAGCTGATCCCACGCGTCGCCCCGCGCGAGCCGGAGCGCCTCCAGCAGATCCGCGAGCCCCTTGTACGGGCGGACGTAACCGAAGAACAGGATGACGCGCCCGCGCGCGCCGATCGCGGCGCGAGCCGCTTCCCGAGTAGGCCGGCGATCGCTGAAGAACTCGTACGACGGGTGGGGATGAACCCGGACCGGCCGGCCGCGCGCGCGGAGCCTAAGCCTCTCCGCCTCGGCCCGCGCGTGCACGAGGAATCCGTCCGCCGCGCCCAGCCCGTAGCCCGCGAGCCAGCGGTCGGCCGGCGTCGATTCGTGCGGCTCGACGTTATGGGCCAGGAAGATCCGCTTGGGACGATCGCCGCGCCGCGCGATTCGGGCCGCCATCCCGAGGGAGGGGCCGAAGAACGGGTGCCACCACGGCACGACGAGGAGATCGGGGTGCAGCGCGCGAAGGCGCATCCCTGCCCGCCTCCACGTCCAGGGGTTCATGCTGTCCAGGAGTCGCTCCGGCTCGACCGGCGGAAGGAGCGCTTCGGCGCTCTGGTCGAACTGGGTGGCGCCGGGGAAGAGGATGCCCGGATAGAGCCTCGTGAACGAGACGATGTGGGTTTCGTGCGCCTTCGAGAACGACCGGGCGAGGAGGGTCGTGTAGTGGGCGATCCCGCCCCGATACGGGTGGGTCGGGCCTAAGAGCGCGACCCTCATCGCCCGGGAGCCCGGGCGCGCCGGCTCCTAGAGGCGCTCTCGGATCGCGTAATGCGGCTCCTCCGTCCGGCTCCCCGCGATCATCTCACCGAGGAAACCGAGCGATAGGAATTGGATCCCAAGGATCACGAGGACGAGCCCGAAGAGGAGGCCCGGACGGAGACGCAGACCCTCGCCCAGAAACCAGGGCCAGGTGTAGAACACCGTGAGGGCGGCGCCCGCCAGAGCGAAGGCGATGCCCAGTCTTCCAAAGAGATGAACCGGGCGGTTGCTGCTCGTCGTCATGAACATGACCGCGGTGAGATCGAGGAACCCGTTCAGGAAGCGCGAGACCCCGAACTTCGTCTTTCCGTGAAGCCTGGGGTGGTGCACCGTGCGGATCTCTCCGACGCGGAACCCGCTCCAGTGCGCGAGGACCGGGATGAATCGATGGAGCTCGCCACGGAGCTGGATCGTTCGTGTGACCTCGCTTCGATACGCCTTGAGCCCGCAGTTCATATCGTGGAGCGGCACGCCGCTCACGGCCGAGGTGACCGCGTTGAAGAGCTTCGAGGGGACCGTCTTGCTGATGGCATCCTGCCGGTTCTGCTTCCACCCGGAGACGAGGTCGAATCCCTCGTCGATTTTCGAAAGGAGCCGGGAGATCTCGGCCGAATCGTCCTGCAGATCGCCGTCCATGGTGACGATCGCCCGACCGCGCGCCTCGCGGAAGCCGACGGAAAGGGCGGCCGACTTGCCGAAGTTCCTCCGGAAGCGGATGCCGCGAAGGGCCGGAATCGAAGGGGAGAGCGCCCGCACCTGGTCGAAGGTGCCGTCGGTCGAGCCGTCGTCGATAACGAGGATTTCGTAGCTCTTGCCGAGCGGCTTCAGGTCCTGGACGAGCTTTTCAATCAGCGGCCGCATGTTCTCCGCCTCGTTCAGGACCGGCACGAGGACGGTCAGATCGACATCGGGAGCCTGCTCCATCACGCCTCCGACGTTAGCCATTCCGCTGCCACTCCCATTGTCGCCTCAATCCCTCGGTCAAGTCGGTGCGGGGCTCGTACCCCAGGTCGCGCCGGGCGCGCGAGACGTCCGCGGAGGTGTCGCGAGGATCCCCCGGCGGCGGAGCGACCTGCTTCCGCTCGATCCTCCGCCCCGTCACCTGCTCCATCCGCGCGATCACGTCGTTCAGCGAGATTCGGTGGCCGCCGCCGATATTGTACGTCAGCTCCGTCGCCGGCCGTGTCATCGCGAGCATGGTGCCGCGCACCGCGTCGTCGACGTACGTGAAATCGCGCGTCTGCCGGCCGTCCCCGTAGACCGTAACCGGGGCCCCGCGTCGGGCCGCCTCGAAGAAACCGTGAAATCCCATGTCGGGCCGCTGCCGCGGTCCGTAGATCGTGAAGTAGCGAAGGGCCACCAGCGGAAGCTGAAACGTCGCGCGGTACGCATGGAGCAGCCCCTCGGTCGACAACTTGGTCACCCCATAGGGCGAAACCGGCCGCGGCGGCTCCTCCTCGGGAGTCGGAAATCGAGCCGGGGAGCCGTAAATCGATGAGCTCGACGCCGCCACGGCGCGTTCCACCGGGTGAAGCCGCAGCGCTTCGAGGAGCCGCTGCGTCGCAATCACGTTGTGCTCCGCGTACGCTCGAAACGCCTCTCCCCAGCTCGTCCGGACGCCCGGCAGCGCGGCCAGGTGCGCGACGTGAGAGATGCCCTCGAGCAGGGGCCCGATCGGCGCATTTCGGAGGTCCGCCTCCACGAGGCGAAAGCGAGGGTGTGCGAGCGCGCCCGCGATATTCGCCCGCTTCCGCGCCGACGGGTAATTGTCCGTGAAGGCGTCGACCCCGACCACCTCCCACCCCGCCGCGAGCAGCGCCTCCGCGAGCGTCGAGCCGAGAAAGCCCGCCGCCCCGGTCACCAGCGCGCGGTTCACGCTTAGCCCTTCTGGGGCTCTGTCTTCCGCGGAGGCTGCGGCTTCCCCGAAAGGACCCGGAGCGACTCCTCGTACTGCTTCAGATAGGAAGCGCCCTCGCGGTCCTCCGGATGCGCGCGGACCCAAGTGCGGAGCACGTCCACCCCTTCCGCGCGCCTCCCGGTCTGCCAGAGCGCCGTGAAGAGGGCGCTGAACCAGTCGAAGTACTGCTGGTTCAGCTCGGCCGCCTTGCGCAGCTCCGCGATTCCCTCCTCGATGCGACCGGACTGATAGAACGTGACCCCGAGGTGGAAGTGGAATTCCGGAGCGGTCGGGAATCGACGCACGCCGTCGCGGTAGATCTTCTCCGCGGCGCCCATGTTTCCGGAATCTTCATAGAGCCGGCCCATATACTCGAGGAGGCCGGGGAAGTCGGGCGAGATCTTGGCGGCGTCTTCGAGAACCCGGATCGCCTGGTTGATCTTGCCGAGGATTTGAAGCTGATAGGCCACCTGAAAGTGGGCCGCCGTGTAATTCTGCACGAGTCGGTACGCGTTATCGTCCTTGTAGACCGCTAGATCGTACCGCCGGTTCTTGTCGAGAAGCCCCTTGTAGAGAAAGACGTCGTAGAGGTTGTGCAGGGTCCGCTCGACGTCGACGGAGCGGGTTGACTCTTGAGAATTCACCCGGAATACAAGCGCTTCCAGAGTGAGCCGCTTGTCGAGCCCCATCTGGTCCGGGACCGTCACGGCGAGGTAGAGCGGCCGCCTCCACGCGTTCGTCTTGATGATGTCCTGCACCGCGAGGTCCTTTACCCAGACGATCTTTCCGGTCTTTTCGTCCTGGTAGGGCCCAATCACGTCCAGCTGCTGGTCGGTCATGGAAATCGGAACCTTGGGCTCCTGGTCGCGCAGCTGCCGGATATACCACGGCGTGTTGAGCAGGCTCAGGTTCACCACCCGCACGTCCTTCCGCACGTGCTCCACTTCCTGGATGTACCAGAGCGGGAAGGTATCGTTGTCGCCGTTCGTGAAGACGATGGCGTTCGGCGCCAACGGCACCAGCATGTTGTACGCGTAGTCGTGGGCGATATAGAACCCCGAGCGGTCGTGCGTGTACCAGCCCGTTCGCATCGGGAGGAGCGAGATGCCGACCAGCGCGAGGGCGCCGATGCCGATGCCGAGCCTCGTCGGAAGAGAATCGGGGAGGGGCTGGAGTGGCGCGGGAGCCTCGACCGCCCCACCATTCCCGATCTCGATGCGGGCCGCCGGCCGAACGCCGGTCGCCGCGCCGGAGGGCGCGAGCGCGTCCGCGAGCATCTGATAGACCGCCGCCGCGCCCATGCCCATCCAGACCGCCATGAAGTGATATGAGTTCGTGAAGAAGTATTCGCGCTCCCGCACTTCATGATCGGTGAAGTTGAGATAGAAGATCAGCGCGGGTCCCATCACAAGATGCACCGTGAGGAAGAACCAGAACGTTTTCCGGTCGCGTTGATAGTTCCACCAGGCTCCGAGGAAGAAGAGGAGGTACGGGACGGCGTTCACCGCCTTGACCCAGAACGAATTGAGGTCGAGCCGGCCCAATCGCTCGATCAGATGCCACTGCTGACCCACGTAGCGGAGATACATGTGCTCGATCTGGTACCAGAGCTCGGCGCGCCGCTCGAACGGGTTGGCGGGGCCGTACTGCTTGCGGCTCAGGTACTCGAGCCAGGTGGCGAGCGTCGTCGGGGATCCCTCGTTGATGGAGGGCATCTGCTGGCTCCGGACCAGCAGGAAAATTTGGACCGTGAAACCGATGACGATCGCGAGCGTCCACAAGGCCACCAGGTTGCCCTTGAGGTAGACGCGGTAGTTGATGGACGCGTAGAGAATCGCGATTCCGAGGACGGCGAGGAGGAGGAACCCGGGGATCCGGATCTCGAGCACGCCGGCCAGGAAGAGGACGACGGTGAAGAGGCCGAGGAAGGCCGCCGGCACGATGAACTTGGAGTTCGAGAAGTGGCTCGGGCGGACGATCATGAAGAGGACGAGGAGGCCCGGCGCGATGAGCACGGTTCCGAGGTGGACACCGGTCGAGACGGCCAGGATGTAAACGATCAAGAGGAGAAGCCGATCGTTCCCCGGCTCCCCGAGGTGATCCCACCAGTTGAAAGCGAGCCAGACCGTCAAGGCGATGATGCAGGAGGAGAGGGAGTAGACCTCGGCCTCGATCGCGCTGTCCCAGAACGCGCTCGCGGAGGCCACGAAGAAGGCCGCCACGAGCCCGCCGAGCTCGCAGCCCAGCCATTCGACCATGGTTCCTCGACCGGCGGCCACGGTCCGTCGTAGGGCCCGCACGGTGAAGAGGAACGTGAAGAGGCAGGTGAGCGCCGACGCGACGGAGCTCATGAGATTCACCCGCCACGCCACGGTCTCGATCGGTAGGAAGGAGAAGATCCGCCCGAGCATCGTATAGACCGGATTTCCGGGGGGGTGCGGCAGGCCCAGAATCCACGAAGTGGCGATGAACTCGCCCGAATCCCAGAACGGGACGGTCGGCGTCACGGTTCGAAGATAGGCAAGGAAAGGAACGCCGAACGCGATCGCTGCCATAAGGGCGTGCCACCGCTTGGTCGAGTTCACTCGATCCCCTTCGGGGCTCTTCCGGAACCGGGGGCGGCGCGCGCCGACCTGCGCTTCTCTAAAAGGCCCTGGATGGCGCGCCGGGGCGTCCGGGAGACGAAGATGAGCCCCCCGAGCAGGCTGATGAACACGGATATCAGATAGGTTAGAAACGGCACCGTAAAGGCTTGCTCCTTGGACATACCGGCCATCTGGAATAGAACCACGCCGGCCCCTTCCCGGATCCCAAGTCCGTTGAGAGAAATCGGGAGCGAGACCAGCGCCGCGAGCGTGGGCACGAAGAGGAAGTAGTAGCCCACCGCGGCGTGAACGCCCAAAGCGAGGCCGACCACGTAGTGGACCAGGATCCGGCTCACCTGGACCACAAGGGATGCGACGAAGACGATCGTAAGGACCTTTCCTTGGTGTCTGTAGCCGTGAAGGTCGTCCATGAGCCGCCGGATCCCCCGCTCGATCGTCCGGGCCCCAATGACGCGGAAGGGCCACTCGAACGCCTTGAGGACGGTGCGGTTGAAGATGCTGAGGAAGAGTCCCAGCGCTACAAGAAAGGTGATCACGATCGCCGTGTAGATCGCGTAGAGATGGATTCGATCGATCGCCGCGAATGAGGCGACGACCGCGACGAGGGCCATCGCCAGCACTCCGATCAACCGGTCCATCACCGTCGCCGAGAAGACGGGGCTGACGTGGTCGGCGTGCTTGGAGGCGTCGCTGATCCGCGTGATGTCCCCGCCGATGTTGGAGGGCAGGAAGTTGTTGAAGAAGAGCCCAACGAAGTAGTACGACGCGGCTTTCCGATACGGAATCGGGACGCCCTGCGCGCGAAGCAGGCGCGCCCAGATCCAGCTCCCGATGAGGTTCGACAGCAGGAAAAGGCCGGCCGCCCCCAGCAGGTATCTCTCATCCGCCGGGCGGATCGTATCCCAGATGTCGCCGGGAGACACCTTCGCCACGACGTAAGCGAAGAGAGCAAAGCTCAACAAGATCTTGACCGCGATGAGCGGGACCTTGTACCGGCTCAGCATCTGGCGGAGCGGGTTCCCCTTCACGCGACCGCCCGCGCCGCGGCGCGCTCCATCACCGCGCGGCTGCCGCGATAGCAGGTTTCCCAGTCGAACGTCCTCGCCCACGCCAGCGCCGCCCTGGCCTGCTTGAGGCGCAGATCGCGGTCTAAGAGAAGCCGGATCAGCCCGTCGGCCAACGCCGCTTCGTCCCCGTGCGGGACCAAGATTCCGGTCTCCCCATCCCGGACCGACTCGATGAGCCCCGGGCTCCGGCTCGCGACGACGGGTACCCCGCACGCGTTCGCCTCGATGACGGTCAGGCCCCAGCCCTCCTTCGGCGAGGGCGCGACCGCGACCTGAGCCTGATTCAAGGCGGCGACCTTCTCGCGCTGCGAAACCGCGCCAAGGAAGGTGACGCGCCCGGCGACCCCCAGGGAACGGGCCAGAGCCTCGAGCTCGGGCCGGTAGGGACCGTCTCCAGCGACCAGGAGCTTCGCCTCGGGAACGCGGGCGAGGACTCGCGGCAGCGCGCGGATCGCGTGCTGCGCTCCCTTGTACCGGCGGAGTCGCCCGAGAAATACGACCACCGGGTCGCGCCGTTCCTCCGGCGGCACCGTGACCGCATAGTCCTCTTGGGTGAGCCCGCATCGCACAACGGAGATCCGCCGCGGGTCGACGCCCCTCCGCGCGAGATCGTCGCGGGTGCTCTCAGAGATCACGAGAAACGGGGAGTGCCGGTACACGAACGGGATCAGGCTCTCGTGGGCCCAGACGACGACCGCGACGGGAATGGATGCTTCGCGGAACGCCGCGCCGCCGAAGAGATGCGGGACGACGGCCAGAACGGGCGCGTCGGCGTAGAGTGGAGCGAAGAACGGAACCTTGTTGATGTCTTCCAGAACGAGATCAAACCGCTCCTTCCGGAACCGTTTCCGATACAGCGCCCCGAGGGCAAGGTGCGCATTGTACCACGAACCTGCGCGGTGAATTTCGATGCCTTCCACTCGGTCCTCGGCCGGCGCGCCGGGGTACCGCTCGGCAAGCCAGACCGCGCGGTCGCCGTCCCGTACGGCGCGGCGCAGTATCTCGAAGAGGTGGAGCTCCGCGCCGCCCGCTTCGGGATGCTCCGGGTCGCGCCAGTTGAACGCGATCAGGTTCAACCGGGGGAGCCGGCCGGCGACGGCGCGCCCTTCCGCCCGATGGCGCCGATCACGAAATACGTGTAAAAGGCGAACGGCGTCCGCGCCCACGCCGATCGGACGGACGCGAGCATGGGGGTGACCAGCGGGATGCGCGGCGGCTCGAGCGGAAGCCGCGCGAGCCGTAACTTCAGCAGGCCCAGCCGAAGCGACCGGTAGAATAGCCCGGGGACCATCCAGGCGCCGTATCGGCGCACGATCCGCACGCCCGAGCGGCGCATCAATCCCTCCAGTTCCCCGATCGTGAATTCGGTCTCCCATCCCGCGAACCACTTGCCGATCGCGATGAGGACGTGTTTCAGCACGGTATAGAGGTGAAATCGCTGCGGGACGTCCACGAGCAGGAGGGCGTCGGCCTTGAGCACGCGAACGTTCTCGGTCAAGAGCGGGAGTGGGTCGCGAAAATGCTCGAGGAGGCCCTGGTGGAACACGGCGTCGAACGCGCCGTCCCGGAACGGCATGCGAAGCGCGTCGGCCCGCACGAGGAGCGGCGTCACGCCCTCACGGCGTGCCACGGCTCTCGCCACCGCGAGCGACGCCATCGAGTAGTCGAGCATCACCGCGGCGGCGCCCTCTTTGGCAAGGGCCACGCTGTCGCGGCCCGAGCCCGCCCCTACCTCGAGAATCTTTCGTCCCCGGACCGGTCCTTCGGCAAGGATCTGATCGACGACGCGCCCCGCCGTGGGGTAGACGTCCTCGACCGCCGCGCGCTCCCGCCAGAAGCGGGTCCAGTGGGCTTCGGTGGAAGCTCGCAATGAGCCGCTACTCTCCCGTCGCCAGCCGCGCGGCGAGAACCTCCGGTAG
>JBGPMG010000056.1:0-13239 GCA_041486815.1 Candidatus Eiseniibacteriota bacterium | reverse complement strand
TGATGCCGAGCCCGGCCTTGATCGAAAGGTAGTTCGTCCTCTCTCCATCGGTCGCGACCGTGTGGTACTGGCCGATAAGATTCATTCGGGTCTTCGGGCCTACCGGGAAGCCGACGCCTCCGCCGACATTGACGCCGAACTTGGAGTTGCTCCCATCCGTGCTCCCGCCCGCGTCGAACTTGACCTCGCCCTTGACGTTGTAGAACCCGGCGCCCACCTGTCCGAAGACGGAGGGACCGACCGGAGCGCCCAGGTTGAACCGAAGCGCGGGATTGACCCGGAACGCCTTCGCGGACACCGAACCGTTGCCGAACAAGGGATCGCTGAAGCTGGCCGATCCGAGGTTATCCATCGCCACCTCGATGCCCCAATTCAACATCGGCACCAAGGCGCGGTAGTACCCCGCCCCGAATGCCACCCCACCGCCGAGCGTCCCGTCCGAAACGTACGAGCCGCTGTTCGCGTCTTTGGAATAGCCGGCGTTGACCTCAAGCGTCCCCAGCACCGCCGCGCCCGCGGCGGGAGTGATGGTAGCCACCAAGAGTGGCAAGAGAATCATTAGGCTCCAGTGAGTCCGCTTCATGGTGATTCCTCCTTCAATCAAAGAATCGGGGTGGCACCTCGCGGCGCCACCCCGTTCATGCTTCCGCTGCTCGGATTCGATTACAGACCGAACCCGACGCCAGCCTTGAACTCGATGTAGTTTGTGCTCGAACCGTCGGTCGATACTGAGTGATACTGACCGAGGAAGTTCATGTTGGTCTTCGGGCCGACCGGGAATCCGACGCCGGCGCCGAGATTGAAGCCGAACTTCGACTGCGTGTCCTTCGTTTCGGTCGTGCCGTCGTTGACCTTCGCGGACAGGCTGTAGAGACCAGCACCGCCCTGCGCGTAGAAGCTCGGGCCCACCTTCGAGCCGAAGTTCACACGCAACGCCGGGTTGACCCGCAGAATATTGCCCGACACCTTCACGCTCGTCGGACCAGGAGCGGTGTAGTCCACGGAGCCGAGGCCGTCATACGAAACCTCAGCACCCCACATCACGGTCGGGGACGCATTGCGCCAGTAGCCGGCGCCGAACGCGATTCCGCCGCCCATGGACTCGTTATTCCCCGTGACGTCAGTCGAGGACTTGGCGTAGCCGGCGTTGATCTCCATCGTGCCGACCGTGTTGGCGCCCGCGACCGAAGCAAACACGGCCACGAAGAACACCGTCACGAGAACCAAGGTCAGATGAATCCGCTTCATAGTGCATCCCCCTCCGTTATAGGTACGACTGATTGACTCCGCCCGCTCCCATGGGGCCCTGTGCTCTCGGCATCCCTGCCCGGTGGGCCCCTACCCGTGCTCCGACCTATGATCGGCACCCCTGGGGGGAAACTTGAGACGATCGACGGGGACGAACTGGGAGAAATCTGGCTAGCCTTAGTCGGTTGAAATAAAAAGAGTTACGCCTCTGGAATCTCGACCTCGGCGCGCGGGACGCGAGCTTCTTCGATGTTCTTGAAAAAGATCCAGTAGAGGATCGAAGCGGCCACATAGAGGGCCGCCGCGATCAGGAGCGGCTCGGTATAGCCCTTCCGCTCGATCAGCGCGCCGCCGATGTCGGCGCTCACGCTCCATGCGAGGAACCAGGCGAGCGAGAGGAGGCTGTTCGTGACCGCGTGATCGCGCGGGGGCACCACCTCCATCGCGAAGTGCGAGGCCAAGGGCTGGTTCATGTTCATGAGCCCGCTCCGGAGAAAGAAGGCGGAGGCGACCAGCGGGAAGTGGGTCGAGAGCGCGAGGACCACCATGAACGGGACCGATGCGAGCTGCGTCCCGACGACGCCTCCCACCAGCCCCAACCGCCGCGAGACCGCCGGGCCGAAGAGATTCCCCACGACCATGAACCCCTGCATCACACCGAACAGCGCCCCGATCTCACCCTCGGAGAGGCCGAATCGGTCCCGGAAGTAGAGGTTCATGAACGGAATGATCAGCCCCGCGCCGAGGCCGATCAGCGTGGCCGGGAGGATCAGCTTGAGATGGAGGCCCCAGTCGATCTCGAGGAAATCCCGGAGCTGCGTGAGGGCGGTCGGGGGCGCCGCGCCCCCCGCCGGCTCGCTCATGGCGAAGAACGGCACGGCGGAGAGGAGCGTCAGGGCGCAGCCCGCGTAGAGGGTCCAGCGGAGAGTGACCTGGTCCACCTCGGAGAACGCGTGGAAGAGGTGTGGCAGCGCGCCGCCCAAGACGGACCCGACGATCGCGGAGGCGAAGATGACGCCGTACGAAGCGCTGAATAGGAAGGGGCGCGCGTTCGGCCCGGACTCCTTCATGATGACCGGCGCGATCGAGAGCCGGAACACGGTGATGACCATCCCCGTCACGAACGCGAGGAGCAAGAGTATCTCCGGCGCCCGGAACGTCGCCTGCAGGGAGTAGCCCAGCGCCGTCAGGGCTCCCGCGAGGACGAGAAGGGTTCGGGCCGGCGCCCGCCGGAAGAGAAACGCGGCCGGGAGCGCCGCCACGGCCGCCCCGATCGAAACCTTGGAGAGGATCTGGCCAATGCCGGAGTCGGAGTATCCCAACGAGCGGAGATAGAGGTTGAAGATGAGCGAGAAGATCGACTGTCCGAGGCCGAAGAGGAAAACGCCGCAGAGATAAAGCCGGGGATTCCGCCCCGAACCGCGGACCTGCGCAACGTATTCGGCAAGGACCCGCCCGACGCCGCGAACCATCGGCTAATGCCGTCCCCGGCTCCGCTCCATGGCGGGCAGAATTTCCAGACAGGTGGTCCACCAGCCGGTACGGATCGTTTCGACGAACTCGGCCGGAAGGCGCTCCTCCTCCATCTCCCGGGCGAGAGCCTGGTGATCGTAGGTTACCGCGACCATTTCCGCGGCGTGCTCCCCCGGCGGAAGCAGCGCGTACCAGACTTCTGTGCGCCCGTCGTTCGCGGGACGGCCCACGGCACCCACGTTGATGAGCCGGGATCCATCGGGGAGCGCCCGCTGCCAGTGGATTCCGGTATGCGCGCAGAGCACCTGATCCGCCCCCGCCTCGCGGGCCATCCGCGCGAGAAATCCATCCGACGAAGCCGATTCCCAGAGGAATTCGTTGGTTCTCCGCGGCGAGCCGTGGCAGAGGAGGTACCGTCGGCCGGCTCTCAGGAATCGAATCGCGGCCGGGAGCCTCCCAAGCCACGCGCGCTCGGCGTCGGTGGTGCGTCGGTTGGTATAGTCGTAGGAGAGTCGCGCGAAGTGGTTGTCTGAGGGATGCGTGTAGCCGCACCCGCACTCGGCCATGCGCTTCGCCAGCGCCAGGTCGTAGTTTCCCGCCATGGTGACGACCCCGAACTCCTCGAGGACGGGATAGACCTTGCCCGGATTCGGCCCGAACCCGCCGAGGTCGCCGAGGCAGAAGATCCGTTCCGCGCCGCGTCGGCGCGCGTCCTCGAGAACCGCGCGGAGCGCCGCGTGGTTGCTGTAAGGGCCCCCCAAGAACGCGAGCGCGCCTTCGAGGCCGGGTTCTTTGAGTGTGAGATCGCCGTTCGCAGGCATTCGTTTGAGCTCCCGCCTCTTCCTAGTTCCGGCAGGACGCCCCGGTCGCCCAGCAGGTGTGGCACGCGCCGTGGGCGAGCGGGAACGCACGCAGTGTCTCGCGCAGAGTGGCGCCCATCCGAGCGCCGGGCGAGTCGATCAGGATCGGGCAGACGTAGACGCCCCGGCTTGTCACCATCCTGCTGCTCGAGCACTGGAGCGTCCATGGATCGAAATCGCGCATGTGCTGCTCTGTGAGGCGTTCCGTCGGCGCGTAGCCCCGCGTGCGATCGGCCTCGCGTCCGATTCGGAAGAGCGGCAGGATTTTCAGCCGCGGGCGCGGGAGCCCAAGGTCGCTCAGAAATCCATGGAAGCGCTCGCGGAGCCCGGGATCATCCGCGTCGCTCCACGTCTGGGTCGCGGTGATGATCGGGAGGAAGCCCGCGCGGGCCAGCTCGCGCAACCCGAGCAGGGTCGCATCGAAGGAGCCCTCCCCTCGAATCGGATCGTTGGTCTCGGGCGTGAGCCCGTCGAGGCTCACCCGCGCCTCGAGCGAGTAGCGGCTCGCCGCCGCCAGCTTCGCCAGCTCCTCCGCGCGGGCTCTCGTGATCAACGTCGCGTTCGTGAGGACGGTGGCGGGCCCGATCCGGAGCGCGTCCTCGAGAATGGCGGGCAGCTCCCGGTTCAAGAACGGCTCTCCGCCCGTGAAGTAGAAGTCCTTCACTCCGAGCGACGCCGCCTCGTCGAGGTAGGGCCGGACCTCGGCGCGGGCCATGATCTCGTGCGCATGGCGCGTCGGACTGCAGGAGATGAAACAGTGGTTGCAGCTCAGATTGCAGAGCGTCCCCGCGACCTGGAACCAGACGGTGTCGAGCGAGAGGAACGGCACTTTCGGCGCCGCCGGGGCGCGCAGGGGAATGGGAACCGCCCGCGGCATGCCGATGCCGCCTAGCGCTCGAGCGTGCCGGGGAGGGTCTCGATGAACCAGTGGATTCCGCTCTGGATGGCCTGCCGCTGGGCGCGGAACCACTCGTAGTGCTGGTGCTCGTCCCGGGCCAATTCCAGATACGCGCTCTTCGCCTCCTCGTCGGGGGCCGACGCGGCGAGCTCCTTGTACTTCTCCACCGCCTCCAACTCCTGCTCCATCGCCATGCTCAGAACCTCGACGGCGGTCGCGTTGGTCGTTGGAATCGGCGCGTGCTCGTGCGGCAGCTTGGACGTCTCGAAGCGAAACCGCTTGCCGGTCAGGATCCGCCAGCGCTCTTCGAGGATTTCGCGGTGGCGGACCTCCTCCTGCGCCAGGTGGCGGAACTGCTCCTTCCCCGATCGGTCGTCAATCACCTCGACCATCTTCAGATAGTAGTCGTGGGCGGACTGCTCATCGTAGATCGCGTCCTCGATGATCGCGAGGACCTTGTCGGGGGCCGGGCTCATGACCGTTTCACCGTATCACGCCCCGACGCCGCCGGGCAAGGCTTCGGACGGCGTGGGGGAGGCCCTGAAGCGGCCGCAGACCCTGTGCTATGCTGCCGTGCCCTTCGATTTCGCCTACGACCCCGAGGCTTTCGGATCGTGATTTGGGACGTGCTCATCATCGGCGCCGGCCCGGCGGGCCTCTCCGCCGCGCTCTTCACGCGCATGCGGCGGATGTCGACGCTGCTCCTCGATACCGCGGTGGCGGGGGGACAGCTCGCCTCCCTCTACCCGAAGAAGCCGGTCCACGACTATCCCTCCTACTCCTATGTGATGGGCGAGGACCTGGGCAAGAACTTCGTGGATCAGGCGAATCACATGGAGGCCCGGATCCAGGAGGGCGAGCATGTGACGATGATCGCGCGCGACGATGAGCAAAACCTCATCCGGGTCACGTCCACGAAGGGCGCCTACGAGGCGCGCGGCGTCATCGTCGCGACCGGCGGCGGCGCGTTCGAGCCCCGCAAGATCGGAAAGCCGGGCGAGGTCGAGCTCAAGGGCAAAGGGGTGTTCTACGGGATGCCGGACATCGAGGCGAGCCGGGGCAAGCGGGTGCTCGTAATCGGCGGCGGGGACAGCGCTCTCGAATCGGCGCTCTCGATCAAGGAGCAGGCCGAAGTCACGCTGATCCACATGCTCGACAAGTGGCAGGGAATGGACAGCTACGTCGAGGACGTCCAGCAGTCCAAGATCCGCGCGATGCTCGACACGGAAACCGTCGAGATCAAAGGGGACGGAAAGGTCGAGGCGGTCGTGGTCAAGAACAAGAAGAGCGGCGAAACCGAAGAGCTCCCCGTCGACGTCGTCTCGATCAACATCGGCTACCTGATGGACACGAAGGTCGTCCGCCAGTGGGGCTTGGAGCTCACCGGGAACCAGATCAAGGTCGACAACGTGATGAACACGAACATCAAAGGTGTCTTCTGCTGCGGCGATATCGCGACCTACCCGGGCAAGTACAAGCTTTTGATCACCGCCTGCAGCGAGGGCGCGGCCGCGGCGAACACGGCATATATCTACGTGAAGCAGCCAAAGAAATTCACAGTGGGCGAGCTCTACGCCGCTCCGAAGGAAGAGGGAGATGCCCAGCCCAAGGCCGCCGGGGAGTAGTCTTCGGGCGCCAGAGGCGAGGCGCGGAACGGAAGCGGCTAGACGCCGCCGATCGTGAGCTCCTTGAAGCGGATGGTCGGAGCGGAAAAGGTGGTGCGGAACTCGAGATCGCGCCCGACGGCATCGATCCCCAGGAGCATGTCCCCGAGCTTGCCGGCCACCGTGACGCCCTCGACCGGCCGCGTGAGCTTTCCACCCTCGATCCAGCTCCCTTCCACCTGCTGCGAATATTCACCCGCCGCGATGTCGAATCCGAAGCCGGCGGTTCCCGTGACGTAGAGGCCCCGCGTGACATCCTGGATCATCGAATCGGGCTTCGACGAGCCTCCGTCGATGTAGAAATTCGTGGCGCCGACCGACGGAAGCGAGTCGTATCCGCGCACGGCGTTTCCGGTCGGCTGGACACCGGCGCGGCGGGCGGTCGACACGGTGTGAAGAAAGTGCGCGAGCTTCCCTCCCTCCACGACTACCGTCCGGCGGGTCTGCGATCCTTCCCCGTCGAACGGGCGGGATCCGAGGCCTCGACGCTGGATGCCGTCGTCCACGATCGTGACGAGGGGCGAGGCGATCTGTTGTCCGAGCCGGCCGGCAAGAAACGACCGTTGGTCCAGCACGTTCAACCCATGGAACGCGCCAAAGAGACCTCCAAGAAACGCGCCCGCGGCCTCCGCCTCGAAGATCACCGGCGCCTTCGTCGACGGAACCGGTTTCGCTCCCAACCTCACCAGAGCGCGCTCGGCCGCCTTCCGCCCGATTCGCTCCGGCGTGTTCAGATCCTGGAAGATGCGCTTTCGATCGGCGTACGACCCTTCCCGCTTCTGGTTCCCATCGGACGCGACGGCCGTGCAGGTGAGCCAGCAGGAGGTGGACTTGAACACCTGGTAGGGAATGAAGGTATTCGAGAAATGAACCTCCCCGACCGCGTAGCCGGCGCGCGTATCGAGCGTGGTCTGGATCTTCTGGTCCCGCGCGAGCGCGTTCTCCTCGAGGGAGCGGGCGAGCGCGATCAGCTGCTCCGGCCGCATCGCGGCGACCGCGTCGTCGTAGATCTCGAGATTTCCCTGCGGGGGAAATACCTGGTCGGAAAGCTTGTTCTCGTCGCGTGGCGTCGCCTCGCCGGCGAGCGCGATGGTGCGCAGGACAAGCTCGTCGACCACCGTCCGGCGAAGATCGGTCGTGTAGAGGAATCCCATCTTCCGGTCGCGCAGAATGCGAAGGCCCAGCCCGCTGATCGCCGACTGTTGGATCAGCTCGACTTCACGCTCGCGGACGCGCGCTTCGGCGAGCGTGATGAACTCGAAGTAGGTCTCCGCCTCGGCGGCGCCGGAACGCTCCGCCAAAGTCCGGACCCGCTCGAGAGTCTCCTGGATGGAGTCCTGCTGGGCCATGGCTAGATCGCCGTCCCGCCGACCGTGATCGAGGAGAAGCGTACGGTCGGCTGGCCCACGCCGACCGGCACCATCTGGCCGTCCTTGCCACAGGTGCCACGCGTTTGCTCGACCACGAGGTCGTTTCCGATCCCCTCAATTCGGGTCATCGTCTCCAGGGAATTGCCGATCAGAATGGCGCCGCGCACCGGCTTCGTGATCTGACCGTTCTCGATCAGGTACCCCAGGCGAACGGCGAAGTTGAAGTTCCCGCTGGTCGTGTCGACCGAGCCGCCTGCCATTTCCGCGGCGTAGAACCCCTTCGTGATGCCGGTCAAGAGCGCGGTGGGATCGGTGACGCCGCGGTCGATGTAGGTGTTGGTCATGCGCGGGATCGGCCACTGGCGATAGGTCATCCGGCGGCCGTTCCCGGTGGACCGCATCGAGAGAAGGCCCGCGCTCTGCCGGTCAAGCAGGTACGACTGCAGCACTCCGCCGTCGATCAGCACGGTCCGTTGTCCCGGGGTCCCCTCGTCGTCGACCGCGTAGGAGCCGCGGCCGTTCGGCCACGTCGCGTCGTCGATGACGCGGAGCACAGGCGACGCGACCTTCGTGCCCACGCGGCCGGTCAGGAACGAGGTGCCCCGGCTGATCCCATCCCCTTCCGACGCGTGGCCGAACGACTCGTGGATCAGCACGCCGCCCCAACCCGGGCCGATGACGACCGGCATCGCCCCGGCCGGAGCGGGGCCCGCCGTGAGGAGCGTGATGGCTTGCCGGGCCGCCTCGCGGGCGACCCCCTCCGGATCGCGGCGCGGGAAGTAATCCTGGTCGACCCGCCCACCGAGCGAGGCGAAGCCGCTGCGCCGCTCGGAGCCCTGCGCGGCGGTCGGCACGCAGACCACGGAGACGAGATACTGGCGGTCGATCACGTAGGAGCCGTCCGAGGTGCCGATCAGGATATCCCTGACTTCGTCCACGTAGTCGATTCTCACGGAGACGATGCGTGGATCGACGCTTCGGGCGGCGGCGTCCATTCGACGCAAGAGCTCGAACTTCATCGGCTCCCCCATCAGCGGCGCCGGAGCGGCGAGCGTGAATGGGGGCTGGATCCTGCGCGGCGTCACATCGAGAGGACGCACCGGGCTCTGATTCTGGACGATGCTGGAAGCGACCCGGGCCGCGTCGAGGAGGCTTGAGTAGGCGATCTCATCCGAGAACGCGTAGCCGGTCTGGCGGCGGCGGAAGACGCGCACACCGGCGCCGCGGGGATAGCCATACGTGACCGAGTCGATCTTCCCGTCGTCGAGCACGATCGAGGTGCGGAAGCGCTGCTCCGCGAAGAGATCGGCGAAATCGCCGCCGCGGGTTAACGCTTCGCTGAGGATCCGGTTGACGGTCTCGAGGTTCAGGACGTCGCGGAGCTCCTGGCCGATTCCCATGAGCGCCGCCTCTGCGGCGCGCGGCCCCGAAATCCACGGAATGGCGCCGCTGCTGCCGGCCAGGATCGCCGTCGAGAGGAGGGCGCCATTTCGGAGGAAGTCCCGGCGCGAGATCGGGCTCTCGAGTGACATGCTTGGCAGCGTGGCAGAATCGCAGCCGGGTTGCAAGAGTCCGGTGTCAATGCTAGGGTTACGGACAACCATGGAACGGATCCGGAACAAGATATTCTCGGTCGAGGAAGCGAACAGCCTCATTCCGATTCTCGAGCGAGCTCTCGGCGACCTGACCGCCCTTGGTCGCGAGATCGCGACCCTCCGCAGGGAGGTCGAGGTGCTCTCGGCCATCGAGAGCGCAGGGGCGAGCGAGTCGAACGCCGACGTCCGAGCGCTCCGTGAGAAGGAGCGCGCCTACGCCGCGCGCCTCGAGCGCTTCCGGCAGTCGCTCACCGAGGTATCCCACCACGGCTGCCTCATTCGCGATCTCGAGTTAGGCCTGGTCGACTTCTACACGATGTCGCGGGGGCAGGTCGTCTGCCTCTGCTGGCGCCGCGGGGAGGAGCGGATCGGGCATTGGCATCCGATCGACGAAGGCTTTTCCGGGCGCCGCCCGCTCGAAGACCTAGCCTGACCGCGTCGCGGACGGGCGCCTCGCCCCAGGGGGATCGTCCATGAGCAGCTCGTTCGCGATCACCAACCCGCGCATCAACCGTTATCTTCTCGAGGTTCAGAGCCACCGCCACCCGATTCTCCGGCCGATGGAAGCCTACGCCGAGCGGCACGGGTTTCCGATCATCGGCCCCCTCGTCGGCCGTGTCCTGTACCAGCTCTCCCGGGCGATCGGCGCCCGCCGCGTCTTTGAGCTCGGCTCCGGGTACGGCTACACGGCCGTATGGTTCGCCCTGGCGGTCGGGCCGAGCGGACGGGTCGTCATGACGGAAGGCGATCCCAAGAATTCGGCTCGAGCGATGCGATTCCTCAAGCGCGCGCGGCTCGCCGCGCGCGTCACGCCGCTCGTGGGCGACGCGCTCGGGCATTTGAAGCGGGAGCGCGGCACGTTCGACGTGATCTTGAACGACATCGACAAGTGGCAGTACCCCGAGGTCTTCTCGATCGCCCGAAGGAAGCTCCGAAAGGGCGGCCTCCTGATCACCGACAACATGCTCTGGAGCGGCAAGGTGCTTCGCAAGCATGCCGACCGGAACACCCGAGGCATCCAGGAGCTCACGCGCCTCCTCAAGCAAGCCCCTGACTTCTACACGACGCTCCTCCCGATCCGGGACGGCGTCACCGTCAGCCTGAAGCTCTAATCCCGGCTGTGGACAAGCACGACGTCGCCCGCACTCTCGAGGAGATCTCTGTCCTCCTGGAGCTGAAGGGAGAAAACCCCTTCAAAGTCCGTGCGTACGAGAACGCGGCGCGGGCGATCGACAGCCTCTCGGAGGATCTCGGCAAGCTCATCGAAGAGGGAACGCTGATCGAAGTGCAGGGGATCGGCGATACGACCGCCCAGAAGGTCAAGGAACTCTGGACCACCGGGCGGATGAAATACTACGAGGAGCTCGTGGACTCGACTCCGCCGGGCTACCTCGAGATGATTCGGGTGCCCGGTCTGGGGGCGAAGAGAGTGCGCCTCCTGGGCGACACGCTCGGCATCACCTCCCTCGCGGACCTCAAGCGCGCCGCCGAGAAGGGCGAGATCCGGGATCTCAAGGGCTTCGGCGAGAAGTCGGAGAAGAAAATCCTCCAGGGAATCGCGCTCCTCGAAGGGGGCGCCGGCCGCCGCCTCGGCAGCCAGGTCCGGCCGATCGCGGAAGAGCTTCAGAAGAAGCTCCGCCGTCTCCCCGCGGTGACGGAAATCGAGATCGGTGGAAGTCTCCGGCGTTGGATGGAGACCGTCAAGGACGTCGACCTGCTGGTGGCGACGGAAAAGCCGGCCGATGTCGGCAAGGCGTTCTTGAAGCTCGTCCCAGACGCGAGCGTCATCGCGAGCGGCGACACCAAGATTTCGGTGCGGCTCCCGGACGGACTGGCGGTCGACCTGAGGCTCGTCTCTCGTAAAGAATTCCCGTTCGCGCTCCACTACTTCACCGGAAACGTCGCGCACAATATCCGCGTGCGGGCCCGAGCCCTCGACCGGGGGTGGAGCTTGAACGAGTACGCCTTGACCGGAGCGAAGAAGCACCCGCCTATCCGGAGCGAGGCCGATCTCTTCCGGGTGCTCGGTCTTTCGTACATCGAGCCGGAGCTCAGGGAAGATCGCGGGGAGATCGAAGCCGCCGAGAAAGACGCGCTTCCTGAGCTGATCACGCTCCAAGACTTGAAGGGGATCCTCCACTGCCACACGACCTACAGCGACGGCCGCTCCACGCTCGAGGAGATGGCCCGGGCCGCGGAGACTTGGGGTGCGTCTTACCTGGGCATCACCGACCACAGCGTTTCCGCGCGGTACGCGAACGGGCTCACGGAGGCCGACCTGAAGCGTCAGCATCAGGATATCGACGCGTGGAACGCGAAATCGAAGAAGCTCCGAATCTTGAAGGGGGCCGAGGTCGACATTCTTCCGGATGGAACGCTCGACTATCCGGATAGGGTCCTCGGCAGGCTCGAATTCGTGATCGCCTCGATCCACACGAACTTCACGATGGGGGAGGTCGAGATGACGCGGCGGGTCGTGCGCGCGCTCAAGAACAAGTACGTGAGCGTCCTGGCGCACCCCACGGGCCGGCTCCTCCTGCAGCGCGAGGGGTACCGGATCAAGCTCGAGGAGGTTTACCGCGCGGCGTCCGAGGAAGGGGTCGTGATCGAGGTGAACGCGAATCCGAACCGGCAGGACCTCGATTGGCGCGAGCTTCGCGCGGCGAAGGAGCAGAAGGTGACGTTCGCGGTCAATCCAGACGCCCACGTTGATTCCGGCTATGCCGACCTGCGCTACGGAATCGGCGCGGCGCGCAAGGGCTGGCTCACGAAGAAAGATGTGATCAACACGCTCCCGGTCGAGAAGGCCCTCGCCGTCTTGAAGAGCCGCAGGTGAAGCGGCTGAGGCGCCAGGCCGGATCGAGGCGCGGGCGGGCCGCCGGCACGGGGCGAAAGCGCGTCGGCGGGTCGGTGCGAAAGCGCACCTCCGGAGCCGGGCGAAAGCGCGCCGACGGGTCGGTGCGCATCTTCCCCAACGATCCCGACGCCTCCGTGGGCCTCGTTCCGGCAACCCCCCTTCCCGGAGCGCCCGGCGATCCCCCGTTCGTGATCGAAGGGCGCCGCTACGCGCCTGCTCCCTACGCGCCGGGCACGCTCGCGTTTCAATACTGGCAGGGGGAGGTGGCGCTCCAGCGCGCCATCCACGTATGGGAGGATCTCTTCGACCGCGACTTCTCCGCGTGGCAGACGGGAAGGCCGCTGCGCGTCCGGCTGCGGGCCGGGAAGGATCTGAACGCGTTTTACGACCGGAAGAGCCTCCAATTCTTCTACGACATCGACAAGACGACGGGCCGGACCGTCTACGCGGCGGAGAGCCTCGACGTCGTGTCCCACGAAGCGGGACATGCGGTGCTCGACGTCTACCAGCCCGGATACTGGTCGAGCGTCGACCTGGAAACGGCCTCCTTCCACGAAGCGTTCGCGGACTGCTCCGCCCTCATGACCACCCTGACCGATCCCAACGTCCGGAAGGCGTTCCTCAAGGAGACCGACGCCCCGCCCCGGAAGAGCAACCTCGTCTCCCGGCTGGCCGAGGCGCTCGGGCGCGCGATCTATGACAACTACGGTCCGGGAGCGAACAGCGATCCCACCCGGCTTCGCGACGCGAACAACTCGTTCCGCTACGCGCTACCCGAGTCGCTGCCGTCCGGCGCGCCCGAGGAGGAGCTGGCCGCCGAGCCGCATTCTTTCTCGCGCGTCTTCACCGGCGCCTTCTACGACACGCTCATCTGGCTCCTCGCCCGCGAGCTGAAGCGGGACGCGACCGAGGCGGGGGTGGAGCGGGCGCGGCGGCTCGCGGGACGCATCCTCGGACGCGCGGTGGAGACGGTCGCGCCGGGCGAGGCGCGCTACCGCGCCGTGGCGCTCCGAATGAGGGAGATCGACCAGACCGAAGAGGGGGGCGTGGCCACGATCGGCATCGAGGAAGCGTTCGCGCGCCACGGCATCCGGCTCCCTCCCCTCACCGCGACCCGGGCCCGAGCGGCGCACACAGGCTACCGGGCATTGCGGGCCCTGGATCCCGATCGCCCGGGCGGCGCCGCGGCGATCCGCGCGGCGCTCGGGCTCCCGCGCGGCGCTCGACTCGACCGGACCACGCTTCCGGCCCGCATCGGGGGCGGGGTGCGCGAG
>JBGPMG010000055.1:0-13292 GCA_041486815.1 Candidatus Eiseniibacteriota bacterium | reverse complement strand
GCGCTCGAGGCGCTGCCTGAGGAAACCGAGGGCGCTCGGGCGGTCTTGGGACGCGCGGGACTCGACGGCGCCCGATATCTCGTGCTGGCGCCGGGGGCGAGCTACGGACCGGCCAAGCAGTGGGAGGCGGCACGGTTTGCCCGGGCGGCGGCCACGATCGCGCGACGCTCCGGCCGCGCGATCGTCGTGGTCGGCGCGGAGGACGACCGGGCGGCCGCGTCGACGGCGGCGAGGGAATCACGGAAGGCGGAGGCTCGCTCGATCGATCTCGCGGGGGCGACCGGGCTGGGCGAGCTCGTGGGGATCCTCGCGGGCGCGGACGGTGTCCTCTCGAACGATTCGGGGGTCATGCATCTCGCCGCGGCGCTCCGCCGGCCCACCGTCGCCGTATTCGGGTCCACGAGCCCGGTCTGGACTTCGGAGTCCGCGCCATGGGTGGCGAACCTCTACGCGGCCTATCCCTGCTCCCCCTGCTATCGACGGACCTGTCCGATCGGCTACGGCTGCCTCCGGTCGATCGAGCCGCAGGAGGCGTCTCAGGCGCTGGAGCGTCTTCTTTCGTGACCGGCGTGGAAGCGTCCCGCGGAGCGATCGGGCCGCGCGCTCTCGCGTGGCTCCTGGACCGGGTGTTCGCGCTCCGTCCTCTCCACTGGATTCCAGCGGTGGCGGTCTACGGCGCGGGGCGCGCGTGGGGAATTCGGGATCTCGGGCGCCGCGAGTTCTCGGCGGAGCCGCTTGCGTCGCTGCTCCTGATCCTCGCCGCGGTGCACGCGGCGAACTCCTGGCGCGATCGAGAAGGGGACCGGCTCAACCGGAAAGGGTTTCCGGTGGGGCAGGGGCTCGTCGGCGGATCTACCTTGCTGACGGTGGGCGCGGGCTCTTTGCTGGCCGCCGCCGCGCTCGCGCTCCGCGCTTCGGTGCTCGAGCAATGGCTCCTCCTCGTGTCGTTCGCCCTGGGTCTCGCCTACGTGGTGCCACCGCTCGAGCTGAAGCGAAGACCGATCCTCGACGCTCTCTCCCACGGAGCGGGCTACGGGATCGTGGCGTTCCTGCTGGGAGCCGCCGGCAGCGGGGCGTTGGACCGCGCGGGATTTCTCAAGCAGGCTCTGCCGGCGGCCCTCCCCTACGCTTTGGGGATCATGACGGTCTCGCTGCTCACGATGCTCGCGGACCTCTCGGGGGACGAGCGCGCCGGCCAGCGGACGACCGCCGTGGCCCTCGGCCCAATCCGGACCGAAACGGCCGCTCGCGCGCTTGCCTGGGGAACGATGGGCGCCGGACTCTGGACGGGCGAGCTCACGCCGACGCTGTGGGGGCTCCTCGCGGCCGTGCTTCTCGCACTCGTTCCGGGGCAGGAATCGCGCGCGCCGTCTTCGTGGAACGCCCTCGCGATCCGGCTCCAACTGCTCTTTCTGGTAATTCTGGCGCCGCTGTCGCCGGCGCCGCTGGTCATCGCGGTCCTGCTTGGGGGCGCTTCGGAGGCTTACAACCGATGGCGTTGGAGAATCAGCTACCCGCTGCAGGCGGTCGGCGGGGGCAAGGTGTGACTTAGCGAAGCACCCGCGAGTAGGTGGTGCCGTCGCTTTGGTATTGGTAGAGGCGGGCAGCGGCGCGCGCCATGGGCGCGGGAAGGAATCCTTCGAGGCCCAGGGTCTCGAGATCGGGCGGATACTCGCCTCGAACGCGCCGGTAGGTTTCCAGCGCCAGGCTCACGCGGGCGGCCTCATCCACGAGCGCGATCTCCGACGGGACGGGCACGATCGGCGGAGCGGCGGCCCGCGCCGCGCTGGAGAGGAGGGCCGGCGTCACCCAGAGGGCGATCGCGGCCGCGGCGGCCACCGCGGCGATTGCGACCACGGCGACCAAGAAGCTGCTGGAGCCCCGGCGCACCGGCACCGCGCGCGGCTCCGGGACGATCGGTGTGACCTTGGCCGGCGCGGCGCCCAGCGAGACCTCGATGACGCCCAAGTCCAAGAGGTGGTGGAGGGCCTCATACGCCTCGAACTCCACCAGCTTGGATTGCGCGACGAGGTCTCGAAGCGGCCGGAGCCCATCGACGAGGGGCAGGATGCGCCTTTCTTGCGCGGACATCTCCTTCGGCGGTGTGGCCAGCGGCTTCGGGCGGAGCACCATCGCCGGCGAGGAGAGCGTCTCACGATAGCGGACGAACTCGTCGATCCGCCGCATGCTCTCCATGAGAAGCCCCTCGGTGTTGAGACGGACGTTCACGGCGAACTTGGGGACGGTCCGGGAATCGCCGGAGAAGTGGTAGGAGCCGCTTTTCCAGGTGAGGAGCTGATGGAGCGTGTCCTGGATCTGATGCTCCAACGCCTGCGTCAGCCCTTCACTCGTCATGTAGTTCCCGGAAAGCAGGACGTCGGTCAGCTCCCGCCGGCTCTCCGCCTCGATCGTTTCGATCTGCTTCAGCTGGGCCTCGGTCAAGTGCCCCGTCCGGACCAGGAACGGCTTCAGCGGATCGCGGGCGTTCCGGCGTCGATCGCGCGTCGATACGATCTTCCCCGCCTCGAAAAAGACGACGGCGACGTCGTCGCCGGCGGTCAACTTCAGCACACCCGACTTCTGCTGCACCGCGATCAGCTGGAGGATTTCGGGGAGGCTGAAGTCGTCGAGATTTCCCTGGAGGGCCATGTCAGGATCTCCGGCCCGCTCGTCTGCGCGCGGGGCCCGCGCTTCGGCCCGTCGCCTCGTCGGCCGGGGCGGTCAGGTCCTCGACGTGGGTCGTGGTCGTCGAGAAGTATCGGGAGAGTGTGATCACGTACGTAAGAAGGAAGAGAAGCACGAGAGGGATCCTCTTCGCCCACCCCGCGGTCGGGAAGGGGAGCACGTCGAGCGAGGGTACCAGCGCGCCGTTCCAGATGACGAGGATCGCCGCGGAGCTCATCACGAGGAGCGCGAGAAAACCCGATAGCGTCGCGCCGCGGAGCATTTGCGCCGCGCCCGGAAGCAGGATCGTAATCAGCGCCTGGCCCGCCGTACGCCGACGGGCGGCGCCCCGCCCCTGCCGCGTGAGGAGAAGCCGGGTGAATTCCGTGGACTTCAACTCCTTCACCGACTTGAAACAGTCGTCGCAAAAGGCTCGCTGCTGCATCCGCTTCACGCAGCGGCGGCAAATCACCCGCTGGCAATTGGAGCAGAGCATCGTCGGAAGGCCGCGCCCGAGAAATTGTCCGATTCCGGCGAAGATCAAGAAGATCGCCGGGATGAAGACCAAAGCGAAGGGCGCCGGCGGCGCGAGCCGAGTGATCCACCGGAGAAGCCGGTTTCGGTCTTGGGCGCCGGGGACGGTCACCGACGCAAAGCGCCGGGAGAGACCCCAGAGCGCCTCGATCGGAGGATCCGCGTCCATCACGGTCCGATTGAGCTGCGGCGCGGTCCACCGGCTGAAGTCGGAGACGCGATCGAACGCGATCGCCGAGGCCCGGGACTGCTCGCGGCTCGCCTCCGTGAACATGAGCTGCTTCGTGTAGACCTGAGCCAAGTTGAAATGCGGCTCGACCGCTCCGGGGTTCGCGGCCGCCGCGGACTCATACGTCTGCCTCGCCCTGGCGAAGTCCTCGCGGGCGAAATAGACGTTTCCGAGGTTCGTCAAGATCCAGGCCGACTGCGGCTTCAGCACGGCGGCGAGCGTGAGCTGCCGCTCGGCCATGTCGAGATCGCCGCTTCGCCGGGCCATCGAGCCCAGCGCGAAGGGAAAGAGCGCCTCGGTCGCGTCGCGGCCCTCCCATGCGACGAGCGCCGCCGCGAGATCCGCGTCATAGCCCGAGTTCATCGCGCGATCGACGAGGAGGCCGGGTTCCTGGAGCGTCGGCGCGCCGGCCCAGGGCTCGATCGCACCGATGCCGCCCGCGAGGATCAAACTTGAGACCAGGAAGAGCGCGACCAGGAGCGCCTCGCGCTTCCCGAAACGGAAGGAAGTGAGCCCGGAGAAGAGCGTGGCCGTCGGGATGACGCCGAGACCCCACATCGCCGGGGAGAGGGAGACAACGGTGGCCGACGCCTGCGCGACGTGCGTCTGCCGCGCGCCGAGGAGCTCCCGGACAATGTGGACCAGGTGCGGGAAGTGCCGGAACGCGATCCCGATGACAGCGAGGAGGAGGCTTGCCATCCAGACCGCGATGAGGCCGGTCAGCATGTTCGCGAGAAAATGGCGCTGCCAGGGATAGCTGCGCGCGACGACCCGGAAGCCCTCGCTCAGCTCGCCGACGGCGCGCCCCGGATTTCGAAACACGAGCACCCGGGCCAGCGTGTAATGGGCGTCCGGGAAGTCCGGGTCGAACGCCGCGGCCGCATCGAGGAGGCGGACCGCTTCCACGGGCTTTCCGCCCGCGTCCATCGTGAGCGCCTGGCGATAGCAGGCCTGCGCGGGCGCCAGAGCCCGCGTCACGCCGGCGTCGTATTTCTGATTGAGCGCGCTCGCGATCGCTTCGGCGTCGAGGGCGCCGGTCCCGGCGCCCTGGGCGGACGCGGCGCGCGGCGAGGCGCCGGAAAGCGCTGTGCCGAGGAGGGCGGCGAGGACGGCGAGGACGCGAAGACGTCCACTGTGCGCGGGCGAGGATCGAAGACCATTCATTCGGCGCGTCACGGCCGCACGTTATGGGTGCGATGGAAGGGGTGTCAAGGGATTTGTCCCTAGGCGTGCTATCCTCCCCGGCTTACGGCGCATCCATTTCACCCAATCGGAGGTTGGAGAGACCCGCATGTCGGCGCAAGCGACGCGCATCGAAGCGCTCCCCGGGAAAGTGGGGCAGGAAGTGGTGCTGGAGGGGTGGCTCTACGCGCGGCGCTCGAGTGGGAAGCTCGAATTCCTGCAAGTGAGGGACGGAAGCGGCGTCGTCCAGTGTGTCGCCTCGAAAGCGGACCTGCCCGAGGAGGTCTTCGCCCGCGCCTCCACGGTCTCTCAGGAGGCATCGGTGAGGGCTCGCGGCCTCGTCCGCGAGGACCGTCGCGCTCCGAGCGGAGTGGAGCTGACGCTCACGGGGCTTGAGGTGGTCGGGGAGAGCCGGGATTACCCGATCACGCCGAAGGAGCACGGCACGCCGTTTCTCCTCGACCATCGCCACCTCTGGATCCGCTCCCAGCGTCAGCATGCGATCTTGAAGATCCGCCACACGGTCGTCGACGCGTGTCGTGGATTTCTCAACCGGGAGGGCTTCACGCTCGCCGACGCTCCGATCTTCACGCCCAATCCGTGCGAGGGGACGACGACCCTGTTCGAGACGGAGTACTTCGATGAAAAGGCCTACCTGACGCAGAGCGGTCAGCTCTACAACGAGGCGACCGCGATGGCATTGGGCAGGACCTACTGCTTCGGGCCGACCTTCCGCGCCGAGAAATCGAAGACGCGCCGCCACCTGATCGAGTTCTGGATGGTGGAGCCCGAGATCGCGTACGCCGCCCTCGACGATCTGATGGTGTGGATCGAGCGCTTCGTCGAGGCGATCGTCGCGCGCGTGCTCGAAGATCGACGCGAGGAGCTCAAGATCCTGGGCCGGGACGTCGCTCCGCTCGAGCGCGTCCATCCCCCGTTTCCGCGGGTCTCCTATGAGGACGCGGCCCGCCTCTTGAAAGAGAAGGGGCTCCCGTTCGAGTGGGGAGGTGACTTCGGGGCCACCGACGAGACCGTCCTGACCGAGGGTCACGACCGTCCCTTCTTCGTGCATCGGTTTCCGGCGGCGGTGAAGGCCTTCTACATGAAGCGCGATCCCTTGGACGCCCGGCTCTCGCTTTCATGCGATCTGCTGGCCCCCGAGGGCTACGGAGAGATCGTCGGTGGCGGGCAGCGGGAGGACGACTACGGGACGCTCGTGGAGCGGATCGAGGAGGAGAAGCTCTCGAAGGAGACGTTCGAATGGTACTTGGATCTGCGGCGGTATGGCTCGGTGCCGCACAGTGGTTTCGGCATGGGCATCGAGCGCGCGCTCGCATGGATCTGTGGGATTGAGCATCTGCGCGAGACGATTCCGTTCCCGCGCCTCCTGAACCGGCTCCGTCCCTGACGGCGCGGGGCCGACCGAACGCCCGGCCCGTTCCCTCTCGGCCGGCCTGGGCCGACCGATGTAATCAATTCACTTCTTGCCTCTTAGGGGAATATGATAAAGCTGCTTGGCGCATCCTCGCCGCCCCGCTTTCCGCGCAGAAAATGGATTGACACCCCGGCGCGCGCCGCCGTACGTTCCCCCCTCTTCGCCGGGCCTTACGTCGCGCAGCCACCCTCGCGGGTGGCGTTTTTGCGAGCAGCCGAGCGCCGTTTCGCGCGGGCGGGGAGATCGATCGAATTCGATGGCGCTCGCCTCGCGGCTCCCTCGAGACGTCGTAACACGGAATTAATTGGCCGCCGATGGGGTATGCCTTTATAGGCTCTGCTCGGCATCCAGGGGGAAATGTCGAGGGATTGACAGGAGTTACGAGGGCGGGTAGTGTGACCGCGTGAGTGGCTTTCGCCGGGCGCCGCGCGCCCGGTTTTCTCGGGCGGCGCTCCTCATGGTCGCCCTGGCCTGCGGGACCTGCTCATCGCCATCCCCCCCTCGGAAGTCAACCTCTCCGCCGCTGTCGCTCGCGGGGACAGAATATTTGGCTCCGCTCTTCAGGGCCGAGATCCGGGAGTTCCGGGATCAGTATCCGGACGCGGACTCGATCGACATTCGAGCCACAGGCTCGGCGGAGGGCATGGAGCAGCTCGTAAACGGCGAGGTTTCGATGTCGCTCTTGTTGCGGGAATTGACCGACCCGGAAGTGGAGGCGGCGATCCGGAGAAATGGGATGCAGGCCTTCACGGTTGCCTGGGACGCGGTCGCGGTGGTCGTGAATCCGGCTTCCCCGATCGAGCAGATCTCGCGCACGGAACTGGCCGCGGTCTATCGCGGCGAGACAGTGGAGTGGTCTTCCCTGGGGTGGAGGAAAGGAGGAGCGATCATCGCGCTGACCGCCGGGCCGCGGCTCGGCATCTTCGCCTACCTCGAGCAGGCACTGCTCGGCGGCGATTCATACGCTCCGAGCGTCTACGCTCCCCCGACGGAAGAGGAGGTCGTCGACGTCGTGTCGACCCGACCCAACGCGCTCGCGTGTGTCTCGCGCCCGATGGCGGAGAGCGCCGGCTCGAAGGTCAAGGTCCTCCGCGTCTCCCAGGCGCTCGGCCTTCCGTACATCCCGCTCACACGGGAGACGCTCTTCACGCGCCGCTATCCGCTCTTGAGACCGATCTCGATCGCGACCAGCGCGAACCCTGCGCCGACAGCCTCCAATTTCGTCAACTTCGTCTCGGGCATGGACGGGCAGCGCATCATCGCCCGGCACGGCTACGCCCCCGCGACCGTACCCATTCAGATCATTCGCACCGCCGAGGGGGCGCCATGAAGGTCGCCCGGCATCTCCTTCCCGTCGCGCTCTGGATCGGGCTCGCGGTGGCCGCGCCTTCGCTCTGGGCGCTTTCCTCGGGCGACCTGATCAAGCAGGGGGTGTCCCTCCTGCGTGACGGAAAAATTCAGGAATCGCTCGACCTGTTCACCAAGGCCCAGCGCCTCGATCCGAACGGCCCGAAGCCGCACTACTACATCGCTTCCGCTCTGGAACGGTTGGGGCCGGACTACGCCGACAGCGCGATGGTCGAATACAACACGGCGATCAAGCTGAATCCAAAGTATGTGGAGGCCCTCACGGGACTCGGGAAGCTCCTTCGCAAGCTGGGCAAGAAGATGGAGGGGACGGCCAAGCTCGAGGAAGCGGTCAAGTACGACCCGAAGGACGCCGCGGCTCTCTACGCGCTGGGCCTCTCCTACCTGGAAGACAAGCGGTTCGCCGACGCCGAGAAGATCTTCCGGAAGGGCACCCTCCTCAAACAGGGGAGGGCCCTCTTCCTCGCCGGCACGGCGCTCGCCCTGGAAGGGAAGGGCGACATGAAGCAGGCCGAGGAGCTCTTCATTCGCGCCCGAGAGACCGACCCGAACAATCTCCGCGTCCGCCTGGATCTAGGCGGCTTCTACATGCGAAAGAAAATTCCGGTCCTCGCCGCCCCCGAATACGGCCGCGCGGCCGAGCTGGATCCGAAGAACCCCGAATATCACTACCTCTACGGCAAGGCCCTCGTCGGCATGAACGAATTCAATGCGGGGCTCGCGGCCTTCATCAGCGCGACACAACAAGACTCGACCTACGCTCCGGCCTACCTGGAATCGGGGCGCCTCTTCTATCGCGCGAAGCGGTACAAGGAGGCGGCCGACAATTTCAAGGTCTACACCGGCCTCGTGCCGGACGACTATCAGGGCTACGTCGAGCTCGGCCGCGCCCTCGCGAACAGCCGCGACCCGGCCGACAAGGTCGAGGCGGTCATCACGCTGACAAAGGCGAATGAGCTGAAGGCGGGCGTGCCCGAACTCTTGGGATCGCTTTGCAAGCTCTACTCCGAGCAGGGGGAGGCGGGCCGCGACAGCGCGCTCTCCTACTGTGATCAGTACGCCTCCGTCGCCGACTCGCTCACGGCGGAAGAAAACCTCCGCATCGGCACGTTGTTCGTCGCCGCCGGAGACTCGGCGAAGGCATTTGAGCATCTGACCCGCGCGGTCGCGCAGGATTCCTCACTGTACAAGGACGCGAATTTCCAGCTCGGCTTCCTCTTCTTCGCACGGCAGGATTTCGCGTCGGCGACGCCGTATTTCGAGCGGACCCTCCAAGCGGATTCGACCTTCGTCCCGGCGCTGCTCAACCTTGCCCTCTCGAAGCTCCAGCTCAATGACAAGCCGAAGGCGATCGAGATTCTTCGACGAGCTCTCGTGGTGAACCCTAAGGACGTCCGGGCGATGATCTGGATCGGCCAGACGATGCTCACCATGGAACCCGATTCTCTTCCGGTGGCGCTCGATACCTACCGCGCCGCGATCGCAATCGATTCGACGAACGCCGACGCCTACCGAGGCGCGGGCCTGGCGCTCCTTCTCATGGACAACTGCAACGAGGCCCTCGGATACTTCCAGAAGGCCGCGGGGCTGCAGCCGGACCACGTTCAAGGCCACATCTGGATGGGGCAGACCTACTCCAAGTGCCGCGATCAGGCGAACGCGAAGCTGGAATTCAACAAGGCACTCGAGATCGACCCGACGAACCGAGAGGCTTCGCGGGGACTCGATATCATTCGAAAGTGGGAGCAGCAACAGCTGGAGCGCAAGAGCGGGAAATCGACTGGCGCGGGCGCCAGCACTCCGTAAGGCAACGCGGCGGGATGCCGCGAACAGGGAGGCACGATGAGCTTGGAAGTCCGAACCTCGGGTGACGTGACGGTCCTCACCCCCAAGGGAATGCTCTTGGGGGGCAAGGAGACGGACGAGCTGGCGGCCAAGATCAAGGAGCTGAGCGAGGCCGGAAACACGAAGCTACTGATCAATCTAGGCCAAACCTCGTTCATGAACTCGGTTTCCCTTGGTGTGCTCATCGCGGGGCACTCGAACTACGCGAAGCGAAACGCGAAGATGAAGCTCTGCGCGGTGGACAAGAAGATTCAGAACATTTTCGTCGTCACCAAGCTCTCGCTCGTCTTCGACGTGTACGATACCTGCGAGGAAGCCACGAAGAGCTTCACGTAAGAGGTATTGCCGGTCAGTTCGGACGTGGGGCATACTTGTTGGCCCGGCCCGAGCGAATCGCCCTCCGGCGAACCTCCGGAGTGGACCATGCAACGCATCGCTCTCACGAGCGGGACGTTCTCATCTCGGAAGAGGAGGAAGTCGCAGTGAGACAAGGCTTATTCATCACCATCGTTGCAGTGGCCTCCCTGGCCATCTCCATCGTCATCTACATATTCCTACCCGAGTACATCAAGTCGGGCGGACCGCTGGTGGCGCTGCTGGTCATGCTCTCCATCATGTCCGTGACCCTCGTCTTCGAGCGCCTCTTCACGATAGGGCGCGCGCGGGGCAAGGATCCGATTCCAACCTTCATGCGCAACGTGAGGAAGAAGATCGACACGATGGACATCGAGGGCGCTGCGGAATTGTGCTCGAAGCAGCGGGGCTCGTTGGCGAACGTGCTGCGTGCCGGCCTCGACCGCTATCTGCTCGTGCGGTCCGCCCCCATCGACCGCCAGGCGAAGCTCCAGGAGGTTCAGAAGGCGATGGAGGAGGCCAATATGCTCGAGGTGCCCCTCCTCGAGCGGAATCTGATCGCGCTGGCCACGATCGCTTCGATTGCCACGATGGTGGGTCTCCTCGGGACGGTCATCGGAATGATCCGCTCGTTCTCGGCGTTGGGACACACGGGCTCGGTGGACGCCGTGAAGCTGGCGATCGGTATCTCCGAGGCGCTCATCAACACCGCCGGCGGTCTCTTCGTCGCGATCTTCTCGATCGTCCTCTACAACGTGTTCGTTACGATGATCGATAATTTCAATTACATGATGGACGAGGCGACGCTCGAGGTCGTCGAGGTCTTGGCGCTGAAGGAGGCGACGAAGTAGCATGGCTGCGAAGAAGATGAAGCGGATCGGCGTCAAGATCGACATGACGCCCATGGTCGACGTGGCCTTCCTGCTGCTCATTTTCTTCATGTCGACGTCGCAGTTCGACCCGCCCCAGAAGGTGCCGATCACCCTGCCGGACAGCCACTCCAACCTCAAGGTGCCGGAGTCGGACGTGCTTATTCTGGGAATATCCAAGGACAACAAGCTGTATTGGCAGGTAGGGAAGAATCCCCAGCAGGAAACCGACATGACGAGCCTCGAGCAGCTGGTCTTGGAGCAGCGCCACCGGAATCCCCGCCTGCGGGTGGCGATCAAGGCGGACAAGGAATCCGAATACGGCACGATGGAAGACGTCATGGCGATCATGCAGAAGACGAACACGCTCGTGTTCGAACTCGTCACGGAGCTGGTGGCCAGCAAGAAGTCTGCAATGAAGCAGTAGCGCCCAAGGGCGCGGATCGATAAAGGAGAGTGACGTTCGATGGGTGCCGTAGACACCCCTGAAGCTGGCGTAAAACACAAAAAGGGCGGCCTTCGGAAACGGGCACCGAAGCGCATCGGGGTCAAGATCGACATGACCCCGATGGTGGACGTCGCGTTCCTGCTGCTCATCTTCTTCATGTGCACGACGGTGTTCCGGAAGCCGCAGGCCCTCGAGATCAACCTGCCGCCCGACCCGAAAGCCAAGGTGGAGATCGCGGAGTCGAACGTGTTCACGCTCCGGGTAATCGCCCCCGAGGATAAATCTCAGGGTGAGATTCGCATGTTCTGGACGGTGGCGAAGGATCCGTACAAGGAAGCGAAGATCGATCAGCTCGAAGGGATCTTCGCGACGGAAGGGAAGAAGAATCCCAAGCTCGTCGTCCTGGTGAAGATCGACCGGACCGCGAAGTACAAGTACATGGTGAACATCATCGACGAGCTGCAGTTCGCCGAGCTCAACCGATTCTCGCTGGCTCCGCTCACCCCGGATGAAAAGAAGGAGGTCGAGAAGCTGTGACCTCCGCGACGACGACGTTCGAACGCGTTCCGATCGGGGCCGCCGACCTCAAGGCGAACTCGCAGAAGATGTTCCGGAAGGCGTTGATGATCTCCGCCGGGATCCACCTGGCGATCATCGGAATCTACATGCTGAGCCAAATCTGGCACCCGCCGGACGAGGTCGCGTACACGGGCCGGGTCATCAAGATGCAGACCCTGCCTCCGCCTCCGTCGCTCTCGAACGCGCCGCCTCCGCCGGTCATTCCGATCAATCAGGAGATCGTGAAGCCGACCATCGGAACGCCGGTCCCGGTGCCGGACTCGAAGGCGCCCGAGCAGACGATCATGACGCAGCAGGAGCTTTCGCAGGCCCTCTCGCCGGTCGGCCTCGGCCAGGCCGGCAAGGACAGCCTCGTCATCGCCTCGGACGATCTCCCGGGCGAAGGGGAGTTCGTCTATTACGAAGACGAGCCGGTCCCCGTCACGCAGGTGACACCGGCATACCCTGAGTTCGCCCGCGACGCGCAGATCCAGGGAACGGTCGTTCTCCACGTTCTGGTCGGCAAAGACGGGCGAGTCAAGAACGTGAAGGTGATCAAGGGCGTGACCGGCCTCAACGAGTCCGCGGTCGAAGCCATCAAGAAGTGGGTCTTCAAGCCCGCTCTGAGCAACAATAAGCCGGTCGCCGTGTGGGTCGAAGTACCCATGCAGTTCCACTTCTAGCGACCAGCTCCGCAGCAAGGTTCCCCTCGAACTAGCGCCTCCCCGCCGACGGGCGGGGAGATGAAGCCGGGCTACGAAAGGTCAACGCGCCATGACCGCGACGACCGTCCCTCCCCCCGGCTGGCACCCCATCGGCGCCACGGAGCTTCGAGCGAACACCCGCCGGTTCTTCTCCCGCGCGTTCGCGATCTCAGGGGTCGGGCACCTCGTGATCCTCGCGGCCGTGGTGTGGCTCCAATCGCGCGCGGTGGAGACGGAGCCGAGATGGAACGAGGCGAGCATTCACGTCATTCCGATGCCGCCGTCGAATCCATACGAAGTGCCTGCAGCTCCACGGGACCCACCCAGGACCGCCCAGCCGCCGCCCGACAACCCGGGCGAGCCGATTCCCACATCCGATGTCCGAGTGCTGATCCCGAAAGCGGCTGGGCCGGTGGGCGGCGACGAACAGACGAAGAACGAGAATCGTTCCGCCACGCCTGCGCCGCCGTCGGATGGTCCTGCCGTCGAGCGGGATCCACCAGAGGGAGCATTTGTCGCCTACGATCGGGAGCCGGTTCCGTACTACCGTCCCGCGCCGGAGTATCCGGCCTGGGCGCGCGATGCGGGGATCGAAGGGCGCGTCGTGCTGCACGTCCTGGTCGGCCGGGACGGGCGTGTCGTACGGATGACGGTCATTCGAAACGTCGAGGGTCTTACCGACGCCGCCCGGGAAGCGATTGCGCGGTGGCTCTTCCACCCCGCGTTATCCGGGAGGAACCCGGTGGCCGTCTGGGTGGAGATTCCGATCGAGTTCAAGCTTTGAGCGCCGCGCCGGGGGGCGCGCCCAGGCGCTCCCCGGCCCCGTTTCTCTTTGACAGCCACACCCCCGGAGCCTACGCTTGATGGCCATGCTTGGTCCGGGCAAGCTTCTTCTCCGTAAGCATTTCCGCGCTTTCGGCGTACTTTCCTCGGGTTCCTGTTCGCGCTGAAGGCAATTTCGCAAGTGACTGGGGGTAAATAACATGGAGGGAGAGACGAATCCCGCGCTGGGCTCCGTGGAATCCGCGGAGGGACCCGCAGCGCCCTCGATCTCGGCGTTCCAGAGCCTCGTCGGGGTATTCGCGAATCCCCGGAAAGCTTT
>JBGPMG010000054.1:0-13377 GCA_041486815.1 Candidatus Eiseniibacteriota bacterium | reverse complement strand
TCGACCTGTAGCCCGGCCCCAGCGCGGCTTCGATTTGACTCGAGGCTTCCCGCGCGCGAAACATGTCCTGGAGCCGGAGCTCAAAGCCGGTGACCTCGGATCCCAGGCCGAAGAACTCCTGCGCCGTCTCGAGCGGCACCACCCCGAACGATGAGTCGTACTCGTAGAGGCCGGAACGGAAGATGGAACCGACCCGGAGCCGGCGCGATCTGGGGACCCCGCCCAGGAACCCGCCCGGCTCCTCCGAAGGGATGCTGATCAGGATGATGTCGCCCCGGGTCACGCGCAGGCGCAGCGCGAGCTCCTGCCCCAGCGCGATGCCCGGAAGGTCGCCTCCGTCGAACGGGTAGTCCGCGGGGGTCAACCGGGCGAGAATGTCGGTCACGCGGCGCTCTCGCTCCGGATCGACGCCCTTCAAGACCATCCCGTCCACGCCGTGCTTCGACGCGACCATCACCTTGCCGTAGACGAAGGGCGCGATGATCGCTCCGGGCACCGCGTCGCGGATGGTCCGCTCGAGGGCAGGGTCGGGGCGCAGCGGCCGGTCGCCGCCGTCGAGGACGGCCACGTGCGCGTTCGTCCCGGCGATCCGCTGCTGCACCTGGTCCTCGAAGCCGTTCATCACCGAGAGGACGATGGTCAACGCCGCAACGCCAACGAAGACGCCGCCGATCGCGAGGAGGCTGACGAGCGTGATGAAATGGAGCCGGCGCTTGGAGCGGAGGTAGCGCGATGCAATGATCCGAACGTAGCCCATGCTGCGCGCGGCGGCTCAGCCCGGAGGCCGGCGACGCCTACGCATCCTGTCCCTCCTCGGGCCGCATGTGCGGGAAGAGGATTACGTCGCGGATCGATCGCGAATCGGTGAGCAGCATGACGAGGCGATCCACGCCGATCCCGACGCCGCCCGTAGGCGGCAGGCCCAGCTCAAGAGCGCGGAGGTAGTCGGCGTCGAGGAGCTGCGCCTCATCATCGCCCCGCTTCCGCTGCTCCAGCTGCGCTTCGAACGCACGCCGCTGCTCGTTTGGATCGTTCTGCTCGGAGAAGGCGTTCGCGAGCTCCGTCCCCGCGACGACCACCTCGAAGCGCTCGACGACGCTCGGATCCCCGCGCTTGGTCTTGGCCAGTGGCGAGATGTCGCGGGGGTGATCCACCAGGAAGGTCGGAGCGACAAGCTCGTGTTGCACCTTTGCCGAGACGACCTCGTCGAGAATACGCCCGTAGGAGAATTTGGGGTCGACTTCGACCCCGGCCTTGCGGGCGAGCTCGCGGAGGGCCGGCTCCTCCGCCGGAAGCCGATCCACCCCCAACGCCTTCGCCGCGGCGTCGCCGAAACGGACGCGGCGCCATGGAGGCGCGAAATCGATCTCCCGGCCGTCGAATGGGACCCGGAGCGACCCATGGACGCGGCGGACCGCATGCAGGATCAAGTCCTGCGTCACCGTCATCATCTCCTCATAGTCCGCGTAGGCCTGATAGAACTCGAGCATCGTGAACTCGGGATTGTGGAACCGGTCCACGCCCTCGTTGCGGAACGTTTTCGCGACCTCGTAGACGCGGTCGAGGCCGCCGACGATGAGCCGCTTCAGATAGAGCTCTACCGCGATTCGGAGATAGAGTTTCATGTCGAGCGCGTTATGGTGGGTCACGAACGGCCGCGCGGCCGCGCCGCCGTAAAGCGGCTGGAGCACGGGCGTTTCCACTTCGACATAGCCGCGGGCGTCGAGGAACTCGCGGAGCGCTCCGACGATCGCCGCCCTGGAGCGGAACACCGTCCGCACCTCATCGTTGACGATCAGGTCGGCGTAGCGCTGCCGATAGCGCGTCTCGACGTCGGTCAGCCCGTGCCACTTCTCAGGCAGGGGCCGGAGCGACTTCGAGAGGAGCTCGATCCGGTTCGCGCGGACCGTCGTCTCGCCGGTCTTCGTCCGGAAGACCTGCCCTTCCACGCCGATCCAATCGCCGAGATCGAATCCGGTCGCATCCGCGTACGGCTCCGGGCCGAGCACGTCTTCCCGGAGGTAGATCTGGAGCATCCCGTCCGCGTCCTTCAGGGAGGCGAAGGAGGCCTTCCCATGCCCGCGCTTGGTCATGAGACGGCCGGCGACGCGCACGACGGTCCCGGACGCCTCCAGCGCATCGACGTCCTCTCGGACGCGCGAGGAGCGGTGGGTCACATCGTAACGATAGGCGTACGGCTGGATGCCGCGCCGACTCAGCGCTTCGAGCTTCTCGCGGCGGGATTCCTGGACGGACACGGCTCCCCGGGAGTAAGTGGTGCACCGGCGCGAGATCGGCCGGCGGGATGCCGGCTCAGGCCGTAGGTCGGGCGATTCTAAGAATCGGAGAGGAGTGGGTCAAGCGCCGCGACGCGGAGCGGCGGGGCGGGCGCTCCGGGTGACGCTGGCGTGGTGCGGCGCAGGCTCCGTGAGCCCGATGATCGGCTCCACGTTTCCCGCCGGCACCACCTGCGAGGAGAGATCCCTCCGGCGGGCCCCGCACGCGGGGCAGAACGACCAATCAGGGTCTACCCGCCGCTGGCACTCGGGGCAAACGTGGTCGGCGGCGTTGCCGCAGTGCGGGCAAAAGAGGAATTCGGAGGAGACGGTTTCGTGGCAGGAGGGACAGATCCGCGCGAGCTCCTCCTCGCAGTAGACAACCCGCTGCAGCTCCTCGAGGCTCGTCAGTCCCGACAAAACCTTCGACATCCCATCCTGACCGATCGGGACCATGCCGGCCTCGAGCGCGGCCTGGCGAACCATCGATTCCGGCGCGCCGCTCGCGATCAACCGGCGGATCGGGTCGGTGACGTCGAGCACTTCGAAAACACCGATTCGGCCGCGGAAGCCGGTCTCGAAGCAGTGCTCGCATCCGACCGGGCGGTGCAGCGTCAGGTCGGCGCCCTCGCGCCCGCTGAGCCCGAGGAGCCGGAGCTCCTCCGCGGTCGGAACGTAGGTATCCTTGCACTTGGGGCAGAGCGTCCGCAGCAACCTCATCGAGACGACGCCGGTGAGGCTCGAGGCGACCATGTACGGCTGGAGACCGAGGTCGGCGAGACGCGTCACCGCCGACGGGGCGTCGTTCGTGTGGACGGTCGAGAGGACGAGGTGGCCGGTGATCGACGCCCGGAAGGCGATCTGGGCGGTCTCGAAGTCTCGGATTTCCCCGATCATCATGACGTCCGGATCCTGGCGGAGCATGGCGCGGAGGATCGCCGCGAACGTCTTCTTGCTCTTCTCGTCCACCTGGACCTGATTCACGCCGGCGACCTGGTACTCGATCGGATCTTCGACGGTCACGATGTTCTTGGTCACCGAGTGAATGTGTTGCAGCAGGGAGTAGAGCATCGTGGTCTTCCCGCTCCCCGTCGGCCCCGTCACGATCAGAATCCCCTGCGGACGGAGGCCGTACGCCCGGATTTTCGCGAGCACCGGTTCGCTCAACCCGAGCGTGTCGAGGCGGAGCGCCGAGCGCTCCTGATCGATGATGCGGATAACGATCTTCTCACCGTGGTCCGTGGGCAGGGTCGAGACGCGGAAATCAATCCGCCTGCCGTCGATCTCCACGCGGAAGCGGCCGTCCTGGGGAAGGCGCTTCTCGGCGATGTCGAGGGAACAGAGGATCTTGATCCGCGAGATCAGCGCTCCCTGGGTCCACTTGGGGAGGCGCTCCATGTCTTGGAGCAGGCCGTCGACGCGGATGCGGACGCCGACCCCCTTCTCCTGCGGCTCGATGTGGATATCGCTCGATCTCATCTCCACGGCGCGCGTGATGAGCCAATTGGCGAGCCGGACGATCGGGGGGCCGGCGCTGATCTTCATCAGCTCGTCCAACGATTCGTCGGGCTCCGGCTCGACGATCTCGCGCACGTCGGCGACAGGATCGTTCTTGATGATGTTCTCGAGGATTTCCACGACGGAGGCGTCGATGTGGTAGTACTTCGAAATCGCCTCGACGATCTCGGTGGGCGGGGCAAGGACCGGCCGGACGAAGTACCCGCTCTGGAATCTGAGGTCCTCGAGGGCGGCGGCGTTCAGCGGATCCGCCATCGCGACCCGGAGCGTGGTCCGGTTCTCGACTTCTATGGGTATGGCGGTATATTTCTTGGCCAGCTCTTCCTTGATGAGGCGGATGACGCCCTCGTCGATCGCGACCGTCTGGAGATCAACGATCGGTAGGCCGAGCTGCGTGTGCAGCACGCTGCAGATGTCGGCCTCGGACACCATCCCGGTGCGCGAGAGGATGTGGCCGAGCGGCTCCCGCGTCTGACGCTGCCGGCGGAGTGCCTCCTTCAGCTGCTGTTCCGTAACGAGCCCCGCGTCGAGCAGGTACTCGCCCAGCTTCTTGCGCTTGCCGTTCTCTCCCGCCACGAGTCGGCCCTCGAACGTCCGTGTTTTGCGATGAGGCCAGGGGTGCTCGCGCCGGTCGTAGGGCAATGTTCATGCCAGGGAATGACTTCGGCGCCGGGCGGACGCCGGGCGGGCTGGGTGGCTAAGTTGCGGCGGGAACGCGCGAAACGATCGACGCGGAGTCGTGCAATTTACCAAGTGGCAATCGGGCGGGCGGGCATTTCGCACGCCCTCGAGACGTCTACGCAGGCGGCTCCGTCACTCGGGTCCGCCCACGCTCCATCGCGAGCTTGTCCATCTCCTCCCCGAAGCGAACGGAGTAGTCGCCGTTGAAGCAGGCGTAGCAGTGGTCGTCGGGGCGCTCGACGCAGGCGCGGAGGCCTTCCATCGATAGGTATCCGAGCGTATCGACGTGCAGGTAGCTCCGGATCTGCTCCACCGTGTGGGACGAGGCGATCAGCTCGTGGCGGTTCGGCGTGTCGATCCCGTAATAGCACGACCAGCCGATCGGAGGGCTCGACACCCGGAAGTGGACCTCGCGCGCTCCGGCGGCGCGCAGCATCGCGACCAGACTCCGGCTCGTCGTCCCGCGCACGATCGAATCGTCCACCACGACGACCCGCTTGCCGTCGAGGATCCGTCGCACCGGGTTGAACTTCAAGTTGACCCCGAAGTCGCGCGTGATCTGCTGCGGCGCAATGAACGTGCGCCCGACGTAGTGGTTCCGGATCAGCCCCAGCTCGAACGGGATTTTCGATTGCTCCGAGAAGCCGAGGGCCGCGGAGTTGCTCGAGTCGGGCACCGAGATCACGATGTCGGCCTCCGCCGGATGCTCCTCCGCCAGCCGCCGTCCAAGACGTCGTCGGACCGTGTCGACGCTCTGGCCGAAAACCACGCTGTCGGGGCGCGAAAAATAGATCAGCTCGAAGACGCAGGCCCGCGCCGGCTCCGGCTTGAAGATCCGGAACGAGCGGACCCCGGCGGCGTCGATGATCACCATCTCGCCCGGCTCTATCTCACGCACGAGATCGGCGCCAACGATGTCGAGGGCGCACGTCTCGCTCGCCAGCACGTGGGCCTCGCCGCGGCGTCCGAGGCACAGGGGCCGAAAGCCGCGCGGGTCCCGGACCCCGATCAATTTCTCCCCCGCCAGGAGAACCAGCGTGTACGCGCCCTGGCACCGAGAGAGCGCTTCGGGAATCATCCGCTCGATCTCGGTCGCCGAGGAGCGCGCGATCAGATGGAGGATGACCTCCGTGTCGCTCGTCGTTTGAAAGATCGAGCCCTTCCCTTCCATCTCATCGCGCAGCGCGAGCGCGTTGACAAGATTCCCGTTGTGGGCGATCGCGAGCTTCCCCTCGCGATAGTTGACGACCAGAGGTTGCGCATTCTGGAGCTGGCTGCCGCCGGTGGTGGAATACCGATTGTGCCCGATCGCGACGTGGCCTCGAAGCGGCTCGAGCGCGTTGCCCACGAAGACGTCGGAGACGAGCCCAACACCTCGGTGTTCCCGGAAGTCGACGCCGTCGGTCGCGACGATGCCGGCGCTCTCCTGTCCGCGATGCTGCAGCGCGTAGAGCCCGGCATAGGTAAGCCGCGCCGCGTTCTCCGCGCCCCAGATTCCAAAGACGCCGCACTCTTCCCGGAGCCGGTCCCCGTCCATCGGTCTCACCAGACCCCCTTCCATCAAGCAGCGCTCCGCAGTGCCGGCGCCGCGCCGGCGAGGAATCTCTCGACCGTTTGCCACGGCACAGAGCCCTCGATCCGGAGGTCCGCCTCGGCGTGCGGGTTCACGAGAAGCCCGCGCCGCGTGCCGGTCACCGGGCCGATTCGCTCGTAACATTCCTCCACGGCCGGCCCCCCTTCAGGTCCTTCCGTCCAGAGCCACCAAAGGTGCCCGCGCCGGATCGCGCCCAGGCCTTCGATCGGATGCTCCCGGAGGAGCCGGGCGCGCAAGCCATCGTCCTGGGTATCGTCTCTCGTCCGCGCGAGAATCCCCCAGGCCCCCTCGGGCGCCTCGAGCGAATCGCCGCGGCCAGAGGCGGTCAGGAACCGATACCGCTCCTTGTTCGGATTGACGAAAAAGTTGCTGCTCTCGATCGCGTGGCGAAGCGGACCCTCGAACGCATCGGGCGCGGCGCCGGAACCCGGTTCGAACAAGTAGAGATCCTCCCTCACAACCCGATGGAGCGCGAGGCCGGGCGCCAGCAGCCGGCGGCCGGTCTCGAGCGCGGTCCACGCCGAGAGATCCGAGATCTTGAATTGGGTCAGGAGCACGGCGCTCATCGGGACGCCTCCGCGGCGCGTACGACCCCGAGCGATCGCGCCAGCGACTCGAAGAGGAATCGCCCGGGGCCCGAGCCTTCGAGCGCTTCGTACGATCCGACCGAACCGCGGCGCCGTTCGCCCCAGACTCCCGGCCACTCGAGGGGAACCTGTTTGAGCCATGAAGCGCGCTCCGGGTGCGGCATGATCGCCAGCACGTTTCCGGAACGATTCGTGATCGCCGCGGCCTGGAAGAGCGCGCCGTTCGGATCATCCGGATACCGACTCGCCGGTTGGCCCGAGGCGTCGACGTAGCGGAACAGCGCCAACCCATCTCTTTGGATGCTCGAACGGACCTCGGGGTCCGCCGTCTCGAACCGCCCTTCCCCATGGGCCATCGGGAGCGGAACGATTTCCCCCGCCGGAAGGGCCGAGCACCAGATCTTCCGGCCCGGGCCATCCTCCACACGAATCCGCACCCAGCGGCAGAGGTATCCCTGGCGCCGCGGCGCGCGGTTGGGGGCAAGCGCCATCTCCACCCTCCCGGAACGAATCCCCGGAACGAGCCCCGCTTCGACGAGGACCTGCGCTCCGTTGCAAATGCCGAGCACCGGTTTTCCCCGCTCCGACTCTGCGGCGATCCGCTCGACCGCTGGGAGCTTCGCCGCCACCGCCCCCGCGCGGATCCTGTCCTGGAACGCGAAGCCTCCCGGGAGGACGTAGGCGTCGAACTCCCCAAGCACGGAGGCCGGCTCGTTGGATCGCACGATGCGCGGCTCGAGGCCCACCGTCTCGAGGACGCGCGCGGTCTCGTACTCGCAGTTGACGCCGGGAATCTGCAATATCGCGATGCGCGCCATCGTCACTCCACGTAGGGCCGGATCGCGCCGGCGTGGATCGCAGCGAGATCGGCGAGGTCCGCGTCGACCAGCGTGAGGCCGCCGTCGAGGAGCCTGAGTCGAGGTTCGGTCAGCGTCCGACCGATCATCGCCGCGTCGACCCCCCGCGATCGGAAGAGATCGAGGAGCGGGGTGAGCTGCTCCTTGGAGACCTCGAGCAAGAATCCGGGCGATTCCGAATAGAGCCGGACCTCGGGAGCGCCCTCGCCCAGGCCTGAGATCGGGATCTGAAGCCCGAGGCCCTGCGAGGCGAAGCCGCCCAGCGCCATCTCGAAGGTGGCGACCGCGAGACCGCCCTCGGCGATGTCATGGCATGCGAGGACGAGCCCGTGTCGCACGGCCTCGAGGACCGTGTAGAGGCGCTGCTGTTCCCGCTCGAGATCGAGCGTCGGGAGGTCGCCCCCCGTCTCTCCGGTCAAGGCATGACGCAGCTGGGACGCGCCGAGGTGGCGCTCCCGCGGGCCGGTCAGGACGATCACGCTTCCGGCGCGCTTGATCGCCCCGGTTATCGCGACTGCGTAATTCTCGAGCACGCCGAGCCCCGCGACGATCGGGGAGGGCTCGATGGCTCGTCCGGTGGATGACTCGTTGTAGAAGGAGACATTGCCCGAGACGTACGGGATCGGCGGCCCCGCCGTGCCCCGCGGGCCGAGGGCCCGCGCGGCATCCCCAAGCCCGCGCACCGAGTTCACGAAGTCGTCGAAAACCTCCGGATCCTCCGGATTCCCGAAATTGAGACAGTCGGTGAGGGCCGTGGGCTTAGCGCCGACGCAGACGAGATTTCGGAGCGCTTCATAGACGGCGTGCGCCGAGCCCCCGTAGGGATCGGCCGCGACGTACCACGGATTCCCGCCCACGGAAAGCGCGCACCCGAGCGGCGAGCCGGGCACGGGCGCCATCACGGAAGCGTCCGCTTCCCCCGCGCGGATCACCATCCGTCCCTGCACTTCGGTGTCGTAGTAGCGCAAGATCGGATCGCGCGATCCGAGATTGGGCGTGCCGATCAGACGGCGGAACAGCGCGTCGTGATCCCGCACCGGTGGGAGCGGCGTCGCCGCCGGTCGCGGAGCGCGGGGCCTCTGGCCCCGGCGGTGCTCGATTCCAGCCGTGATCACCTCGACCGGGGCGTCGCAAACCGGCTGCCCGCCCTGGAGGATCCGATAGCGAGCGTCGTCGCGCACGCGCCCGATGACGGCAGCCCGGGCGCCTTCGTAGACCTCGGGGAGCGCGAACTCCTCGTTGTAGATCTTGAGGAGCCGCGGGGCCAGCCGCTCGGGGATCACGAGCGCGAACCGCTCCTGCGTCTCGGAGCAGCTGATCACCTCGGGCGGGTAGTTGCCCCGCGGCGTGGGCACGCGATCGAGGTCGACGTCCATCCCGAAGCCCCCCGCCGCGGCGAGCTCCGAGGAGGCGCACGCGACCCCGCCGGCGCCTAAGTCCTTGAACCCGAACGGAGACCCCTGCGCGTGGAGCCAGGCAAGGGCCGCGCGATTCGCCTCGAAGAGAACTCGCTTCAGGAATGGATCGGGCACCTGCACGTGGGCCCGCTGATCGTGATCGCCCTCCCCGAGGATCGCGGAGGCGAAGGACGCGCCGCCGAAGCCGGTCTCGTCTGTCGGCTTTCCGACCAGCACGAGGACGTACGGCTCGGTCTTCGCCGCGTCGGGGACGCGACTGCGGACGACCTGATCGGCGCGGACGATTCCCAGCGCCACGACGTTCACGAGGCAGTTCTCGTCGTATCGCCCCGAGAAGAAGACGTTGCCCCCTAGGTTCGGAACGCCGAGCGGATTCGCGTATTGCCAGATTCCGTCGACGACCCCGCGCACGGTCTCGCGCACCGCGCTTGCCCGAGGCCCGTCGGGATCTCCGAAGCGGAGCGCGTCCATCACGCCGATGACCTCGGCCCCCATGCACGCCACGTCGCGAACGATGCCGCCGATCCCCGTGGCGGCACCCTCGACCGGGACGATCTGCGACGGATGATTGTGGCTCTCGTGGGCGAAGACGAGCGCATAGCTCACGCCGCGATGCTCTCCAAACCGGACGACCCCAGCATCCTCGCCGGGGCCCAAGATCACGTCCGGGCTCTCGATCGGGAGGTAGGTTCGGAGCACCCAACGGCTGCTCTTGTAGGAGCAGTGCTCGCTCCACATCGTGTCGAAGATCGTCGCCTCGACGCGCGTGGGGTTCCTCCCCAGGAGCTCGAGCATCCTTTTCGCTTCCTGCGGTGTGAGGCGGAGTCCCTCCGCGGTCAAGAGCTTCCCGAGGCTCTCCGGGTCCGTCTCCGAGAGGGGGAGAACGTGGGCCTCAGCCACTGGCGGCAACTGACGCTCCAAGAATACGATCGAAGATTTGATTCACGTTTCGAAGGAAGTACTTCGGGTCGAAGCAAGCCTCCAGATCTTCGCGCTTCAGAAGGCGCGTCACTGCGGGATCTGCCGCGAGCCGGGACCTCAGATCCGGGCCCCCCTTCCAAGCTTCCATCGCGTGGCGCTGGACGATCGCGTACGCCTCCTCCCGGGCGATCCCGGCGGTCGTCAGCGCGAGCAGGACCCGCTGCGAGTAGACGAGCCCGCGCGTCAACCCGAGGTTCTGAAGCATCCGATCCGGGTAGACGTGGAGGCCCGCGAGCACGCCCCGCATCTCGCTCGTCATAAAGTCGGCGAGGAGGAACGAGTCGGGTACGATCACGCGCTCGACGCTCGAGTGGCTGATGTCGCGCTCGTGCCAGAGCGCGACGTTCTCCAATGCCGCGTGCGCGTTCGCGCGGAGCAGCCGCGCGAGCCCGGTGACCCGCTCGCACCGGACCGGGTTCCGCTTGTGCGGCATCGCAGACGAGCCCTTCTGCCCTTCGCGAAACGGCTCCTCGGCCTCCAAGACTTCGGTGCGCTGGAGGTGCCGGATCTCAACAGCGATCCTCTCCAGGGAGGCGCCGAGGAGCGCGAGCGCCGAGAGCAACTCCGCGTGGCGGTCGCGCTGGACGACCTGCGTCGCCGCCGGCTCGGGCTTCAGGCCGAGTGCGCCGAGCACCTGCTCCTCGAGCTCGGGGCTCACGTGCGCCAGAGTCCCGACCGCGCCCGAGAGCTTTCCGACCGCGACCGCTTCGCGAGCGCGCGCGATCCGCCCTCGGGCGCGCCCCAACTCCTCGTACCAGACCAGAATCTTGAGACCGAACGTGATCGGCTCCGCGTGGACGCCGTGGGTCCGGCCCACCATCGGCGTCTCCTTGTAGCGGAGCGCCATCCCCCGAACCGTCTCCCGCAGCGCTTCCAGCTCCTTCGCGAGGAGATCGATAGCCCGAGTCAGCGTGAGCGCCAGGGCGGTGTCGACCAAGTCCGAGGAGGTCATGCCGAGGTGGAGGTACCGCGCGTCGGCTCCGGCGGTCTCGCCCACCTGAGTCAGAAACGCGATCACGTCGTGCCGGAGCGTCTCCTCGAGCTCGTCGATTCGGGCGGCGTCAATCCGCGCGTGCTCGCGGAGCCGGGCCGTCACGCCGCGCGGGATCTCGCCGCGCCGTTCCATCGCCTTAGCGACCGCCAGCTCCACCTCGAGCCAGGTGCGGTACCGCTCCTCATCGGCGAAAAGCGCCGCCATCTCCTTCCGGCTGTAGCGCGCGATCATGCCGTCATTCCTCCGGCGTCTCTTCCAAGAGGAGCTTCATCGTCTGGAGCTTCCCGTCGCGCTCCACGGTCAGCGAGACCGTGTCGCCCACGCTGGCTCCGAAGATCACGCGATACGCCTCGTTGCTGTCCCGCACGGGCGTGCCGTTCACCTTGCGGATGATGTCGCCCACCTTGACGCCGGCCTTGTCCGCCGGGCTGCCCCGCTCGATGACCGCCACGTAGAGTCCGTTCCGGTCCGTGGTGCCGAGGCGCTCCGCGACGTACGGCGTGATCTCCCAGGTCCGGACGCCGATCCAGACGTTGCGAACCTTGCCGTAACGAATGATCTCGTCCACCACCCGCTTCGTGGCGTCGATCGGGATGGCGAACCCGATCCCCTCCGAGCCGCCGCTCTTCGTGAAAATGAACGTGTTCACGCCGATGACCTCGCCCCGGGCGTTCACAAGGGGCCCACCCGAGTTCCCCGGATTGATGGCCGCGTCGGTCTGGATCATGTTCTTGTAGATCCCGGTGCTCTGCGACTGCGCTTTGATGTCGCGCCGTGTCGCGCTGATGACGCCCGCGGTCACCGTCGGCTGCGTATCGTTCAAGAGGAAGCCGAACGGGTTGCCGATCGCGATCGCCCACTCCCCCACAAGGAGGTCGTTCGAGGTCCCGAGCGGCGCGACCGGGAGGTCTTTGCCGTCGATCTTCACGATCGCGAGGTCGTATTGCGGGTGCGAGCCGACGAGCCGGCCCACAAAGGAGCGCCCATCGGAGAGGATCACGGTGATCTTGTCGGCGCCGTGCACGACGTGCTCGTTCGTGAGGACGTAGCCGTCCTTCGAGATGATGAATCCGGACCCCATGCTCGGGATCTGCTCCCGGTAGCGGTACTGCGGGATCATGTCCCGGAAGAACGGCTCGAAAAACTCGCTCCCTAAGGGAACCGGCGAGGTCTGGACTTCGCGCGTCTGCACCACGCTGAGCGTGACGACGGAAGGCCCGACGCGCTGCGCCGCCTCGACGATCGCCGTCCGACGCGACCGGTCAACGCCCTCGGGGGCGTTCTCCGCGATCGATTCCGCGGCGGCCGCGGTCGGAACCTGCCCCGGCGCTTCTGCGCGCTCTTGCATCCGCACTCCCAGAAGGAGCGCGGCCAGTAGGAGGAAGCCGAACAAGACCCCGGCCGCCAGGGTGCCGAGGGGCCACTTTCCCCGGTCGCGAGGGGGCTTGGGAACTGCTTCAGGCGACGACATTCAGAGACTCCTTGGGGATCCACCCCACCCGGGGGTAGCGAACCCGCATCAAGTAGAGGCCATGCGCCGGAGCGGGCGGTGCGGCGGCGCGGCGGTCCCTCGCCGCTAGAGCGGATTCAACCGCCCGCGCCCCCGTCCCGCTCTCCGTAGCGCGGACGACGGTGGCCACGATCCGTCGAACCATAGTGTACAGGAATCGATCCGACTCGATGTCGAAGCGCAGCCGCCCGCGGCGCCCCGACCAACGCGCGCGCGTGACGCGGCACCGCGTCTCCCCGCTCTCGCCGCCCTGCTTCGAGAAGGTGGTGAAATCGTGGATGCCGAGGAGCGGGCGGGAGGCCTCGTTGAGCGCGGTGACGCCCGCGTCGACCGCTCGAGCCCAGGCGTACCGCCGCCGGATCGGAACCGCCCGCGGATCGATCACGTAGCGGTACGCTCGCCTCATCGCGTCGTACCGCGCGTGGAACTCCGGATCGACCTCGGCGACCTCGAGGACCCTCACGTCGGCGGGAAGGAGGGCGTTGAGCGCGAGCCGGAGCCGCTCGGTCGAAAGGCGCGTCGAGAGCCGCACGCTCGCGACCTGCCCGGCCGCGTGGCAGCCCGCGTCGGTGCGCCCCGCTCCGGCGATCCGGACCGGGTCCTGCGCAAGGCGCCGGAGCGCGGTCTCGATCTCCCCCTGGACCGTTCGATGGGTCGTCTGCACTTGCCAGCCGTGGAACTCCGAGCCGTCGTACTCGATCACGAGGCGGTAGGTCGCATCCCGGCGATCAGAGGCCACGGAGAAGCCACACGGCCGACGCCGCTCCCGCCGCGACGACCCCCATTTCGGGCCAGCCCCAGGTCGACTTGAGCCCACTCCGGCGGCGCGCGCCGAGGGCGTAACCGCGGGCGGCGAGCGCATCTCCGTACGATTCGCCGAGTCGGAGCATCGTGCCGAGGAACGGAAGCAGCCATGCCGCGAGATAGCGAGCCCGGCCCGCCGCGCCGTGGCCGGGCTTGA
>JBGPMG010000053.1:0-13568 GCA_041486815.1 Candidatus Eiseniibacteriota bacterium | reverse complement strand
TAACGAAGAAGACCGATTTGAAAACGCTCGGGCCGAGATACTTGTCCGCCCAAGTGCTCCCGCGGTTTGTTGTCTTCAGAATTACTTGACCACCCGCTACCCACCCGGTATCGGGGTGAATGAAATAGACAGAGTTCAGGTCAACAGTGACTGGCTTTGTCTGATCCGTCCACGTTTCACCTCGGTCGGTTGACTTGGCAATCGCCCCCGAGGCCCCTACTGCCCAACCAAGTGCAGAGTTGACAAAGAAAACAGAGTTCAGAGCGTCTGAGCCAGTAGTGTACTTGTTTACCCAGGTGCTTCCGTGGTTCCCTGTCTTCAGGATCACTTGGCCACCAGAGGCCCATGCTGTGTCCGGATGTATTGAATACGCCGACGTCAAAACGGCACCGCTGCCTGATGTCAACGAGCTCCAGCTCGACCCGTTTTCGGACTTGAAGATGACCCCGTTTCCACCCACTGTGTAGCCCGTCAGCGCCCAAGTCGTTCTTGCGAGAAGAGAGAGGAGCACCAATGCGAGGACGACGCTCGACCGGGCTTGGCCAAGTGGCTGCCTGCGCATGAAGCTGATTGCAGCGCGGTGCGCTGTTGAGCTAGCCATCGCGATCCTCGCCTGACACGACCAAGTCGTCTCGGGTCCAGCCTAGACTGAGAACCGCGTCATTTGACGGAACGAATTCTCTAGTCGCAACGCCGTCGCCTGTCTCGGCCCTGACGAAGAAGACTCCGCCCGCAACATGCATGTTGGGCCTTGCAGTTCCATCTACGTGTGGGTTGCAGGTTCCTGCCCCGTAGAGGATCATGACGATCCTGACGTTCGAGATAACCGGCCCGCCACGATATGTAATAGTTGCGTTGGCTATGCTGAGGGGACGATCTGCTCTGTCGCGTGTGCGCGCGATGCCGAGCCGCGACGGCACGGTCAGGTCCATACCTAACGCGCTAGCCGTCTGGAACCAGAACATCGGCCCGGAAGAATAAGGCTGAAGGTTGTAATTAGCAGCAATACTGGGCGCATGGAGACGAACGCCGACCGGGCCCCGAACATAGGTACCTCCGAGGTCTTGCGTTGTACGTGGGGAGGGCAAGCAGACTACTCCTTCCAGTCTTCCGTAGCAAGTGAAAAGACACGTCTGGGGAACCGCACGCGCGCTGAAAGGCAAGGACGCCATTCCCGGTCCTGTTACGTGGAAGGCTCAGGAGGTCATCGTCGGCCCCGGAGACAGATTGGCATACGAGGTCGCTACGAATCAGTTCACGATCGCGGACTCCGCCGGCACCCTGCACTATGGCGCAAGGATCCAGACGGGGTGTGGCGCCCTGAGTAGAAACTCGCCGCCGCAATGATGGGGAGGGTCCAAGCATGCCGGAGATCGCGATGCCCGGCGGAGCCGGTGCGGCAATCCGGCTCGAAGCAGCAGTCGTGCTTGTCAGGAATGCGGTGAACAGCCCCGATGGATAGCCAAACCGAGCGTGCCATTGAGGTCCCCGCTCCCGAGGGTTCTTTGGAGTAGTCGCGTTAGCGAGTGACGGCGGAACTAGGTAGCATACAAGGTCATGTTCGGGCCCATTCGTCGTTCGCCCTCGCTCCTGACGACCTGACCGAGCCACCGCGATCCCCCCAATCCCGCACTACCCCTACTTCTTGCCCGCCTGCATCTCCTTCATCATCGCCTCCATCTGCTCCCGATTCGGCCCGTAGAGCCCGGGCGGAACGCCACCCGCCAACCGGGTCATCATCACCAATTGCGCGCGGTGGTGGATCAAATGATGAAGGAGCCCGATCCAAAGCACGTCGCGGATCGTCATCGGCGTGCCGTCGAAGAACGTCACCTTCTCGTCGAGCGCGTGAGGCTTCAACCCGCTCAGTCGCTCGATCGCGAGTTCGTGGACGCGCCGAAACCCGGGCGCGAGGAGCTCCACCTCGCGCGGGCGCTTTAGCTCAGGAAGTTTGTCCTCTGGGCTGAAACGACGCTCGACGACGCCGAAACTGATATGGCCGTCGATCTCGCAAAGATGCCATGCCATCTCGCCGAGCGAGCGTCCCTTCGGATCGGGGCGAAAGTCGTACTGATCGGGGGGCAACGCTTCCAGGACTTGGATTGTGTGTTGGGCTTCCAGTTCCCATGCAGCGAGAAACGTCTCGAGCTCGTTCATTTTGGCCATGGCAAGCCTCCGGGTCGAGGGTGGGGTCCAAACGCCGTATGGGGGAATGGTAACCCATAGAAATGGTAGAATCCCCCGCTCAATGGCCCCCGGCACCCTCCAGCCAGAAGACCAGATCGCCCATTACCGCATCGTCGGCCCGTTAGGGTCCGGCGGGATGGGAGAGGTGTATCTGGCCCAGGATCAGACGCTCGAGCGGAGCGTCGCGCTCAAGATCCTCCCGCCCGAGTTGGTCCGAAGCGAAGAGCGCGTCCGCCGCTTCCAACGCGAGGCGAAGTCGGCCTCCTCGCTCAACCACCCGAACATCGTCACGATCTACGAGATCGGCCAGGACGAGGTTCGCGGGCACGAGGGTGCCCCCAGGGATTCCGGCTCATCCGCAGTCCACTACATCTCGATGGAGTTGGTAAGCGGCGAGACGCTCTCGACGAAGATCCACCAGGACAAGACGGATCTTCGCACGCTGCTCGGCTACCTAGCGCAGGCCGCGGAGGGGTTGGCGAAGGCCCATGCGGCGGGGATCGTCCACCGCGATCTCAAGCCCAGCAACATCATGGTTACGAAGGACGGCTTCGCGAAGGTCCTCGACTTCGGGCTCGCGAAGCTCACGGAGAAGCAATCCGCCGACGCGGACGTCACGAGCGGGCTCACCGATGCCGGGGACGGCACCAGCGCGGGCGCGGTCGTCGGCACGGTCGCCTACATGTCCCCCGAGCAGGTGCGTGGGAAATCCGTCGATCACCGCTCCGACATCTTCTCGTTCGGCTCGATCCTCTACGAGGCGACGACGAAGAAGAGGCCGTTCGTCGCCGACTCGAACGTCGAGACGATGCACAAGATCCTCCACGACAAGCCGACGCCGATCGAGGAGCTGAACAAGGAAGCTCCGGCTGAGCTCAGACGGCTAATCCGCCGCTGCCTCGCCAAGAACCCGGAGCAGCGCCTTCAGTCGGCGAAGGACCTCGCGATCGAGCTGCGCGAGATCGTCGACGAGTACGAGTCGCTCTCGGCCTCCGCCACTTCGGGGAGCGGCTCCTCGGCGCTGGGGACGGCGCCGATCCACAAGCGCAAGTCGCCCACGGCAATCATCGTGAGGGTGCTCGTCCTCGCGGTAGCGGTCGTCGGAAGCATCCTCCTCTACCTCCACAACGCCAAGCGTGTCGACCGTTCTTCCATCGTGCCCCTGAAGATCACCACCGTCACCAGCCGCGGCGCGGCACAGAGCGCCGCCTTGTCACCCGACAGCCGGTACCTCGCCTACGTCCTCGAAATGGGCGGGCAAGGGAGCATCTGGATGCGCCAGCTCGCGACGGGCAGTGACGTGCAAATACTCCCGCCGCAGATGGCCGTCCCCGCCGGCCTGGTGTTCACGCCCAACGGAGATTATCTCTACTTCCTGAGCCCCGACCCCGACCGCGACGGATACACGGCGCTCTTCGAGATCCCCACTCTCGGAGGGACTCCTCGCAAACGAACCTACGACATTGATTCGAGGGCGACGTTCTCGCCCGACGGCAAACAGATCTGTTTCTTCCGGGGCGTGCCCCAAAAGAAGGAAGAGGATCTCGTCATATTCGATCTCGAAAAGGCCACGGAGCGCGTGCTGGCGAGCGCCACCGACCCTATTTCCCTCCGCCAACCAGCGTGGTCTCCCGACGGCAAGAGGATCGCGGCGGTTGAAACGCGCGGCAACCTTTCGCCTGGAGCCTCCGTGGTCACCTTCCAGGTTGACAATGGCCGACGGGAGCCGGTCGGCAAGGCGGCATGGGTCTTCGTCACTGAAATCTCATGGGTTGGCGACGGCAGCGGGCTTCTGCTCTCGGCAATCGATCTGGCCAATTTCGGGGCCGGGCAGCTCTGGATGGTTGCCTATCCCGACGGTCGAATCCACCGGATCACGAGCGACCAGAACTTCTATTCCAGCATGTCCATCTCGGCTGACGGCGCGACCATCGCCGCGGTGCGTGTTCGGCAAGTCGCGAACCTCTGGTCCGCGAACCCGTCCGGATCGCGGAACCTACGCCAGATCACGTTTGGGGCCGGTGACGAGGGCTCCGTTCAAGAGTTCGATGCCGCGCAGGACAGCACCATCTTCTATGACACTACCAAGGAGGGATCCGCCCAAGTATGGGCGATCGGCTTTGATGGCACAGGCCAGAGACCGGTCACATTGGGCCCTGTCTCCTCCTTCAACCCGGTCTTCAGGCCCGGCGCGGGATTGTTCTACATGCGCGTGGACGAAAACCAGGCGATTCACATCTGGCGCGCCGACCCGAACGGGGAGAACGCCCGGCAGCTAACGACGGGCAAGGGAGAATTCATGAGGGACGTCTCGCCCGACGGTCGCCAAGTGATGTTCCAGCGCTTCGGTACTGCCAACGTGATGTGGAGCGTTTCTTCGGATGGCGGCGAAGCCACCCGCCTTGCCTCCAGCGGCTTTACTTCCGGGCTCTTCTCACCCGACGGGACACGGATTTTTCACAGCTTTCTCCACGACGTGAACGGCCAGGGGGCGTTCACCCCACAAATCATCCCCGCGAAGGGCGGAGGGCCGGTGGTGACGCCCGCAATCCCGCCGCGCGCCAACGACGTTGTCTGGACACCCGACGGAAGGGGCCTGACGTACCTCCATGTGTCGAACGGGGAGAGGAATCTCTTCCGGCTGCAGCTGGATGGTGGGAAGCCAACGGAGATCACGCACTTCACGGATGGCCGAATCACGCGGCATCGGTGGTCGCCGGACGGGAAGCGCCTCCTGCTTCGGCGCCATGGTGAGAACGCGGACAACCTCTGGGTTGTCAACGCGGACGGTTCCAATCCGGTCGCCATCACGGATTTCGAGACCGGGGATGTCGGCAGCATGAAGTGGTCGCGTGATGGAAGCCGCGTCTTCTTCACGTACGGGGAGTCGAGCCAGAACGTCGTGCTGATCAAGAATTTCAAGTAGGGGGCGCCGCTGAAGTCTTGCTGCTGAGGGTCAGGTTCATCCGCCTGAGCAGACTTTGATACCGCGGGTCCGACTTCACAGAATCCCAGGCCAGGTCGACACGGATCATCGGCAGGTCCTCACTACGATCGGCGTACGCCTTCTCCAGCCACTCGAACGCGTGCTGCCTGTCTCCGAGCCCCATGTAAACGAGGGCAACGCTGTACGAATGAATGGCAGCCCCGGCCCGTGGCTGGAGCAGTTTCTTCAACACGGCTTCCGCCTCTTCGCGGTGTCCGAGGACGCCCAGGGCATAGCCAAACTGAGCGATCGGCCACGCGTGATCCGCAAGATCGGCTCCCACTCGCAGTTCCTTCAGGGCCTCGGCTTGCTTGCCCTGCCGCAGGTAGCACAAGCCAAGCCAAGCGTGGATGTCGGATACGCGGGGATCGATCTCAAGTCTCCTTCGAAAGTCGGTCGCGGCTTCCTCATAGGATCCCTTGAAATACAGACACCACGAAATGATTCCACCGAGGTAGTCCGCAAGAGGATCTAACTGCTGAACACGTCGGAACTCACGCAGCGCTTCATCGAGCCTCCCTCGATACATGAGCGAAATGGCGTAGAACTGATTGGCTTCCGCCAGGCTCGGGTTCAGGTCGAACGCTTGTGCGAATTCTCGATCAGCCTCGGCCCAATTCCATTCATATAAGGCGAGCACGACCGCTCTCCAGGCGTGGGCCTCGGCCAAATCCGGGTCGAGCGAGATAGCGCGCTCCGCGGCGGCTCGGACGCGCGGCATCGCGATCGCAGGCGGGACATAGATGTTGGATATGCTGTAGTTGCCGTAGGCGACCCCCACCCAGGCGAGGGCATACGTAGAATCAATTCGAACAGCCTCGAGAAAATAATTGAGGCCCTTGTAAATGGCCGAACTGTCTCGCTTCGAGATGGCGTACCGCCCGCGCAGGTAGGCTTCGTGCGCGGCGGGACTGACCTGTATAGGCTGCGTGAGACGCGCGCGCTCCGACGTGGTGAGACGCGCACGGATCTCTCCTGTGATGGCTTTGGCCACGTCCGTCTGAAGCATGAACACGTCCTGGATGTCCCGCTCGTAGCTCCCGGCCCAAATCACCTGCTGGGTCTGCGCTCCAATCAACTCCGCCGAGATCCTGACGCGGCTGCCCGATCGGGTCACCGACCCATCGACCAGGTGCCCCACTCCCAGCTTCTTCGCGATCCGGGACGGCGAGTCCTTGGTGCCCTTCAGCGCCATAACGGAGGAGCGCGCGATGACCCGAAGCGATCCCACCTGAGACAGCCGGTGGATCAGCTCCTCGGTCATGCCGTCGACGAAGTAATCCTGTTCGGGATCGCGGGAGAGATTCAGCAACGGGAGCACCGCGAGCGCTTGGATCGTCCCGGCGCTTCGCCCTTGGAAGATCCGATCTCGCACACCGCCGATATTGAGGACCAACACGAGCGCGGCAGCGCCGACGGCAGCGGCCGCTGCGCCAAGGACGGGACCCCGCCTTCGCCGGCGCGGCGCGGATTGGCTAGGCCGGCGCCCCGATTCCGAAGGCCGCAGCTTGTGGAGATCGGTCGCAAGCTCACTCGCGTCCTTGTACCGGTGCGCCGGGGCCTTCTCCAAGCAACGTAGAATGATCCGCTCGAGGTCCGCTGAGATGCCCGGAGAGATCTCATGCGGAGGCGTCGGAGGGTGGCCTAGGATGGCTCCGATGACGGCGGGCGGAGACTCTTGCGGAAACGCCCTCCTGCCGCAGGCCATCTCGTAGAGCACCGCCCCCACCGCGTAGAGATCGCTTCGAGGGTCCAGCGTGTCCCCGCGCAGCTGCTCGGGTGACATGTAAGGAAGCGTCCCAGCGACCCGGTCACCGGCAGTCGCCGTTTGTGAAGTCGGCAGCTCCCCGGTGAGCCGCACCAGCTTCGCGAGGCCGAAGTCGAGGATCTTGAGCCGGCCCTCGCGCGTCAGGCGCAGATTCCCCGGCTTGATATCGCGATGGAGCACCCTCTCTCGGTGCGCAGCAGCGAGCCCCTCCGCGAGTTGCTCGCCCAGCCGAATGACCTCCTCTTCGGGCAAGGGGTTCCCCGCGATCCGGTCCGACAGCGTCTCCCCGTGGACAAGCTCCAGCACCAAGAAATCCGCTCCATCCTGGGAGTCGAAGTCGTGGACCGTCGCGATGTTGGGGTGATTGAGCCGCGAGAGGGCCAGAGCCTCTTTGCGGAATTGCCGGCGCGCGGAATCGTTCGCGAGCGCCCCCTCGGGGAGCACCTTGATCGCCACGTCGCGCTCGAGGCGCTCGTCGCGGGCCCGGTAGACAACGCCCATGCCGCCTACGCCGAGGATCTCAATGATTCGATAATGGGAGAGCCTGGTTCCGACCACGGGTCTCCTCATAGGGGTGAAACCAACTTCATACTAGACTAAGGCGTCGTGTGGCGGGGGCTGGCGTGAAGTCTCACCGCCAAAATGCCCACCATGGCCGCGCCTGACGTTTCTGAAGCTTGTTCCAGTGGTCCCGCAAGTTCGGCTGCACTGCGGCGACCTCTCGAACCGCAACACGACAAGCATTGAGCCTGTTCCCCAGACCAGGCACTTCGGCCAATAGCTCGGGGTGCGCGGCGACGAGCTGCTCCAAGTGTCCCAGTGAGCGGCCGTCGGCGGCGTTAACCTGCGTCGCACGCACGAAGTAGTCGGCCGCCTCCGCATGCCTGTCCTGGCCGAGGAAGGCCAATCCCAGGTTCTTGAAGGCATTGGGTCGAGCAGGATCGATCGCGATAGCCCTTTGAACGTACGGTTCTGCCTCCTGGCAGCGGGATAGTTGTACAAGCGAATAGCCAAGGTTGTTGTTGATCCAGTACCACGTGGTCGTGTCGCCGGGCTCCATCCCGAACGCGGCTGAGTAGTAGCCTACCGCGCCCTCGAAATCGTTCGCGTGCTCTCGAAACCCACCCATCGCGAGATAGCAACTCGCGCGCTCCTCCGATCCGTCGGTGAGCACGGCAAGCTTGTTCATGCACTCGAGCGACTTTTCGTGGCGGCCCGTGTGGCTGTAGAGAAAGGCGAGCTCCCAAAGCGCCTGCTTTCGCGAAGAGCTGTCATTCTCGAGGCGCTCGAGAATCTCGCGCTCGACTTCGTCGACTTCCAGCGGCGTTTTCGGATCGGTCATGATTCGAGCCTCCCACTATTGACGCGGTGCGCCAAGACGGAAGATGCTCACCCTATCCTCCTCATTACAGCCCGGACGGTGCCGCTCCATCCCTCCGCGTCGAAGGCCTTCTCAATGACGCGGGTCACGATCTGCCTACGATAGAGTTCTTCCCGTGCCTCAGGAGATAGATCCCACCATGCGGGCGGGGGCGTGACGCGCCCCTCGACATCGCGCTCGCGATAGGGCGTGACAGCTGCCTCGATCAGGACGTCAAGATCGCGATCGCTCACGACATCGCCTCCTCAAGCGCGATCCCCTTTCGCTCGAGACAATTCGCGACCTGCTTTCTCGCGCGGACGATGTTCTGGAGGAAGGTGTTGAGCGTCATGCCGGCGCGCGCAGCTATTTCGCGATCGGCCATGAGCGAGCTCAATTGCATGCGAGCCCGAAGCGCTTGGAGCGGCTTGGCGGCGAGCTTCTGCACACACTCCAAGATCGCGCGCCGAAGCCCTGGGTCGGCAGTCGGCTCAGGTTCGATTGCCGGCTCGGGCAGATTCTCCGGGGGCAGCAACCGCTCCCGGCCGAAGCGCCTTGCCTCGGCGCGCGCGAGGTTCCGCGCCACGCCGAGAGCGAATCGCAGCGAGGCGTTTTCGCCTTCCAGCACGCGCTCTTGATCCTGCGAGAGCACCCACATGCGGAGGAGCGTCTCCTGCACGACGCCCTCCACGTCGACTGCCTGAACGAAGCGCCTAAGACTGAGACGGATGGGGAGCTCGACGCTCCCCATCCAGTCGGCGAAGGCATCGCGGTCGCCCGTCCGCGCCTTCGCGAATGCAGAGTCGATCGAGGACACGATTCTAGGGTGCTCGATACCCGGCAGGCGAGATCGCGAAGGTCAATGTAAACTCGGCGTCGCGCTGGCTCCCTCCGGCCATTTCGGTCGGCAGTTTCCAGCGGAGTTGGGCCTCCTCTCCTTCGGGCCATTTGGCACCGTTCTCCATCCGGAGCGCGAGCCGTACGATGAGCCCCCACGCGTGCGGGCCTCTCGCACTGCTCTTCCCTTGGACGACCCGGGCCTTGGCGCCCTTCCATCCGGGGATCAACACGGTCACGTCGCCCGCAGGGAGGTAGAAGTCGGCGATCGGCACCTCGAACTCGATGACAACTTCGGGACCATCCAAATTTAGAAGGCTCCCCGAGCCGATTGGGAGTTCGATTGGACCGCCCGGACGAGTCAGCAGAGAGAGAAGTCGTGCCATGAAAGTCCTGGCGGGAGCTCCCGCAGCGTGCGGCATCCCCGCGCTCTTCTCCGCTCCCAGTCTTACGCCGAGAAAGCCCTGTTCCATGCCCCTGGACAGGTCCAACATCATCGTTACCCCCGCTCCCATTAACCCGATCCCCTCCGCCGACACACCCGCAGGTAGCTCGACGGCCAGGCGCTCGCGTCGCCTCGGCGCCTTCGGATCGACCGAGGGCTCATCCGCGATCGCTACGAGGCTGGTGCGGCGGCTCGTGATGCGGTGGCGCATCCCGAGTGACTCGATCGTGGTGTCGAGATCTCGGTTGGAGCCGTGGCACTCGAGCACCAGCCCCATCTCGACGTCCACGATCGCCTCCCGCCCGTAGAGCGCGCCGATCGGAAGCGTTGTCCGGCGGATCGCAGCCTGGCCACCGGCTTCCGCCCCGGCTGTCGCGGCCGGCTCCATCTTGGGAACGTGCAGCCTCCACATCCAGACTTCCTTCGAGCCGGCCAGGTTGCCGCTTACCTCCAGCAAGCCACCCTCAGCCCGCAGCTCGGCAGCGAGGACGAGGGGCTGCCCCGCCAACACGTCACGCGGCCGCGCGGGGGCGATAGCGCGCAGAGCTGCCCCGCTGATCTTGAGGTCGGTTAACATAGGGCGCACCGTCGCGGCGCAGAGCCTGCGTGCTGCCTCGTCGGCCGAGGCCTCGTCGCCCGCGATCAACTCCACGCCACGGCCCGCCCGCGCCACGCCGCTGGTGAGGGCGCGGTTCGGGGCCGAGCCGATGCCGACTGCGTGCACGCGTACCCCGTCGGGAAGTCGGGGTCCCATTTTGGCGAAGATCTCGCTCTCAAACCCGATCTGACCGTCGCTCACGAGAACGATCTGCCGCTGGGATTCCTTGCGCAGTGGCGCGAGGGCCTTCTCAACTGCCTGAGCCATCTCGGTCCCGCCACCCGCGGACACCGCGCAGATGGCGCCGATACAGCGCTTCACTGCCTCTGGCGTCGCCTTCTCAATGCCCCGGGTTAGGTGGCGCGTGGCGTTCGCGAACTCCAAGACCTCGAAACGATCGCCTGGCTCGAGGCTCCGGAGCAGATACGAAACGACCCGCTTGGCTAACGCGAGCGGCATCCCGTCCATCGATCCACTTGCGTCGATCAGCACGGTCAGGTCGCGGAGATACGCGGATTGGGTCACGCGCGGCGGCGTGACGGTGAGGAGCGCGTAGCGGCCGTCGTCGCCGTCGAGCCCGCTCCCCTCGACCACGCGGACGCCGACATCGCCGGTGGAGGCGGGCCACTGCACGACGAAATCCCGGTCGAGCCGGGAGTTCTCGGCGAGGCGCACGCTTGTGCCGACCCCATTGGCGGTGCCTACGATTTCGTGGCTCTTCGAAACGATCGCCGCCGTCGTTGGGATGTCGTCGGCGACGGTGAAGGTCAACCCGAAACGCGTGGGAATGCCGCCGTCGCCTTCCCGGTCTACGTCAATCCGTTCGGCGTCCGGGACCCGGTCGGCCGCTCCTTCGTAGCGGGCGCTCACCACGGTTGGGAATCGATACTCCCAGACGGGCTCCGCCTCGTCCGATCCCGCAAGAAATGCCAAGGGCTGGAGGACGTCGATCGTGACCATGACGTCGGTGTGCGGCGGGAGATTGCCGAGCCGCTGCATGAAGGTATCGGCGCGGTCCTGCTCGAGGAGGCCGGCGGTCCGTCCCTCGAAGAGCGCCTTCTTATATTTGACCTCGGCCTTCTCGCGCGGCTCGATTTCTCCGCGGATGACCTTCTCCCCCATCCGGATGGTGTACCCGAGAACGGCTCCATCGGCCGGCAGCGGCATGGTGTAGATCACTTCGAGCGGGTCGTCGTAGGGGTTGGCGAATTCTTGGACAAGCGTCGTGCTCGCGAGCCCGCCCTCGGCGCGCGCCTTGATGTGGGCGGACCGGAGCGGATAGGAGCGCCCATCCACGGAAACGAGCTTCGGTGTGCGGCGTTTCTCGGTCTGAACTGCTAGATCTCGCGACGGCATGGGAGCCCCCCTTCTGGCTGGTGCGGCCTTCCGCGGCCGGCATTTCCGGGCCGCCGGGCAGGCTTCACACTCCCCTATGTCGCGGAGGGTACGTCTGGTGACAGACTAAGATTACTTGGATTAGCGGAACGCTGCCCTCAACCTAGCCAAGGATGAGGGTAATCCTGGAATTCCTTCACCGTGTCGACCCCGGGAACATCGTCATGCTCCACGGCGGCCTTCTCTTGTGCGCCTTGATCGGCTGCTGGATCGCCACTAGGGGGATCCGTCGACCCTCAAAGTTCGCATGGACATTCGCGCGCGGGATCCTTGGAGGCGCAATCGGCGGGCTCTTCGACCCACTTCACTTCATTGGGCTCGGCTTTCTCGCACTCGGAGGTCTGGCGGATCGTGGCGTCATTGATAAAATATCAATATGACGATTCAAGGTCCCAACCCATTGAATTACTTAGAGATAGTGGTGCACTTCAGTAGCGACGGGGGAAATTCTGGGGAGTGGCGGGGATCAGGCCCTCTCGGGCGCGATGCGTGACTCTAGCAGCGCAGGGCCGCGAATGTCTCGTCGATTCGGCTTAGAGGGCTGCTGCGCCCGCCGTAGTGGCCGCGCGGCGCAAAACTTGTAAAACCTCCGTCCCGTACTTCTCGGCCTTGCTCGGGCCGATGCCGTAGCACAGATTGAGTTCTTCCAGGGTAGACGGATTGAGGGTGGCAATGTCATCCAGCGTGCGGTCGGAGGCGACGACGAAGGCAGGTACGGAGTCCGCGCGGGCGCGCTCCAGCCGCCAGCGGCGGAGCGCGTTGAAGCGGGTAGCGTAGCTGGCGGGTTTGTCTGCGCCCGCGGCGGCGAGGGCACCGGGGAGCCCGGCGGCCACCGACGAACGCCCCGCGCCGCGCCGCTGCCCGCGCGTCGCCGGTCGACGGCCGGAAGCTTTCACCGGCGGCAGCACCAACCGCACTGCCCGCTTCCCCTCCAGCACCGCCGCTCCCTGCGCGGTCAGCATCAGCAGCGGATACTCGCCGTCGGTGAAGTCGACCCACCCCGCTGTGACGCAACGCTGTAGCACCAGGCTCAGCCACTCCTCCGGATACTTCGCCAGCGCTCCGAACTCCCGATGCCCGGCCAGCCCGTATCGCGCCAGCCGGTCGTCCTTCTCCCCGCGAAGAAACTTCACCGTCACCTTGAAGCCCAGGCGCCGATTCACCAGCCGCACCGCCGAGAGCATCGCCATCGCGATCTCCTCGCCGCGCGCCGTCGATCCGGCATCGCCAACGTCGCCCTCCGCCAGCTCCAAGCAGACATCGCACCGTCCGCAGCCGTGTAGCGTCTCCACCTCGTCACCGAAGTAGCGAAGGATGGCGTCGTGCCGGCAGGTGCCGCCCTCGGCCCAGCGGAGGAGATCGCGGAACATCGACCAACGGTGCTCCACCCACTCGGCGGAGGCGCCCTTGTCGCGGGCGCTCCGCTCGATCAGGGCCTTTCGCCGCGGGATGTCCGCCAGGCGAAGGAGGAGCAGCCCAAACGCGTCGAGGCCGTCGCGCCCCGCGCGCCCCACCTCCTGGTAGTACGCCTCGACGGAGTCGGGTGGCGAGAGATGAATCACGGCGCGCACATCGGCGCGGTCGATCCCCATTCCGAATGCGTTCGTGGCGGTCACGACGTTCAGGTCGCCCGACATGAAGCGGCGCTGCACTTCGGAGCGGTGCTCGCCCGAGAGGCCCGCGTGGTACCAGCCGGCGGCCCAGCCCGCTGTGCGGAGCCGTTTGGCCTGTGCCTCGGCGTCAGCGCGGCTGAGGCAGTAGATGATTACGGCGCCCGGCTTGTTGCTGCGGGCGCCGTGGCCGCCGAGTGCCTCTGCCAGCGCCTGGTCAACGCCCGCGTGGAGTTCATCCGCCGACGCCACGTTGCCAACGCGCAGCGAGAGCTTCGGGCGCGCGAACCCGCGGAGGATCTGCGGCGTGTCCGGGCCGAGCTGGAGCTGCGTGACGATGTCGTCGCGCACCGCCGGCGTGGCCGGTGCTGTGCCGGCGAGG
>JBGPMG010000052.1:0-13826 GCA_041486815.1 Candidatus Eiseniibacteriota bacterium | reverse complement strand
CGAGGCGTGGACGAGCGAGACCACGCCGACGTACAAGAAACCATAAAGGTAGAGCGCGAAAAACGGGAGCGGCGCGTAGAGCTTCGCCCGCGCCAAGGAGAACATGACCCACGCGAAGTAGGCTCCGAGCCCCAGCTCCAAGACGACCCAGAAGCTGACCGGCGAACGGTAGCGCCGGCGCGGCCACTGGTCGCCGGCGCCCTCGAGCCGGAACTTCGGCGTTCGATGAAAGGCGCCGCGGGGACCGAGGAGACCCTCGACGACCGCGCGGGTGTTGTTCAGAGCGAGGCCGATCCCGAGCGAGAGAACAAACGGGAGGTGCCGGAGTTGGCGGACCCAATCGGGACGCAGCTCCCGCTGCGCGTACGCGAAGTAGAAGAGGACCGGGCTGGTCGCGGCCAGGAGAAGAACGGTGTCCGCGATCGTGAAGAAGAGATTCTTGCCCTGGTACCGCGCGAGAACGACCGGATAGACGATGATCGCGAGAAGCAGGAGGAACACGTACGCGACGTTGTTGGTGAGGTGGAACGTGGCCTCCAACTTCACCGACGCGGGCGAGGCCGAGCGCCAGATCTTGGGGAGAAGCTTCCGCGCGACCTGGATCGATCCCTTGACCCATCGGTGCTGCTGCGCCTTGAACGCGTTCATCTCGACCGGAAGCTCGGCCGGGCAGCCGACCTGCGGCGCGAACACGAACCGCCACCCGTCGAGCTGCGCGCGATAGCTCAGGTCGAGATCCTCGGTCAGCGTGTCGGACTGCCAACCCCCGGCGCCCAGAACGCAGGCCTTCCGAAGAACACCCGCCGTCCCGTTGAAATTGAAATATCGCCCTCCCGACATCCGGGCCGAATGCTCGATGAGAAAGTGGCTGTCCAGGGAGATCGCTTGGGCCTGAGCCAGCGCCGAGTAGTCGCGGTTCAGGTGCTCCCACCGTGCCTGCGCCATGCCGACCCCTGGGTCCACGAAGTACGGGACGAGATCGCGCAGAATCGAGGGGGGAGGAACGAAGTCGGCGTCGAACACCGCCAGGAGCTCTCCACGGGCCCGCTCGAGGCCATGCTGTAGCGCACCCGCCTTGAAGCCGCTGCGATCGCTCCGCCGCAGGTGAACCGCGTCGATTCCGCGGGCTTGGATCTCCGCGACCTTCCGGGATGCGATCTCCGTCGTTTCGTCTATCGAGTCGTCCAGGACCTGTATTTCGAGCCGATCGCGGGGATAGTCGACGGCCGCCGCGGCCTCGAGGAGCCGCTCGACGACGTAGCGCTCGTTGTAAATTGGAAGCTGGATCGTCACGACGGGCCACTCGGCGGGCGCGGACGGGCACCGCGCAACGCGCTTCCGGCGATAGAGGCGGATCAGGTGGAGGCGATGAAGCCCGTACGCCGCGAGCACGATCCAGACGAGGAGATGCACGCCGAGGAGAAGGCGGCTCGGGAAGTGGGATCCGAGCCCGAGATCGAGATTCATCGCCGCGCAATGATTGAGAGCGCGCCCCCGGCTGTCAACGCATAACTCGCGAAGGTTGACCGCGCGCGGATGCCTCTGGTAGCGTGCCCGCGTCCGCTCCGTCCGAATCATCCGATGCAAGGAGGCTACGCTGGCGCGCGCATTCGTCGTCGGAAACGGGACGATCCTGGCAACGGGTGACCAGTACGGCGCCCTCCGCGAGGTTTACGCACCTTCGGCCGCTCCCGAACATCAGATCCTCCGCCGGCCCGCGAGAATCTGCGTCTCCGTGGATGGAGCCTCGCGCTGGATCCCCGAGCGATTCGAGTGCCGGTCGATCGAGGGCGGCGAAGCGCCGATCGTCGATCTGGCGCTCGTCTCTCCGGAGCTCGAGCTCGAGCTCTGGGTCGAAACCTTCGTCGATGTCTCCCTTGGGGTCCTCATCCGCAGAGTTCAAGTCACGAACCGCTCCGATCGGTTTCGCGACCTGAGGATCTTCTTCCATCATGACCTGAGGCTCGCCGCGGGCGACCCGTACGAGACGGCGTACCGGGAGCCCTCCTCGTGCGGGATCGTTCATCACGCCGCGCGGCGCTACGTCCTCATCAACATGGAAACCGCCGACGGCGCCGGCGTGCCGCTCTGGCGGCTCGCGTCCCGCGGATCGGACGACGCGCCCGGCGCCGAAGCGATCCCCCCGGGGGGACGCATCGAAGGGCCGACCCAGGTCCGCGGCCGAGTCGACTCGCTGGCCGGAGCTCCGCTCCCGTTGGCTCCCGGCGCCTCCGGCATGGTCTCGATCTCGATCGCGACCGGAGAGACGCTCGATGAGGTCCGAGGCCGCGACGAAGGGTTCCGCCGAATCGGCATCGCTGGATCGCTCTCGAGGACGCGCGCGCACTGGAATCTCTGGTTGAGCCAGGGCGCGCGCGACCTCCTCGATCTTCCCGAAGACGTCGCGACGCTCTACCAGCGGAGCCTCGTGCTCCTCAGGCTCCACCAGACCCCGAGCGGCGCGATCCTTTCGGGGGTCGAAACGGCGCCCACCGCGGCGTCCCGGACGGAGTACCGCTGGTGCTGGCACCGGGATGCCGCGGTCGCGGCGGACGCTCTCGACGCCGCGGGCTATCGCTCGGCCGCGCGACGCTACTTCGCCTTCACGGCCCGGTCGGCCGTCGACGCGGGCGCGCTCCACGCGGTCGTGGACGCCGCCGGCGCGCCCGTCGGGGCCGCGCCCGACCCCGACGCCTTGGCGCTGCCTCTCTGGGCTCTAGCGCGCCACTTCGAGCGCGAGCGCGACGTCGAGTCGATGGCTCCGCTCTTCCACGATCTCATCGTGCCGACGGCCGACCGCCTCGTGGGATCGCTCGACCCCGGAACGCAGCTCCCCGCGTCGGAGGATCTCTGGGGCGAGCGCCCCGGATTCCATGCTTCGACCGCGGCGGCGGTCCGCGGAGCTCTGATGGGATCGGCGCGGCTCGCCGCCTCGTTCGGTGACGCTACACGCGCGCGGACCTGGTCGGCGGTGGCGGATCAGGTCGGCCGAGCCTTGACGCGAGAGCTCTATCGCCCGGAGTGGGGCCGCTTCGCGCGCTCTCTCGTCCGGGAAGGCCGTTCCCTTCGATCCGACGCGACGCTCGACGCCTCGCTCTTGTGGATCGGGCTCCTGGACGGGGTCGAGTCCGAGGATTCCAAGGTTCGGAGCACGGCGGAGGCGACACGAGCGGCGCTCTGGGTGAGGACGGGCGTAGGCGGGATCGCCCGGTACGAGCGTGATCCGCTGGGATCGGTGGGAACGGACCTCGCGGAGATCCCCGGAAATCCGTCGATCGCCGCCACGCTTTGGCTCGCGAAGCACTCGATCCTTACCGCGCAGCGCGCGCACGCCCTCGAAGCCGCGCGAACGCTCCTCCTCTGGTGCGCGGCGCGCGCCGAGGGTTGGGGGGCGCTGCCGGAACAGCTTCACCCCTACCGGGGCGAGACCACATCGGCGTCGCCATCGATGACGGCCCACGCATGGCTCGTCGGCACGGTGGTCGACTACGTGGAGCGACTGCGGAGCCTCAAGCGGTGCGAGCGCTGCGGGCAGCCCGCGCCCGCCCATCGCGAGCGGCGGATCGAAACAACCCTCGAGACCAACGCGCCGGCCGTTTCGCGCGCGGCCGTCTAGAGCTTACTTCCAGGTCTCGTCGCTTATCCGAAGGCTCAGCGTCGCCCGGAAGAAGGTCTCGCGCGCGCCGAGCTCGTCCTGGTTCCCGCGCCTTCCCCCCTCCAGACTGACGTCGAAGGCGCCGCCCCGGTCATGGGTGAGGACCCCGGTGCCGATCGATACCGCCCACTCATCCACCGGCGCGACCCCTCCGAAGACGTCCGCGGCCCCGGCGCGGGGAAGGAGATCCGGCCACTTGAGAAACGTGGCTCCCACGCGGAGCGGGAGGGTGGCGAGGAGGCCCCCTTCGTTGCCGGCCACGCGCTCGAAGCCGACCGAGTAGCGCTCCAAGGCTCGGAAGTCCACGAGGTCGCTCTCGAGCGATTGGTCGTTCCATCGCTGCCGGCGGTACTGCCCCACGACCCGGCCGCGTGACCAGAGCGCAACGCTGAATCCGGCCGCGTATCCGTCCGGGATCTCCAGCGTGTGGCCCGTCGTCGTGACCTCCGCTCCGTCCGTGCGCTGATGGTAGGTCGTGGGCAACCGCCTGCCGGTCTCGTAGGAGGCGCCCAACGCGAATCGCTCGCGCGCATACTGCAGGCCGAACCGCCAGCGGCCGAGCCGATCCCAATCCACCTCCAGCGTGTCGCGCGCTTGCGCCAGGGTGGGGTTGGAGAAGCTGCGGCGCCACTCCTCGCGATAGCTTCCGCTCACGACCTCGTAGTCCACCCCGGCGCGGAGCTGGCCGGTCAAGCGGCGGGCGAGGGTGACGCGCGCGAAGTTGATCCCGCCCGTCCCCTCGATGTGGAGGAACGAGGCGGTTCCCGCGCTCTCGGCCCGATCGACCTGGAATTCGGCATTGGTCCCGGCGAGGTAGCTTCCGCCCAAGACGGTTCCTCCCGGAAGCCGCACGACCAAACGAATGGCCGGGAACGACGACTCGTACGCGGACTCGCTGCCTAAGTCCCTCGACGAGACGCTCCTCCGGGCCGTCAGCATGGTCGCTTCGAGCGATAGATAGCGGGCCTCCGCGATCGACGCGGGGTTGACCAGCGAGAATCCGCCCGGCCCATGCTCCGCGGCGCCGGCGCCGCCGAGGGCGCGGATGCGTGCGTTCTCCTCGAGCGTCGGCTCGCCCAATCCTCCTATCGAGAAGACGGAATTGGCGCGCGCCGGCGGCGGGCAGGCCGCGAGCACCGCGGAAAGAGCGAGGACCATCCACACCCCGGCCGGAGGGAAAAAGCGCCGCAGACGCATCAGAACCGCCCCGGCGGCGGCGACGTGGTGCTCAGGCGGAGGTATGGGGGACGGGATGATTCTCGCGATCCGATCAGGAACGATGGGCTCTCCGCCGCGGTCTGCGAAGCGCGGTACGAGGTCGGGACCGGGCGCGCGTTCAGATTTCGAATCTTGATGAGAATTCCCTCGTTGCTTGTCGTGTCGGCAGCCAACTCCCGGGCGAGCGCGCGTGGCAGTGGGATCGAGAGGGCCGTGTCCCCCTGCGCCAGGAAGAACGGCGCCAACGTCACGTGAGAAACGGCGACCGCGTCGGTCGTCAGGCCGGCCTCGTCGGTGACCCCTTGCGACCACGTCCCGCGAATCCGGAGGATGTCGAGATCCAGGAACACCGTGTCCGGCATGGCGGCGCCGTTGCCCGCGGGCGGCGTCCCGGCCACCGGGAGGATAAGTCGAACTTCGTTGACCGAGTTTCCTGCCGCGATCGGGGGCACGGACGCGCGCAGCGCGAGGGCGCACTCGAACCCCCCGCCGAAGATCAACGAGGTTTCGGTCCCCGTCTGGGGCGGGCTCGGCGCGCTATGAACGTATGCGTTCAGGGAGACATGCGTGTCCACGCTGTCGGTCTCGGTGCTGTCCGGTCCCGTGTAGTGGTAAAAGATGCGAAAGACTGCGGCCCCTGCCTGGAAGCTGCCCACGTTGCCGCTCGACGTCCGGACGAGGGCGAAGCCGGGGGCCAGCAACGTGTCGGCTGCCCACTGCTGAATCTCGGTGTATCCGTTCGGACCCAGGTTGACCCGGAGCTGGCCGATGAAGTTGTAGTTCGTGGAGCCGAGCGAGGCCCCTAAGGCCGGGCCGGGCCAAGTGACGCTCGAGTTCCAAGGCGCCGCGGTAAGCGAGAGCTCAGCGGAGAGCGATCCGGCCGCCCCCAGAATCACCCGCTGGGGCAGCACGAAGTGGACGGCGACCGGAACAAATCCAGCTCGCGTTTCGTCCGGAAGTTTCCAGGATGAGACCGAGAAGAGCGAGAGCGCTTCGAACGGCCCGGACTGGCCGACCAGCAGGGCGGGTCCAAAATTCGCGGTCGCCGGCGCCACGTACGTATCGCGGTTCACCACATTGACCACGCTGACGGTCGTTCCGAGCCCTCCCGGGCCGCGGATCAGCCTCTTGTTCCCCACGATTCGGTCGGCCCGATTCGAGCAGCCGGAGAGAGTGATCAAGGCGGGGAGGACGAGGGTGGCCAGGACGATGCGGGTCAGACGCACGGGCGGAATGATAATCCCTTGTGGTTTCGAACGCTACCGGGAAGCTCTCCCTCCAAAAACCATGCCGCCGGGCTCCAGTTCCACCTCAGTGATGCCGATACTCAGTCCGATCCACCGACCTCGCCACCGGGGGTAGCGCTCGTGCGGATTCGAAGACGCAGTCCCCATGCCCAAAGCTCCGCGTCCCCGACGCCCAGCCTGGCCTCGAGGGCCGGGCAGATCCGCAGCGCGGCCATTGCCGACGCGGGCGTGGCGCTCCTCCTCTGCGCCTGTGTTGTGACGGCGACATGGAGCCTGGGCGCGCCCTGGATCGGGTTCGTCGCGTCGCCGGTGCTCGCGGCGCTTGCCTACCGGCGCTTTCGGGGCCGCCGGACGGAAATCGAGCAGAACCACGGGCTCCAGGCTCAGCTCAGCATCTATCGAGTGGCGGAGTCGATGGCCCGAGCCGACACGGAAGAGGACCTGATCCGCCAAGCGCTCGACACGATCGCGAAGGGGACCGGGCTCCCGCACTGGGCGATGTACCTCCATCGTGGGGGGCGAGGCGACTTCGCCGTCGTGGCGACGCGCGGCCTGCCTGAGGGGGCCGAAGGGGAGCTCATCCCCGACGTGGTCGGTCCCGACGCCCGCTCTCCGGCGAGCCGCGCGGCCTGGCTCGGAGAGATGCAGATCGCGCGGGACGGGGGCTTGGTCCCGGACTGGGGCTTCCCGGCCAAGACGGAGGGGTTGGGTCCCCGCCCCGTCGTCGTCTCGATGCCGCTCGCGAATCACGGCGAACTCTCCGCGGTGCTTCAGTGCTTCCTTCCGAGCGGGACGGACCTCGATCCCGAGCGCCGCGCGCTGCTCCGCTGGATCGCCGCGCAGCTCTTTTCCGGATTGAAGCGACTCCGGCTGGAGCAGCGCGACCAGCTGCTTGCCTCCTACATGATGAGCACGGGCGAAATCCTGCTCGAGCTCGACCTCGAAGGCGAAATCAGGCATGCGAACGCGGCCGCCGAGCGTGCGCTGGGCGCGGCGCCGGGGGCGCTCGGCGGGGGTCGCCTCGATCAGCTCGCCGTCCTGACGGACCCGATGCTGAATGAGGCCTCCCTCTTCGATCTGGCCCGCTCGGCGGGAGAGTACTCGGGCGTGATCTGGTTCCTGCGCGGCGACGGGTCGCGTTTCCCCGCCGAGGTACGGCTCTCCGCGGCGTTCGACCGTCGGAATACGCTCACCGCGATGGTCCTGGTGGGTCACGATGTCACCGATCGGCACGAGCAGGAGCGGGAGCTTCTCGGGCGTACCGACGAGCTCGCCCGCGTGAACGAGAAGCTCCAGAAGGTGAATCGCGAGCTGGAGGAAGCCCAGCGGCTCCAGGATGATTCCCTCGCGAACACCTCGCACGAGCTGCGTACGCCCCTCAACGCGGTCATCGGATTCGCGATGCTCCTCGAGCAAGGCGCCCAGCAATCCGTTGATGAAGGACGCGAGTTCGCGCGCTCGATCCGGGAGTCGGCCGAACACCTCCTCGGAGTGATCAACGACCTCCTCGACCTGGCCAAGGTCGCCGCGGGCCGATTTGAGCTGCACCTCGTTCCCGGAGATCTTCGCCAGACCGCCCAGGCCGCTGTGGAGGCGGTCCGGCCCCTGGCCGCCAAGAAGGGCCTCAACCTCTTGGTAGACATTCCGATCGAGTCTCTGGAGATTGCGCACGACCCGGCGCGAATGCGCCAGGTGCTGCTGAACTTGCTTGGGAACGCCGTCAAGTTTACCGACAAAGGGGAGGTGAGGATCCGGGCCTGGCGCGATGCGGCGACCGAGGAGGCGCGGATCGCCATCGAGGACACCGGCGTCGGTATCGCGCCCGAGCACCAGGCGAGGCTCTTCAGAAAGTTCAGCCAAGTCGACTCGTCGTACCGCCGGCGGCACGCGGGCACGGGCCTCGGCCTGGTGATCACGCAGGCGCTAGTGAAGAACATGGGAGGCACGATCAGCGTCGAGAGCGAGGGATTGAACCGCGGCACGCGGGTGACACTGGGCTTCCCGGCCGCGATCGGTTCCCCCTCCGGAGCCCAGTGAGGAGCCAATGGCAACGCGAATACTAGTAGTGGAAGACGATCCGATGAACGCGAAGCTCTTTCAGCTGATCCTCACCCGGGCGGCGCAGTTCGAGGTGGAGGTGACCGAGGACCCGGCGCACGTCGCGGCCCAGGCCCGGTCGGGAGGAGCCGACCTGATCATCATGGACGTCTCGCTCTCGAACAGCGTCTGGGACGGAACGCCCGTGGACGGGCTCGAGATTTGCCGGAGGCTGAAGAGCAACCCCGATACGAAGGGCGTGCCGATCTTGCTTGCGACCGCGCACGCGATGAAAGGCTCGCGGGAGCGGTTTCTCAAAGATTCGGGAGCCGATGACTACATTTCCAAGCCGATCGTGAGCGCGGACGAGCTGATCAGCCGAATCCGCGCGCTCCTCGGGAAAGGGGCGAATGCAGCACCACCTGCTCCTCGTTGACGACGAGGCCCACAACCGGAAGCTCCTGCGCATGGTGCTGCGTCAGGGCGAGTACGCGTTCTCCGAGGCGGAGAACGGGAACCAGGCGCTCGAGATTCTCGAGAAGGAGAGGATCGACCTCATCCTTCTCGACTTGATGATGCCCTCGCCGAACGGATTCGACGTGCTCCTCGCGGTCAAGAAGAGCGACCGGCTTCGGGACATTCCGGTGTTGGTCGCGAGCGCGTCCACCGCGCCCGACGACGTGGAGCGGAGCCTCACGCTCGGCGCGGCCGACTACTTCATGAAGCCGCTCACGGAGTGGGACATCCGCTTTCAGCTCCCGATCAAGGTCCGGAACGCCCTTGCGGTCAACCAGGCCTCCGAAGAACGCCTCCGAGCCGAGCGCATGAAGGCCGTATCCGCGATGGCGGTCGCGTTGAATCACGAGATCAACAATCCCCTGCAAGTGATCCAGGGAAATGCGCAGCTTCTCTTCGTGCACCCCGGCCTGCCGCCCGAGACCCGAGACAAGGTGGCGCGAATCCGGGCGGCGACGGAGACGATCGCGGGGCTCACGCACCGGATCGCGGCCCTCCGCGACATTGTGACGGTTGATTACCCGGCGGGAAACAAGACGACGGTTCCCATGGTCAACTTCAGGGCCTCGCCCGAGGCTGGAGAGGCCAAGGGCCATGGTGCGGAGGCGACCGCCGGAGGAGGTTCCGGCGCCCCGGTGGAAGGGGCGCCCGGCGTGAATCCAACCCTCAAAGCCCCAGAATCGGATACATCCAATCGAAAAGTAGGAAATTGAGCCGGCCGATCAGGAGCGCCACGCGCCCCATGACGGTAAATCCGAACGCGGCGCCGAAGGAGATCATGAGGAACCAGATCCCGAGTCGCGAAATGCGCTTGGTGATCGGTCCCTGCTCCTTCGAGAAGAAGAAGTAGATGAGGACGCTGAAGACGCCCACGATGTAGATGAGCGTGAAAAGGGTCTGAAGGTCGAAGGGCGAGAGCGGCTGGATCAGCCGAGCCAGTTGCGGCATTACCTCCCCGTTTAGCCTCCGAGTGAAATCCACGCCAATGTAATAAGTCACGTAGATCGCGAGCGCATGCCGCGAGACCCACGCGACCTTGGGCACATACCGCATGTACAGGAGCAGGCCCAAGAGGCCGGGAACCATCAGGTCCCAGTTTTGGCCGAAGTTCTCGCGCATCGGAGAGATCAGATTCGGCATCAGCGTCTGGTCCAGGGTGATGCCGACGAAGTACCCGAGCGAGACCCCGGCGAAGAGGTTCTCCGCGAAACGGAAGAAGGGGTTGTCCTTGTACAGAAAGGACAGGGCCGAGATCGTCAGGAACGCCGCGATCCAGACGCCGATGTGGGGTAGGTGCATGTCGCTACGCTCTCGCGCTCGCCCGGCGGTGCCTGAAGAAGGCGATGTTGCCGAGGAGAAGGAACAGAAGGATGACCGCGTGGAGAACGGTCTGCGCGTCGTTTCCCTTGGTCGCCGTGAACGCGCGCGTGGTCTTGTAGAACGTCTCCATCCGAGGGTATCGATCGCGAAGGAGCTTCTCGAACTCCGCCGCGCCCTTCATCCCGCCCAGCATCCCTACGATCTGCCCCGAGTTGAGGAAGGCGTAGTACTTCGGGGCGCCCACCGCGGTCGGGCCGATAATGACCGGGGTCCCCACCTGGGGATGGACCTGCGTGATCCACCACTCCCCGATGATCCCCGTGGCCGCCGTGAAGACGAGCTTCACCTGCCGGAGGTCGTGGACGTCCTTCATGATCGGAATCTGAGAGAGGGGTTTGCCGTTGACGTCGGTGGGAAACGCTCCCGCGATATCATCTCCCATCCGCCGCATGACCGCCGAAGCTCCGTCCTTGAATCCAAGATTGACGTAGTCGACGCCGTACCGCAGATCCGGAAACTCACGTGTGATCTTGGCGACCACGTTGTTGGCCAGTCCGAGACCGCCGAGCGGATAGAGCACGCAGACGACGAAGCGGAGCTTCTTCAGGGCGCAGTGGCGCATGATCGCTTCGACCATCGGGTCGTTCTCGGGCGCGGACGACGGTCCATAGTCGAAGGAGATCAGGACGACGTCCCCTTCCTTGAGCGACTCGATGAAGTCGAACGCCAAACGCGTGGGAGCGGTCATGTCCACGGGGAGCCCAATCGGGACCAAGATCGGAGCCACGACGCTAAGCAGCACGAAGAGAAAGATCCAACGTCGATCCAGGTGGAGTAACCGTTCGAAGATATCCGCCACCCTACTCTCCCTTCCCCAGGCCCAGGTAGCCGCGCTCGATGCCGAGGATGACGCGGATCGCCATCGATGCCGCCCCGAGCGCCGCGCCGATGATGATCCCCGACTGGGCGGCGCCGTTCGGTGTCTTCATGATCCACTCGGTCAACTTTCCCAGCCCTTGACTCGCGGACGCGGCCGCGGGATGGAGCGCGGGGATCGGTAAGGCCAGCAGCTCCAGCACGGGGACGCGCCCCATCATGATGAGCCCGGCGGCGATGAGGAGAATGGTCGCCTCCGTATTCCGCGCGCGGAACGCGCGGAACGCCGCGCTCGCCATGAAGAACGCGAGAAGCGAGAAAATCGTCGATTGGAGCGGCTGGAAGAACCAGTTCGTCATGTACTGGAACGGAGTTGGCGTTCCGTCTGCGGCGATCCCGATCCCGTGCCCCGATAGGGCGCCGTAAATCCCGAACCCGCCGGTCACGAAGAGTCCGAGGAGAAGCACGATGGAGAAGGGCCATCCGCTCTCCCGGCGCGAGATCTTCCTCATGCTGTTTTGAAGCACGTTGACGATGCCGAGGAGGAGCGCGAACCCCGCCAAGATGATGAGCCATTGATCGAGCCTCGGGCTCATCCCGGTCTCGCCCGAGAGGAAGCGCTTGGGAATGTACATGGAGAGAATGGGAATCAGGCCCGCGAAGAGTCCGATGAAGATTGGGATGCGGCTCCGCAGCGCCGGAGCCCTCATCCCCAGAAAAATGCCGACGATGGGGATGAGCGCGAAGAGGATGACGAGCGTGACCCGGCCGAATTCGAGGTTCATTGCGTGTGGAACAGCTCCGCGACTCCGTGGACGCCGAAGCTCACGGCCACGATGCCGATGATCCCGAGGGCGATGAGGATCGCCTTCGCGATGTCCTGTCCGCGCATCGAGCCCAGGAGCACCGGTTCCCGGCTCAGGTAGGCGCTCGCCGCGTAGAGTTCTTCCCCGATCAGCGTGTAGTCGCAGGCGGCGACGAAGAACGGAAGCTGCGCGGGATCGGCCGTCCCCGCGATCTGGATCGCGCCCACCGACTGGCCCGTCTCGGCGAGAATCAGCGATTCCGCGAAGAAGTAGCCGATCAGGAAGATCGCGGCGGGCCTCTCGCGAATCATGCGGGCGGACACCGCCGCGGTGAACGCGAACTGGTCGTAGGTGACGTAGTTGACCATCTCATCGCGGAAGAGATCCGGCCTCCCCTCCGTCAGATAGGCCGCGCGCACCGCCTCTCTCGCCGAAACGAAGGTGAGGGGATCCTTGTTCGGCACGTCCAGATCGGCGCCGTACCGCGCGGTCGCCCGGGCGACATGGCCCAGGATGGCGATCGACGCCACGGTTTGGATCTCGTCCATGCTCTGGATGCCGGGGATGTAGAACACTTTCTTTCCGATCTCGGTGGCGCGGCCGATCGCTTCGTCCAGCGCGCTCAGACCCGCGATCTTCCGGATAAAGATGTTCTTCCCCGACCTTGCCGCCGCGATGGATCCTAGGATGATCGTGACAAAAAGGACGACCGCGACGAACGAGTTCGTCCGCTCGAAGCGGAACCAATTGTCGTGGGAGGCGACGGGATTGCTCAGGATGGCCGGTCCCGTCGCGCCGGCGATGCCCGTGGAATCCGCGGTGCCCGCCGAGCGAGCGCGGATCTCATACCGGTAGACGGCCCCGTCTCGAGCCGAGGAATCGACATAGCGGCCGACCCCGGACTTGACCTGCGCGAGCGTGCCCCACTCGTACGCAGGCGGCTCCGCGCGACGGATCTCGATCGCGGCATCGGCCGGGAGGCCGGGCGGATCCTGCCATGTCAGGAGGACCGCGTTGCCCGTGTCCCCCGGGCGGTCCACCGCGGCGAATGAGAGCGGAGCGGGAATCTCGGGGGGCGCCGGGGGCAATGTCCCGGACGGCGTCGCGACGGCGACGGGCGCCGCGACGAGAAGCGCGAGGAGGGATAACCCTGCCGCCAATTTCACGATGGCCGAGCCTAGGCGAGTGCTCCGGCGAGTGTCAACGTGGTTTTCGTCCCCGGAGCCTCATGATCGGCCAGACATAGACCGAGAGGGCCGGCCATCGAGAGCAAAAGAACCGGAGGAAGTCCTTGATCCACTGCCTCGGATGAACCTCGATCCCGCGCGATAGGAAGGCCGGGAGAAGCTCCGGGGCGAGGCCCGCCTCGCGGAACTTCTGCATCATCCAGAACGGATTGAGCTCCCGCTCCGGGTACTGGCCGTCGCGAGGGTCCCGGTAGCGAAACGCGGGCCGCCGTGCCACGCTCCCCTTTTCGAGGAACTCGCGGACGCCACCGTTGACTTCCGGGCCCACCAGGCCTCGCGTCTGCCGCGTCGCCTCAAGAAGCTGATTCGAGGAAAGGTTCGGAAAGTACTCGCCGATCACGGCGCGCCGCGCATCGAAGTAGGGGCCATCGGGCTCGCGCTCCATTCGCTTCCATCCACGGCGCCGCCGCGGACGCGCCGGGAGGTAGAGCGAGTTGTTCTCGTCGCTCAGAAAGAAGATGCCGCCCGGGCGCAGAAGGCGGTGCGCTTCGCTCAGGAATCCCTCGAGATCTCGCACGTGGGAGATGACGCAGTTCGCCATAACCCCGTCGAAGGAGGCCCCCGGAAACTCCATTCCGATCCCGTCCCCGTAACGCGATTCGAAATTCGTGGCCGGCGGGTCGACCTTCTCGGCGAGATACGTCCCGACCGCGACCATGTCGTGGTCGATCTCGGTCGCGACGACGCGCCGGGCCCCGTAGATCGCCACGAGGAGCGCCTCGAGACCGAAGCCCGCGCCCAGATCGAGCACGTCCTTTCCGTCGGCCTCCAAGTATTGGAACATCTCCCGGCACTTCTGAAAAATGTGCTCGATGCGCGCGGGATTCCGGATGATGCGGAGGTAGGAGTAATAGGTGAGGAAGTATTCGGGAAATTGCGCGCGTATTTCCGCGTCGCTCTGCAT
>JBGPMG010000051.1:0-14027 GCA_041486815.1 Candidatus Eiseniibacteriota bacterium | reverse complement strand
GTCATGACGGAGTGGAAGAGCCCAAAGACGCTCATTCCAGGCAGAGCCCCCGCCGAGCAGCAGAGGTTCTTCTCGTGGGTGAAAGACAACGTCGACTTCCAGCCGCGTCTGCGCCGGGTGAACTGAAGCGGGAGAAAAGCGCTAGGAGTATCGCTAGAAACCACGCCCTGAGGGTGAACCCCTCGGGGCTTTTCCTTCTCCCTTCCAAGGTCTCCGCTTGACGGCGGCCTCAAGAAAGCTGATATTGTTGATGAACTTCCGGGGCGCGCCCTCCTTACTCGGGAGTGCCGAGCCATGTACAAGAAATCGATTCCTTCGCGCCGCAGGGTAGTCCGCGGGCTGCGAATCTCAATCCGGACGACAGGGATTTCAATAGGGCCCCAGAGAGCTGACTCTCTGGGCCTTTGTCTTTTCCACACCACTCTTATAGGAGCTGTACGGGCTTTACAGGGCAATAGCGGCATTCCGCGGCTGCGTCGCACGTTCGTTTGACACCTCGCTCGACCTCTCTGCTCGCCTCCTCACGAAATCGACGCGTCATCGCCCGCCCCGGCCTGTGACTTCCTAGGGAAGCATTCTCACGGGCTCGCGCATTGGCTCCGCGAGTCAGCAGGCAAACTCGAACGCGCGGTGGCATCGCGCAAGGAGAAGCTATGAGATGGTCGCGTGGGGTTCGCGCCTACCGGTCACGACTCAGCCGCGGAGCGCGCCCCCGGGGTCCGACCGCGGGACTATTCGCGCTCGGTTTGATTGCGGCGCTCGCCGCGCCGGTTCCGGCTGCAGCTCAGTACGTATTCATCGATACGAACGGGGACGGGTTCAACTCTTGGGCCGATTCACTGAACTCCGGCTCGACGCCGGTCGACATCTGGCTGGACACAGGGAGCAACCGGAACCACTCGGCGGGCGGCTGTTCTTCGCGCGGTTTCACATCGTACGAGGTCATTCTCAAGGCGACGGGCGGGGCCGTTACTTGGGGGGCCTTCACGCCGGCCATTACGCCGAGCATTGGCCCGACCATCGTCTTCAATTCCACGGAATGGCACATCCAAGCGGGCTTCACGTCCGCGACCGATACGCCTCTCGGGCTGTTCAAGCTCGGAACGCTTGTCGTAGCGATCCCATCTGGAAGCCGGTGCATCGATATCGGCACGAGCACCTCCATGAACCCCCGTCACTCAACGTCCTATGGGGCGGGTTGCCACTGCAAGAAGTTCGACCACACCAACCGCCTCGGGGAGGGATGGTCCGACCGAGACGGCCTTTCCGCCTCGCCCAGCGCGCCCCCGGCCGTCGAGTCGCCGGGCATCCTGTTGCCCAAGTACCTCGATCCGGTTGCTGCCGACATCCACGTCACGCCGACGACCTGCCTCGGCGTCGTTTCCTCGCTGACGGCGGACCTCTCCGCGCTCCCCGCGGGGAACAATGCCGTCTTTACTCCCGCGCCGGGGAATCAGGTGGGAACGCTGACATGGCAGCCGACGGCCGCGGACCATGGAGACTTTCCTGTGACCATCAGGGCCGTGGGGAAGAACCCGAGCGCGGTCACCGCAAAGACGATGATCATCCGCCTCGTGACCAATGTCACTGAAGTCAGCGAGACGGAAAGCAAGGAACGGACTCTCGCGCTTTGGCAAAGCCGGCCGAATCCATTCAATCCCATGGCAACAATCCGCTACTCGTTGCCGGCGGAGACCCACGCGCGGCTCGTCGTGTACGACCTGTCTGGGCGCGCCATCGCTCTGCTGGTCGATCGCGTGGAGTCCGCTGGGCCACATGAGGTCCGGTGGTCAGGCGAAGACGATCGCGGAGAACCGGTCGCGTCGGGCGTTTACTGGTATCGATTGACGACCGCGCTCGGGACCGCCACCCGTCGCCTTGTGCTCGCGAGGTAAGCGAGTCGACTTGCAATGAAGCGAACCGCTGAATCCATGAGGAGGCTTGATCCATGATCCGCATGCTGTGGTCTCGAATCATAGTGACTCTGGTCGTGCTCGTTGTCTCGTACGTCCCGGCGTCCGCGCAAGCGCCGGCTCCACGCAGCTCCTTCGGCATTCCCGACATCACGCAGTCGTTTTACGTTCCCCAGGCCGTAGTAGATTCCATCGGTATCGTGGAGGGAGACGAAGCGGCCCAATACTTCAGGGCGTGCCCGAACAACGACGGCGACTCCAGCCTGCCGAACAATGCACGAGTCAAAGTCGTTCTCCGGGATGTCAATGGGAACGGGATTCCCGGCATCTCGGCAGCAGACATTTGCATTCTCTTCAATGGGGGCACCCCGGTGCAGGGATTCAGCGGCATCGGAGCGGATTCGGTGATCGCCAACACGACGTGGAACCAAGCGCCGCTGTGCCCGGACGTCCGATGCGTACCGGCCGATGCTTCGACCGACGCGAACGGGACCACCTTCATTACCTTTACCGGTCCGGGAGGAGTCAGAGATCCGAATCGTAAGTGGGGTCACTACGACTCGACTTTGCCGGTGTCCGTGTTGGGCGTTTCAGTTGCAGGGCGACTCACATCGAGTTCACTGAATGGCACCTACGTCCTTCGCATCAAGAACTTTGATCAGACCGGCGGTTTGGGGGCGGTGCTCAACCAAGGCGAGGCGGTCACATTGACCGACTTCAATGCCGTCGCGACCGGCCTGGGCATAAACAACGCGCTAAGCTACTGGAGGGATTTCGACGGCAATGGCGAAGTCGACATGGCCGACTTCAACATGATCTCGTATCACATCGGACACGACTGCGACTCTCCGAACAGTCCCTGAATTTCGAGGAAGAGAAGTCTCCTCGAGCTTGAAATCGGAATTTGTGCTTGACTCACGCGCCGGCGACGAAGTAATCTCCCTTCGTTCTCGCTGGGCGCAGCGCAGTGACCGGAGGGATCCATGGTCGTGCGGGGTTGTACCTGGCGGCCTAACAGCAAGCCCTGCTCGCTTCTCCCCGAAGGCCGTGCCAGCTCCAGATTCATCAACCACTCCTTCGCCACGGGTGTGCTCGATCGGATCATTCGATCGATCCCGCTCCTCCTTCTCATTACTATCGCCCTCCTACCAAAGCCCGCGATCTGTGGGATCCCGGATATCTCGCAATCGTTCTACGTCCCACAGGTCGGATCGGTCGGTACGCCCACCGAGGGCGCGGTCGCGATCCGCAACTTCCGAGTGTGTCCGAACAATGACGGCGGGAGCAGTCTGCCCAACAACGCGCGCATCAAGGTGGTGCTCCGGGACATAAACGGAAATGGCGTCCCCGACATCGCCCCGGCGGACATCTGTGTTCTGCTTAACGGCGGAACACCGGCCCAAGGTTTCAACGGCGTCGGTGCCGATTCGGTCATCGCCAATGCCGCCTATAGCGACGACCCCCCGATCTGCCCTGACCTCCGATGTATTCCCGCCGACGCTCCGACGGATGCCAACGGCGTGACCTACATCACGTTTACGGGCTCGACTCCTGGTAGCCCGGGAGTGGGGACGCGCGATCCGAATCGAAAGTGGGGACATTATGACTCAGACCTTCCCGTAAGCGTGCTGGGCTTCAAGCTGGCCGGCCGGCTGACCACTGCCTCAGCCAACGGCACGTATGTCTTGCGCATCAAGAATTTCGACTTCATGGAGGGGTTGGGCATCGACATCGGCGAGAGCGAGGCCGTCACGACCGCAGACTTTACCGCGCTTGCGCGCGGCATCGGGGTTTCCAGCCCGATCAGCTATTGGCTCGATTTCGATAACAGCGGGTCGGTGACCGCTACCGATTTCAACATCCTCGTCACACACATGAACCATGATTGTGATACGCCGAACAATCCATAGGGCCGTCGGCCTTGCCCTGGCCGTTGTGGGATTGGCAGCCCTGACGCTGCCCGCGTCGGCGCAATACATGTACCTGGATTCGAACGGCAACGGCATTCACGACTCGGCCGACAGAATGAACAAGAGCACGCCGACCACGATCGACGTCTGGCTGGATACAGACTCGAATCGGGACGGCTCGCCCGGCACCTGCGAAGTCGGAACCGGCGCGCTCGACATGAGCCACTACGAATTCGTACTCCACTCCGTCGGCGGTACGATCACATGGGGGCCGATGTCGAATCTGATTGGCATCTTCACCCAGAACCTCGCCCGCGACGGACGCGACAGCACCGGCACCGTCTATTATCACAACGGATGGGGGGCGACCGCGTCGCAACCGCCGGGCCTGTACAAGGTCGCGAGCCTCACGGCGACGGTCGCCACCGGGAGCCCCCGGATCGACATCATCGACAAGCACAACATCAACAAAACTGGCAGAACGTCCTTCGGGTCTGCATGCGAGGCCAACCCCGAACGTGACCATATGAAGCGGTTTGGCAAGAATTGGTTCGACGTCGACGGCCTCGCGGCCCCGATCGATCAACCCCCAGTGGTCACGGCGCCCGGAATGGTTCTTCCGCAGGACGGATCGCTGGTCACGATCAACGTGACGGCTTCCGACCCAGACGCTGATCCGATCAACACGCTGACGGCGGATCTCTCGGCGCTGCCGCCCGGGCACAACGGCGTATTCACGGCGAACGGCTCCCATACGTCGGGCACGCTCACCTGGACTCCAACGGCGAATGACTCCGGGAACTATGTCGTAACGTTCACGGCGACGAACTTCTTGCCCGGCACGAAGTCGACGATCATTCATGTGATCGGAGCAATTACCGACGTATCGGAGAGTGAAGGGTCGCCTCGATATTTCGACCTGGCGCAAAATCGGCCGAATCCATTCAATCCCGCCACGGTGATCGAGTTTCATGTGCCCCGAGTGGGCCCTGTACGGCTGCGGATCTACGACATGGCCGGCAGGCTCCGAGACACGCTCATCGACGGGGTGTTGCCGGCCGGGCCACATGAGGCTCGGTGGCTCGGTCAGGACGCGCTGGGGAAGCCGGTTCCATCCGGCGTCTATTGGTACCGCCTCGAGTCGAGCGGGTTGACCCGGGCGAGACGGATGGTCCTGCTGAGGTAGAGCGATCCAGTAGCCCCCCTTTGAGAGGGCGGCATGGGCCCCGGCGGCCAGGCTACCGGGGCCCATAGATTTTTCCTGACTGTGTGCGAGAATGGCGCCCTTCATCGTCGCGTGGTCGACCGATAGGGAAGGCGCAGGCGCCATTGAATTCCAAACCCGATAGGGGACACCGTCAAGCAACGGGCCGGTCGCGGCCGGGACGTCGCGGCGTTTCATGGGCTGCGGCGATACCTCTCCTGGTCGTCGCCGCGGCCATCGCGCCCTACATTCCCGCGCTTTCGTATCAATTCCTGAACTGGGACGACATTACGTACGTCCTGAACAATCCCTGGATCCGCTCGTGGTCGAGCGTGAACCTGGTTCATATCTTCACGAAGCCATACTTCGCGAATTTTCTTCCGCTTCACCTCGCCTCGTACATGGTGGATTACAGCCTCTGGAGCCTCAATCCGTTCGGATATCACCTCCAGTCCATCCTGCTGCACGCTCTGAACGCCGTGCTAGTCCTGCTTGCGGTCAGGCGAATGTTCGGGAGCACGGGCGTCGCGTTGCTGGCCGCACTTTTCTTCGCCGTGCACCCATCGCACGTCGAGGCGGTTGCCTGGATTTCAATTCGGAAAGATCTTCTTTCCACGACGTTCGCTTTGCTGACCCTGTACTTCTACCTTCGCGCCACCGACACGGCCGAGATCAGACGCGGGCCATATGTGCTGTCGGTCATCGCCTTCGCGTTGGGGCTCCTTTCGAAAGTCACGATCGTCACGCTTCCGTTGTTCCTGCTGCTACTGGATCGCCTCCGATACAAGGGGACGCCACGGAGATCGTGGATCGTCGATCTCGCGAACAAGATCCCCTATGCCCTCATCGGCCTCTGGCTGGTGTGGTTGAATTCGTTGGCTCAGACCAAGGCGAAGGCTTCCTATGCTCAAGACGCGCTTAGTTACGCGATGGTCAAGGGCCACGCCATGTGGAGCTACATCGGACTTCTCCTGGGCACCTTGCGCGGGAGCCCCGATTACGACGTGCCCGCGTTGCGCAAGGACATCGCGACGGCGCTTATGTGCATTGCCGGCCTGGCGATTCTCCCAATAGGCGCATGGATCGCACTTCGCTTCCGAAACCGCGCTCTGTACCTGGGCTTCGGTTGGATCCTTATCACCCTTCTGCCGGCGCTCGCCTTTCCTCTGGTCACCTATATGGCCGATCGATACCTGTACCTGCCTTCGATCGGATTCTGTTGGCTCCTCGCCGCGGCCGTCATGGCCCTAGGCAATCCCCTCCCGGCACGCCGCTGGAGGGTGGCGGCCGCGGCTGCTATCTCTTTGATTGCGCTCGGATGGTTTACCGCTCGAACGATGCAGGCCTTGCCTGTGTGGCGTGATTCGGAATCGCTTTGGACTTACGCCCTCACGCGCTGCGACGATTTCCGCGCCTATACGAATCTCGCCGATGTTCGCTTGGAGCAGAAGCGGTGGGATGAGGCGGAGCGTCTCTTGCGGATCAGCGCTCGCGTGCCGAACGTAACGACGTTCCAGAATTTCGGCGTGCTCTACTTTGAGCTGGGGCGTTATCCGGAGGCCGCGGAGGCTATCGGCCGGGCCTTGGAGATTCTCCGTCAGCAAGGGTGGGATTCCGCCCAGGCTTCGGTGCTCTACTACAGCCTCGGCGCCGTCTACTCGCGACTCGGGCAAACGGGAAAATCCATAGAGGCGTTGGAGGCTGCGGTTAGGGAGGACCCATCCAATACACTAGCTCGCGAACAGTTAACGGTCGCGCGGCGACCGTTGGGGTCTCCATGAGAGGCTTTCGGAGGCATCTCCGGCTGGCTCTGGGCAACCGACTCTGATAAGATGAGTTGGCTCGATGGAACCCTCCGCTGAGCCCAGTCGAGGCGCAGGCATGATCGGTAAGAGCCTTTCCCACTACCGCATACTGGAAAAAGTCGGATCTGGAGGAATGGGCGTTGTCTATCGGGCGATGGACGATCACCTCGACCGTTGCGTCGCCCTCAAGGTTCTTCCCGATGGCGCGATCGCAGACGATGCCGCGCGCAGGCGATTTCGCCGCGAAGCGATGGCGCTCTCCAGGCTGAATCACGCAAACATCGCCGCGATTTACGACTTCGACACACAGGACAGAGTAGATTTTCTAGTGATGGAGTACGTACCCGGACTCTCCCTCGCTGAGAAGATCCAGCTGGGCGTGATCGACGAGGGACTGATCGCTCTGTTGGGGACGCAGATCGCGGAAGCATTGGTCGCCGCGCACGAGCAAGGCGTCATTCATCGCGACATCAAACCCGCGAATGTCCTCGTGACCCCCAGGGGCCAGGCCAAGGTATTGGATTTCGGTCTCGCGAAGTTCCTGCGTCCCGCGGGGAACTCCCCGCCCACGCCCGAGAATTTGACAAAGACAGGAAACGTCGTAGGGACGCTGCCCTACATGTCGCCGGAGGGACTGCTCGGCAACGACCTCGACGCGCGCTGCGATATCTACTCGACTGGGGTCATCCTCTACGAAATGGCCACCGGGCAACGCCCATTTCCGGAGACGCAAGTGGCGGTCCTCGTCGAAGCCATACTGCACAGCACGCCGATCTCCCCTCGGCAGTTGAACCCTCAAATCTCCCGCAGCCTCGAGTTGGTCATCTTAAATGCCATGGACCGCGAGCCGTCGCGTCGATACCAGAGCGCTTCGGAACTAGTCGACGAGCTCAAACGTTGCGGTACACCTTCCGGGACCGCTACCGACGTCGTCCGTTCGGAGCGGTCCCATGCGCGGCGGATTGAGTCGATCGCCGTTCTTCCGCTCGCCAACCTTTCCGGCGAGGCCGGTCAGGAGTACTTCGTCGACGGAATGACGGAAGCGCTCACCGCGGGCTTGGCGCAGATTCGAGCTCTGCGTGTGGTTTCACGCACGTCGGTTATGCGGTACAAGTGGGTCTCGAGGCCGTTGCCCGAGATCGCGAGGGAGCTTCGCGTTGACGCGCTCGTGGAGGGCTCGGTGCTTCGCTATGGCGATCGAGTGCGGATCACCGCGCAATTGATCGATGCAGCGCCGGACCGACATCTTTGGGCTAAGAGTTACGAGAGAGATTTGCGGGACATTTTGGCACTCCAAAGCGAAGTCGCAATGGAGATCGCCAAGGAGATTCGAATCAAGATCACGCCGCAGGAGGAGGAACGGCTGACCAAGACGAGAAAAGTCGATCCCCTGGCCTACGAGGCATATCTAAAGGGCCGGCAGTACTGGAACCGACGAAATGCGGAATCGCTTCGAAAGGGGATCGCGTGCTTCCAGGATGCCATCGAGCGGGACCCGACCTACCCGCTCGCCTATGTCGGTCTGGCCGATTCCTACCTCATCGCGGGTTTCTACAGCGACATCCCTCCTAGAGAGACCTTCCCGAAGGCGAAGGCGGCGGCCCGGAGAGCGCTCGAGCTGGACGACACGCTTGCGGAAGCCCACGCTCCCCTAGCGCTCGCCTACTCGCTTTACGATTGGGACGCGCCGGCCGCCGAGGAGAGCTTCGGTCGGTCGATCGAACTGAACCCCGCCCACGCTACCGCACATCATTGGTACGCGGAGCATCTATCGGCAGTCGGACGACTTGATGAGGCGTTCGCCGAGGCCATGCGCGCGCTGGAGCTCGATCCGCTTTCGTCTGTGATCAACTCCTGCGTTGGATGGATCCTCTACCGGGCCCGGCGCTTCGAGGATGCGATCTCGCAATTGCGCATGGCGCTCGAGTGGGATCATAATTTCCTTCCTGCGCTCTACTACTTGAGCCTCGCCCATTTGCAGAATTCGTCGCCGGAGGACGGGGTTCGTGTGAGCGAGAGGATTGTGAGCTTCCTGCCCGAGAGCGGCATGGGAAAGGCAAACTTGGCCCGTGCGTATGCCGCGGCAGGTAGGACGGAGGATGCGCGTGCCCTTCTGGCCGAGGTGAGCAATCTCGCGAAGCGCCAATACATCCATACATATTTCATCGCGAAGGTTCACCTGGCCCTGAAGGAGTACGACCAGACGCTGGAATGGCTCGAGAAGGGGCGGGCTGAGCGTTCGCCGTGGCTCGCCTGGCTCACCGTCGAGCCGCTCTTCGACGAGCTCCGGGATCACCCGCGGTTCCAGGAGATCGTTCGAAGCGTGGGACCTCTCGCTGAGTCGCGACATCCCGTCCCCAACGTCTGAGAAGTGAACCAGCCATTCCGGCGAATCTCGCATTTGCCACAGAATAGGAGAGCTACTGTGCCCCGCAAGATCACGGTTCCCGTACTTTCGACGTCTCTGATCCTCCTGCTCCACATCACCGCTTTCGCTGGGGCGACGAAGCCCGCCGGCACGGCGAAGTCAACCAGCCCGTCCCAACCCAGGGCTCCGAAGCGCACAACGACTAACACCTACTGGGGCGAGAAGGTCACGGAAGACTACCAATACATGGAAAAGTCCAATGACCCACAGGTCACGAAGTGGGCCAAGGGGCAGAACGCGTACACGCGCACGTGGCTCGATCGCCACCCCGAGCGGAAGGCGATCCTCGATCGCGTTGTCGCGCTGACGCATTCCGAGTCCCCCGACTATTACGGGGGCAGCTATCGAGGCAGCACCTATTTCTTTCTTAAGGACCAGCCACCCAAGCAGCAGCCGACGCTCGTGCTGCTTACGTCGGTGATGGACCTCACCACCGAACGGCCGATCGTCGATCCAAACACGATCGACCCGACAGGCGGGACCACGATTGATTTCTACGCGCCGTCGTTGGATGGCAAGTATGTTGCCGTTTCACTTTCCAAGAACGGCACCGAAGATGGCTCCCTGTACTTCTACGAGACCGCCGCGGGGCGGCGGCTCGACGACGTGATTCCGCGAGTGAACGGCGGTACCGGGGGCGGGAGCTCGACGTGGAACGCCGACGCGAGCGGAGTCTATTACACACGGTATCCGCGCGAAGGGGAGCGCCCAGCCGAAGACTTGCCATTCTATCTTCAAATCTACTTCCACAAATTGGGCACGCCGGTGAGCTCCGACCCATACGTGCTCGGACGGGAATTCCCCAAGATCGCCGAGATCGAGTTATCGACGAGCCCGGACGGCCGATCGATCCTCGCGGACGTGTTCAACGGCGACGGTGGCGAGCACGCCTACTGGCTCCTCCCGCCCGGGGGAACCTGGACCCAAGTCACGAAATTCGAAGACAACGTCGTGGACGGGAAATTTGGGATGGATGGGGCGCTCTATCTGTTGTCTCGAGCGGACGCTCCTCGAAGGAAAATCCTTCGCGTGCCGCTCTCGACGCCCGCTCTCAGCGCTGCCCAGGTGGTGGTCCCGGAAACGGAGAACGCGATCGAGGGGTACACGGCGACGGCATCCAGGCTCTACGTCACAGAGATGGTCGGAGGGCCGACGCGAATCCGCGTGTACGATCTGACGGGCAAGGCCCTCGGCGTCGCCTCTTTGTCAGAGATCTCCTTGACCGGACAGGCGGTGCGCACCTCGGGCGACGACGTTCTCGTCCGGAGCCAGAGCTATACCCGCCCGCCCGCGTACTATCGGATCGGCGCCGGCGAGACGGAGCTGAAGCCGACCGTGCTCGCGCAGTCCAGCCCAGCGGATTTCAGCGACTGTGAGGTTCGCCGCGTGTTCGCCCCCGCCGACGACGGCACAAAGCTCCCGATCAACCTCATCATGAAGAAGGGGAGCAAGTTGGACGGCCAGGCCCCGATGCTTCTTTATGGCTACGGAAGCTATGGAATCAGCGAGCAGCCCTACTTTGATCCCAGCCTCAAGGCTTGGCTGGAGCAGGGCGGCATCTACGCGGACGCAAGCATCCGGGGTGGGGGAGAGTTCGGCGAGGAGTGGCACCACGCCGCCAGGCTTGGAACCAAGAAGGTCTCGATGGACGATTTCGCTGCGTGCGCCCGCTATCTCGTCCGCGAGGGATATACGAAGAAGGAGCGGCTCGCGATCGAAGGCGCGAGCGCCGGAGGGTTGCTCGTTTACGGGACCCTCGTCCACCACCCGGACGTGATGCAGGCCGCGATCGCGCGTGTGGGTTACGGGGACGTTCTTCGCACCGAGCTGGCGCCGAACGGCGAATTCAACACGACCGAGTTCGGGACCGTGAAGGACTCGGTGCAATTCCGCGGCATGGCCGCCTACTCTCCCTATCACCACATCAAGAACGGCAGGACCTATCCTTCCGTCCTGGCGCTCACGGGCGTGAACGACCCCCGCGTCCCCGCGTGGGAGACATACAAGATGGTCGCCCGGCTTCAGGCCACCGGCACACCCAGCAAGGTCCTGATGCGTGTCAGCTACGACTCCGGCCACATCGGGACCGCCCTCTCCGAACGGGACCAGCAGAGCGCGGACGCGCTGCTCTTTCTCTTCGATCGCCTGGGTGTGAAGTACCAACCGGTGCAAGACAAGAAGGCGCCGAAGAGGGCGGGGCCAAGCCTTTAGAGAGGAGACGCGATGAGATCACTCTTCCTGGCAATCGTTGGAGCCATCCTGATCGCTCTTGGCGCCGCGCGAGAAGCGGCCGCGGCCCCTGTCATTGAGCGACAGGGCTCCGAGAATCCGGTGTCCGAGGTGGCCAAATCCACCATCTTCGGCGCGCTCGGCGGGCTCGCGCTGGGCGGTGCGATCGCTCTCGTGTCCAACGGGAACAACGACGGGGACATCGTCAAGTGGGGCTTCGTGAGCGGCACGTTCATCGGCTTCGGCTACGGCATTTACCATGTCGCAACTCGGCCGAAGACGACCGCGCTGCTCGAGCTTCGAGATGGAGTCCCAAGTCTCCACGCGGCGATGCCGGAGCCTGAGCCCGGCCGGGGAATGGCGTTGAGGCTCGTCTCAGCGACGTTTTAGTCAAGTGATCGCGTACCGGTATCTCGTGACCGATGTGGAACGGGCCAAGGCCTTTTACGTCGATCTCCTCGGATTCAAACTGGTCAAACAGTGGGGCCCGGCTTTCGCGGAGGTCGAGCGGGACGGTGTTTCCGTGTGGCTCAGCGGACCCCAGTCCTCGGCGGCCAAGCCCATGCCGGACGGTAGGCAACCCACGCCCGGTGGCTGGAACCGGGTTGTGGTGACCGTGGAAGACCTCGAGGCTCGGGTCGCGGAGCTCCAAGCGGCCGGGGTCGTGTTTCGAAACGCCCTATTATCAGGACCCGGAGGCTCCCAGATTCTCGCGGAAGATGGTGTAGGGAATGTAGTTGAGTTGTTCGAGCCTTGGGACTAAGGGAATCGTTTCTCCTCCCTAACTCCCCCCACACCCTCCCAGCCATCCCCTCGGAACATTCATGTTCCAGCCGCCCCCTGCCGATATTGCTTGGACGAAAGGGGGGCCATCCAGATGCTCCGTAGACTCGCTCCGTACCTGCTGGCGATTCCGCTTCTGATCAACAGTTGTTCCGGTCCGTCCAAGCTCACACAGAAGAGCGAAGAGAAGCTCGCCGGCGGCGACGCATGGCGCGCCTGGCAGCTTGCCACCCGCGCGCTCGACAAGGAGCCCGGCAATCCCCGCGCCCGGGCGGCGGCCACGGCGGCCGGCGCTTCGATCGCCGAGGAGTGGCAGCGTCGCATGCACGCGCTCGCCGAAACGGACAGCATGAAGGCGGCCGAACAGGCGCTCGAGCTGGCCGAGTTCCGGGAGAACGCAGCGCGCTACGCGACCATCCCGGTCGGAGTCGGATGGTCGGCTGAAGACATGGCTTTGCGAAACATGGCCGCGCGCGTTCATTTCCAGCGCGGGCGGGAAGCCTTCGATTCGGCCCGACCGAAGAAGGCCTACGCGGAGTTCACGGATGCGGAACGCTTCGTCAGCGATTATCGCGACGTCGCGAAGCGCGCCGACAGAGCCCTGGGCCAGGCGATCACGAACGTGGCCGTCGTACCGTTCCGCGCGCGTTCCGCTGAGCCCTCGTTTGGTGTTCAGGTGGCGCAGGCGTGGCGGGAAGATCTGGTCCAGGAACTCGCGCCTCCAACCGCGCGGTTCACTCGCGTGCTGGGTGGGGACGCGATCGAGCGCACCATGACGCTTTCGCAGCTCGAGGACGTCTCGCGCGAGGAGGCGATTCGCCTCGGTCGCGAGATGGGAGCCAACCGCGTTGTTTGGGGTACCGTCGGCGCCGTGAAGTCCTCGACGCGGCTCAACCTGTTCAAGGACACGGTCTGCAGGCGCGTCGTATTGAAGGACGCGACCGGGCGCGAGTCGGCGCAGTGGGTGGATGTGCCCATCGAAGTAGTCGCTCGCGTTCGCGACGTGACGGTCGGCGTGGATTACGAAGTGATCGCGATCAAGGGCGGTGCCACCCTTGCCCGCCGGCACATCGACCGGTCGACATCGGCCCGCGTGGTCTGGACTTCCTATCAGCCCGAGGGCGACCCCTCATCCTACTCCCTCGTGTCGGAGACCGTCCGGGCGGAGAATCCAAATCGCGCCCGGGACGTGGAGTCGCGCTGGAAGTCCGTATGCGGCGACGCCACGACGCTGGTCCAAGTGCTCGAGGCGAGGCGCACGACGAAATCCTCGGGGCAGTACGCCCGCGAGGTGCTCCCGCGCTTCGTAGCCGGCGCGGCCTTCGTCTTCCTGGAAGATCTGCCTCCCGTCGAGGATCTCGCCCTCGCGACGCTCGCAAAGGGCGCCGCGCCGTTGCGCGAGGACCTCTTGAGGTTGGATGAAATCGACGACGTGGACCTCTACGTCGATCGGCCGGACGCCAGCGTGCGGTAGAACGACGGGGATCACCCGGGCGCGGTTGGCGCGGGCGAGCGGTGAGATATGTAACGAGGCCCCGGAGGCGAGAGCCGCCGGGGCCCTCGTGTTCCTGCTAGACGCGTCCTCCTGGTCGGCGGTATGCACTGCGATGTTCCCCTAGGATCGTCCCCCCGAAGCACGCCCTCTCTCAAGTTGATTGTTCGCCGAAAGTTTAGCGTCAGAACGGCACCTCGCAGGGAAAGGCAAAATCGACATCATGCCGCGTCGCGTCGCTCCATGGATCGTGGCCCTCGTCT
>JBGPMG010000050.1:0-14070 GCA_041486815.1 Candidatus Eiseniibacteriota bacterium | reverse complement strand
CGACCGAGGCCGACGTCGACGCGCTGGTCGAAATCGCGCGTCGTGCAGGTGAGTCGTGCGCGCGATAATCGTCGACGCCTTCACGCGCGCGCCGGGCGCGGGAAACCGGGCCGGGATCATTCCCGACGCGGCATCTCTCGAGGACAAGGCGATGCAGCGGGCCGCCGCGGCGATCGCCGCCGCGGAGACGGCCTTCGTGCTTCCGCCGCCGGAAGGCGCCGCCGTGCGGCTCCGCTACTTCACGCCCGCGGACGAGATCCCATTCTGCGGACACGCCACGGTCGCGTCGTTCCACTGGCTCGCCGAGACGGGCGCGCTCGCCGTGCCGGGGCGGCACACGCTCGACTGCCCCGCGGGGAGGCTCGAGATCGATCTTGAGAGCGAGGCCAGCGGAGGATGCCGCGTTTGGATGGCCACGCCCCGCCACGACTTCGAGGCGAGCCCGATCGCGGGAGCGACCCTCTTCGGTCTCCTAGGCGGAAACCTTGGAATGCGCGATCAGGAGCTTCCGGTCGAGCGCGCCGGGCGGCACCTCTATGTCCCCGTCAAGCGCCGCTCGGACCTCTGGAGCCTTGCCCCGCAGTGGGACGCCCTCACGGCGGAGGGAGAACGGCACGCCATTCGGGGCTTCTATGTGTTCACCAGGGACGTGATCGAACCGGGCAGCGCGGCCCATGGCCGCTACTTTGCCCCGTCGTTCGGCGTCCGTGAAGACCCCGTCACCGGCTCGGCCAGCGGGCCGCTCGCCGAATACCTTGTACGCCAGGGGGTGTTGACCCTTCCCGGGGGCGGCGGCACGGTCCGCGGGCGCGCGGAGCAGGGCGACGCGATGGGAAAACCGGGGCGCCCGGAGCTTGAAGTGACGGGGACGCCGGATCGAATCACCGGCGTGCGGGTCGGCGGCGTCGCGGTGACGGTCCTCGAGGGCAACCTCAAGCTCGGCTAGCTTCACGCCGCGGCCGGCCTCCCCGCTTCCGGACTGGTCTAGCCTCCCCGCTTCCGGACTGGGCTACATTCCCCTCTTCCCGACGATCCTGAGCCCCGCCGCTGTCAGATCCCGCTCCCGCACAAGCCGGCTTTCCAGCTCGAAAATCCTCCGGGCCACGCGAACGCTCGACTCCCCTTCCACGAGACGCTCGCAAAAGCCCCGATACAAGTACGGTGCCTCCTCCACGGAATCGAGCTCGAACCGTTCCCGTGCCGCGGCCAGCACCGCGTGTCCCGTATGTAGGGGCGGGTCGTGCGCGTGCTCCTTCCGCCATCGTCCGAGGGGATTTCCTTCCATGGGCTCCTCGCCTGCCGGCGGAAGGAGGCCCGCGGCTTCGAGAACCGACTCCAGATCGTAGTACCAGCGCGCGGTCGGGAGATTGACGCGGTCGTACGCGAACTCCTCTGCGATCAGAACGCCTGAGGGCTTGAGCAGCGCGCTCGCCCGATCGAGGGCGCCTTCGATGGGCGTCATATGGTGGAGCGAGCGCGTGAAGAGCACCGCGTCGTACGGCTCTTTCTCGTCGTAGTAGAGGAAGTCCGCCTCGATCCAACGAATCCGCTCGGCGCCCGCGACACCCGGTGGACCGCCCGATTCGTCCAGCGCGGTCACGTCGTATCCGCGAGCCGCGAGCGCCAAGGCGAGCACGCCGTCTCCGGCGCCAGCCTCCAAGACGCGGAGTGGCGCGGGCGGTAGGGCTCGCGCCAGAAAGCGCATCGTATCTTCGAGCGAGATCCCGGCCGGTGTGACGCTCAGGGGGCGCTTCCCTCCCGCATCCGTACGGGCGAAGCGGGGAGAAGGTCGAGCCGGATCGTCCGCCCCGTTCGATCGATCTGGCCGAACGCGAGAACCCCGGTCGGGCAGCTTTGAACGCAGGCCGAGCAGCGGACGCACTCGGGATCGGTCATCGGCACGCCCTTGTTCGCGAAGCTCATGACGTCGATCCCCTGGTGGCAGACCGAGGTGCAGACGTTGCACGAGATGCACTTCTTCTTCTCGGAGAGGATCGCGAAACGGCTGAATCGGGCGTAGATGTGCATAAGCGCGGCGAGCGGGCAGAGGAAGCGGCACCAGAACCGTCCGGAGTACCAGAAGTAGACGCCGTAGCCGATGACGCCCGCGAGGAAGACGTCGACGACCCACTTGTAGTGCGTCTTGAGGACGGGGTCGAAGATCCGGTCGGCCCAGTTCCCATCGGGGAGAACCCAGCCGACAATCCGGATCACGAGAAGAGCGACCGCGACGGCGAGCACGGCCTGCCCCGCCATGTTGAACCGGTTCCATCCGGGCCCGTGCGGCATCTTCTGCCGGTGCGTGTCGCCGAGCGTCTCCGCGAGCGCGCCGCAGGAGCAGATCCAACCGCAGTAGACGCCCTTCCCGAAGAAGTAGATCCCGAGCGGAATCAGGACGCAGGTCTGAAGGAACCCGATCGCGATCCACCACCAGAGCGGCTCGTGGGTGAAGATGTTGTAGACGTTCAGCGGCCACGCGAGGATCAGACCGTACGCGCGCCAATACTCCCGGCCGTGTCCATACGTGACCACCGGAAAGAGCGCGTCCAGGAGTCCGCGCGGGAGCAGGTTGTGGTAGCCGAGGAGCGGGAGGATCACTTCGGGCAGAAGGAAAAGGGGAACGACCTGCACCGCCATGAGGGTCACGGTCTGCAGGGTGACGTACGGCGTCTTCCGGCGGCGGATTCGCCGGATGCCGAAGATCACGACGACAAGGGAGTAGGCGATCGTGTACCAGAATGCCGGCCCGGCGGCGCTGATCGCGAGCGTCCCGAGAAGCGTCCCTGGATCCGCCGCCGCCGCGGCGATTCCTCCCCCCGCCGCGCGGAGAAGATCGGGCAGGTTGAACGGGAACCAGTGGCGGGCGGCGAAGAAATTGGACATGGAGCCGCCCGACTTCCAGTTATAGAGCCAGGCGCAGAAGAGAATGAAGAGGCCCATGGCGGCCCAGCGGCCCGGGCGCATCTCGCCTAAGATCCGCATCCCTGAGCGGCGGAAGAAGTCGAGCGGCGCCTCGCGGCCGATCATGACGAAGACGACGTCGTTGGGAATCGTCTCGATGGCGCCGCTGGGCCCCGCGATGCTGACGTCGCGCTCGCCGATCTCGCGGACTTGGGTCTCCAGGCGCAGCGCGACGCTCCCGGCTTGGTGCGGGCCCGTTGCGAACGGTCCGGAGGCTGTGGTGATCCGTTCCGAGGTTGGATGCTCCACCATCACGTTCGCCATCGGATCGCGGCGGAGCATCTCGAGCTTCTCGACGTTCTCGGGCTTGGGCCGGGACAGCTGTGCCCTCCGGTACGAGAGCGTGACGTGCGCTCCCGCCTGCGCGAGCACGATCGCGGTCTCGATCGCGGTGTCGCCACCCCCAACTACCAGCGCGCGTTTGCCCGAGAAGTCCTTCGGATCGTGGAGGCGGTTGTAGACTTTGTCCCGCTCCTCCCCGGGGACGCCAAGCTTCCGGAAATCGCCGCTCTGGCCGATCGCGACGAGGACGCGCCTTGCTCGGAGCGGATTCCCCTCCGCCAGATGGACGATCAGCGCGCCGCCCGTCCTCTCGATCCGAGCCGCCCGAGCCGCGAGCGGGCGAATCCCGGCGGCCTCTGCTTGGCGGCGGAGCTCGTCGACGAGCGCCTCCTTCACCTCGGCCGAAACTTGAAGCTCCCCGGCGGGGATCATCGCCTTCGGATAGGTGTAGATCGGCTTCCCTTTCGGGAAGTTCAAGATCGTGGAGAACGGCTCGGCTCCTTCGAGGATCACAAACGAGAGGCCTAGCCGCTTGGCTTCGGCCGCGGCGGCCATGCCGGAGACGCCGGCGCCGATGATGATGAGATCGTGGAGGGCGGGATCTGAATTGGCCGGGCGGCCGGGGCCGTCCGAGAGCTCCCGCGCGATCGTTCTTGCGGCGCGCGCGCCGGTGTCGAGCGAGAACTTGAGGAGCGGGATTCCGGTGAGATCGCCGGCGACGAAGACCCCAGGGACGCTGGTGCTTCCGTCCGCGCGGACTTCCGGCAGGGGCTCCACGGTCCCCGCGGGCCAGCGCGTATGGAGCCAGTTGGCGTACCGGGCGATCAAGCCGAGCATGGAGCTTTGACTATACACGCCCGGGCGCAGCCGCGGGCGCAGCGCTCAGTAGCTCCGGACCTCCGTCCAGCGGATGATCTTCCAAAGTGTGTCCGTCGGAGAAGACGATTCCGGCGTCGAGGGTTTGAATTTGAAGATGAAGGGATTCGTGCCTTCCGCACGGTACTCGGTGGCTCCCTCAACGACACTAATACGGTAGCCATAAATTGAGATCACCGCCCATTCGGGATGCGATGCATCGTCGGACTCAAGCCGAGTCCAAGTCGTTGGGGAGCCAATTTGGAAGTGGATGGAGGTGATCGCCTGGTTTCGGGCCAATACGGCGACGTGACGCACCTCGTCGAAGTAATGGAACGATAATGGCGGCGGCGAAGCGGGATCACTCAAGTCCTCTGACGTCCCCTCGTAGGTCGAGTCGTACACCGCCTTGGTCTCCATACTGTCACTACTGGTGTAGGCAATCCCGAGCGCGGAAAGCACGTTCTGAGGGGAGCTGAGGACGGGATAACTGGGTGGCCCACCCCCTCCCGGCGGGGGCTTGATCGGGACTCCCTTCTGCCCGCAGCCGGAGAGGATCGACGCCGCGACGAAAGCCGAAATCACCGCAAGTCTCACAAATGGCCGGGCCCGCATCGAACGCCTCCTCAACCATGCCGGTTTCGATCCCAAGTCTATGCTCCCGGCCTTGCCCCGGCACACTTTCTATCACAAAGTACTTGACAATAATCCAGCCCTGGCTGATACTACGGACATGCTTCCGCGTCCGACCCGGCACGATCCCGAAGACCTCGAAGAGACCGCTCTCAAGAGCATCCGCTACATCCGCGGCACGATGGAGCGCGCGGGATCGTTCACCGCTGTTCCGGGCTGGGGCGGCGTCGCAATGGGCGTCGTGGCATTCGTCGGCGGTTGGATCGCGAGCCGGGCCCCGAACCCCCATGCGTGGATGCGGGTCTGGCTGGCCAGTGCGGCCGTCGCGTTCATCTTCGGCTGCTTGGGCATCGCGTGGAAGTCGCTCAAGATCGAGACGCCCCTGATCCGCGGGCCGGCCCTTCGGTTTCTGCTCACCCTCGCCGCCCCGCTCGCAGCCGGCGCGGTTCTCACCGCGACCCTCGCGAGAATCGGCCGCTACGACCTCCTGCCCGGGGTGTGGCTCCTTCTCTACGGCACCGCGGTCGCGACAGGGGGCGCATCGTCGGTGCGGATCGTCCCGGTCCTCGGCATCTGCCTCATGCTCCTCGGGGTTGCCGGGCTCGCGGCCCCCGCCGCGTGGGGAAACACCCTCTTGATCATCGGCTTTGGGGCGCTTCAGATCGGATTCGGAATCGCGATCGCGCGGAGGCACGGTGGCTGATCGCTCTCGCGGCGCCCGACCGGCCCAACCGTCCAGCGAAAAAACGCGAATTCCCGCGGCGAAACGCGCGCCCACGCGCCTCCCCGATCTCGACCGCCTGATTCACGAACGTATCCGGCTCGGAATCGTGAGCGCGCTCGCCGCGAACGAACCGCTCAGCTTCGCAGAGCTGAAGCGGCTGCTCGAGACCACGGACGGCAACCTCTCGGTCCACGCCCGGAAGCTCGAGGAAGCGGGCTATATCTCGTGCGTCAAACGATTCGAAGAAAGGGTCCCTCGGACGGAGTTCCGCCTCACACGGTCGGGGCGGGAAGCGCTGGAACGCTACCTGGCGCACCTGGATGCGCTCGTCCGATGGGCGCGGAGAGGCCCCTGATGGAATTCGTGCCGCCGCTGGCCCCGTTCGTGGTGCTGGCCTTCCTGGGAACCGTGTTCCTGCTTGCGGTGGCCGCGGTCGTGTTCCTCTACGCCGCCATCGCGCGAAAGCGGCGATTGATTCTCGCCGTGCTCGGAGGGGTCGCCGGGCTCCTCGTCCTCTACGGAGGCGCCCTGCTCACGGCGTCAGCGTTCAGCCGGGAACGGGTGCTCCTCCCAGGCGAGAAGAAGTATTTCTGCGAGATCGACTGCCACCTCGCCTACTCGCTGGTGGGGGTCGAGGTCGCGACCGAGCTGGGCACGCCGTCCCATCTGGCCCGCGCCGCGGGTCGATTCCACGTCGTCACGATTCGCACGTGGTTCGATGAGTCGACGATCTCCCCGAGGCGGCCGAAGGACGCGACGCTCTGCCCGAATCCGCGCGTCGTCTACGTCCAGGACGCGCGGGGGCGCCGGTACGAGCCCTCGATCGTGGGCGCGGCCGCGCTCGCGGCGATGGGCCGCGTCTCCACCCCGATCACGCAGCCGCTTCGGCCGGGTGAGTCGTACACGACCTGCTTCGTGTTCGATCTTCCGGCGGACGTCCGCGATCCGAAGCTCTTCTTCGGAACCGAGCCGAGCGTCGAATTTCTCCTGATCGGGCACGAGATGAGCCCGTGGCACCGGCGGGTCTGGTTCGCACTGCCGTAGGACGCTGAATTGGCCGCGCACCGGCGGCCGGGATTATTTCTTCGCGGTCTTCTTGGACTTAGGGGACTTCGCTGCCTTGCCGTCCTTCGCCACCGTAACCGGGACGTCGGCCGCGGCCAAGCGCTCCCAATCCTCCGGCGTCACCTGCGCGACAACTTCAAACCGTCCCTCACCGAGGGGCTTCACGACGAGCGCATCCCCTTCCTTAAGCTGGTCGCGCCGGAGACCTCCCACGATCGGAATCAGGAGATCCTGGTGCGTCACGAGCACCGTGTTCTTCGCCTCTTCCGGCTCCGTGCTCAGAAGCACGATTCGGATCGCACGGTACTCGGGACCGCGGCGGAAGAGCTCGGGGGCGGGCTGGTGGTGCCCGAACGCGAGCTGGGCCGTGTCGCGGCAACGCCACATCGGGCTGGCGAGCACCGTGCCGATCGGGATTTGGAGCGCGGTGATCGCCTTCCCGATCCGGGCGGCCTGCGTCTCGCCCGCCTTGCTCAGGTTGCGTTGGGCGGAGCGGTTCTCGAAGTCCTCGCCTGCCAAGTCTTGCTGGGCCCAATCGGTAATCGAGTGGCGGAAGACGATCACGTAGCCCCCCTCGCGGAGGCGCGGCACGAGCGTCGAGTCGGGGTGCGGGAACTCCTTCGGGGCCATGCGCAGCGAGTCGGCGCCGCCCAAGGGCGCCTGGGACGAGTCCGGAACCGCTTGGGTCGACTCAGGAATGGCCGCGTTGACCGCGGGGGTCCCGCTCGGCTCCGCGGCGGCCGCGTGACCGGGGGCGAGGGAAAGCGCGAGAAGCGCGAGCGCGAAGGCCGAGGTGGCGATGGGGACGGAACGAAGCGTTCGCGTCACGCGACGCCCTCTTTGGCCGCCACCTTCATTTCGCCCCTAACGGGATGGGACACTGTGCGCCGCCTGGTAAGCAAGAAGAGCGCGAGCGGCGCCCCGTAGCTGCCTCCCCTCTCGATGAACTCCCAGAAGGGAGCGCCGGAAACCGGATAGAGCAATTCGGTGCCAACCTTCCAAAGGAAGATGAAGAGGAGCAACGGCGGCAGCGGCGCAATGAGGACGGCCACTCCCAAGAGCATTTCGAACCAGCCGATGCCGGGAACAAGCGCTCCGACTCCACCGGGGAACCCGGAGAGCCCGACCGCGGCGTATTGGGTGGCGAGCATTTGCTTGTGCACGAAGGCTCCATAGCCCGCGTGGCCGATGAGAAGGAGGGCCGTCGTGATTCGTAGGACCACCGCGACCCGCACCATCCGCGCCGAATCTGGCTCTACCGCAGGGCGCGGAACGATCGGCTCGAACCACTCGCGCCAGGAACGGGCCCAACCACTCATCACCAGAAACGCCAGTGGGACCCCATAGTTCCCCGCCCGCTCGACCACTTCCCAGTAGCCTTGCCCCGCCGCGGGACGGAGAAACGAAGTGAAGGCGGCCCATACGGTCATCCAGGCCAGGACGATGCGACAGGGGCTCAAAAGGACAAATGCCCCTATCATGATGTCGTTGGTTCCGACGATCGGCATCAGCCGGTAAGCCATCGGCTCGCTGAAGCCGAGCGCCTGGAAGAAGGCCACCCAGCCGGGCTTGGTGATGATCCCAAATGCCCCATGGCCGATGAAGCACATTGCGGCCGCGATGCGCAGGATCCAGTGGACGGCGGGAGTGTAATGGGCGGGGCGCGGGTTTGCGGCTAGCACACTTCGATATTAGCAGAAACCACCAGCGTTTTCAACGACTTGCGGGCGCCGGGAGGGGCCTCTCAGGCGCCTCCCAGAGCGGCCGCGGCGCCAAGTCCAGGCGAGTCTAGGACCTCGCGGACTTTCTGGCCGAGGGTTTCAAGCGTGAACGGCTTCTGCAAGAACGCGACTTTGGCGTGGCGGACGCCGTGGCGCACCATGGAGTCGTCGGTGAAGCCGGAAATGAAGAGGATCCGCAATCCAGGCCGCTGCTCGCTGAGACGCTCAGCCAAGTCCCGTCCGTTCATCCCGGGCATTACGATGTCCGAAAGCAGCAGGTGGATCGGCCCCGAATGAGCCTTCGCCACCTCTAATCCTTGTGTGCCATTCTCCGCCTCGAGCACTTGATACCCGTTCATCTCTAGAACCTCGCGAGCGATCGCGCGCACGCCGACCTCGTCTTCAACCAAGAGGATCGTCTCGGCTCCTCCTCGCGGTTCGCTGCGACGCTCGATCCCTGCGGAGGGTGCCGCCCTATCCTCGAGGCTCGGGATGTAGGCGGTGAACTTCGCTCCCTTCCCCGGCTCGCTCGAGACCGCGATCGAACCGCCGCCCTGTTTCACGATTCCGTAGGCGGTCGAGAGGCCGAGTCCGGTTCCCTTCCCACGCTCCTTCGTCGTAAAGAACGGCTCGAAGATTCGCCCCTGAACCTCCGAGTCCATCCCGCGGCCGGTGTCCTCCACGGCGAGGGCGCAATAGACCCCAGGCCCCGCGATGTCCAGCTCGCGCGCCATCGGTCCGTCAATCGCGACACGTGATAGCTCGATGCGGAGCCTTCCACCGGTCGGCATCGCGTCGTTTGAGTTGGCGACGAGGTTCATGATGACCTGCTCGATTTGCCCGCGGTCGGCCCGGACGAGCGCCCTGTCCGGAGCCGGAACGAAAGTGAGCTGGATTTCCTCGCGGATGAGGCCCCGAAGCATCCCATCCAGCGCGCTGACCACCTCGTTCAGATCGACGACCTGGGGCGCGACGACCTCCTTCCGGCTGAACGTGAGGAGCTGCCGGGTCAGGAGCGCGCCTCTCGTGCTCGCGGCCTGAATTTCCTCTCCCATCCGCGCCGCGGGCGATCCGGGGGGCAGACCCTTCACGAGCTGCCCTGCCTGGGTCATGATGACGGTCAAGAGATTGTTGAAGTCGTGCGCGACGCCCCCGGCGAGCACACCGATCGCCTCCATCTTCTGCGCGTGCCACAGCTGCTCTTCGCTTAGGCGGAGCGCGGCCTCGCTCTCTCGGAGCGCCATCTCCGCGCGCCGGCGATCCGAGATGTCGGTCGCGACGCCGATCACGCCCTGGATCCCGCCGCGGCCGTCGCGGATCGGCGCGTAGCGCGCCTCGAACGCCGCGTCTCCGATCCCGATCTCGGCCGTGAACTCCTCGCCCCGGAGCGCGCGGCGGATGTTTTCGCACACTTCGGGATAGTCCGCGTAGATCGAGTAGACCGATTGGCCGACCGACTCGCCGGAATGCCTTCCGAGCGCCGCGAGGCCCCGCCCGTCGGAGAACGTGATGATTCCCTCCGAGTCGGCCGCGAAAAGAACGATCGGGGCCCCCGCGATCACGGTCCTCAGGCGCTCCTCCGACTTGCGGAGCCCCTCCAAGCCGGTCAGATCCTGAATCATCACCATGATCTCGTCAGCGCGGCCGCTGGGGCCGAGAATGGGAAGCGCCGTGAGATAGAGCAGTCCCCCGGCACCGCCCACTTCCGCGCGGAGCTCGTGGTGATTGACCTGCGCGTGCTCCAGGGCGGCGGATACCGGGCAGTCCTCGCACTCCTCGCGGAGCCTCGAGCAAACGTCGCGGCACGTCTTTCCGACCCAGCTGGCCTCCGCGGTTTCGGACGGGTAGAGATCGCTCATCGCCCGGTTGTTCCATCGGATCGTCTTCGACCCGTCCGTGACGTAGACGAAGGTATCGGTCTGATTCACGAAGGCCGCGAACTTCTGGCGCTCCCGGTCGAGGACTCGAAGATGGTTGTCGAGCGTCTTGAACCAGCGCTGGTCGCGATCGTGCTGCGCGCGGTATCGCGCGATTTCCTCGTGGAGGGCCGCTTTGTGCGCGAGGATCCCGGCGATCAAGGGGATGAGATGCTCGCGCTCCTCGCTCGATCCGGCCGTTTCCCCGGGCTCCGAGAAGCAGACGGCTCCCAGCAAACATCCGTTCGCTAGGAGCGGGAAGGCACGCGGCTGGATCAGCCGATCTCCCAGGGCCACCGGCGCGGGCGTGATGGCGACGCCACTGCGCGCGGCCTCGAGCGCCGCGATCTTGAACGTCGCGCGGATGCGCTCGCGGGCTTCGGGAAATTCGGAATGCCAATATTCGCGAAGTGGCTGTTTCCCGTCTGCCAGGAAGACCGCCGCGTGCTCGCTCGAGATGACCCGCGCCAGAAGCCCCGCCCCCTCGGTCATGGCGACATCGAGTCCTTCGGCGCCGAGCACGCGAGCGAGGATTTCAAGCAGGAGCCGCGATCCCTCGCCGCCGGACGGTCGCGGGGACGTGGGCGAAGTCATGATCCTTCGAGACGCGTGCTACCGCGCGCCTCGTACGCTTTCGCCAGCCAGTCCGCCACGCGCTGCACCATGGCGACCGCGTCGTCGTTGAACGCACCGACCTGGTGGCTGTCGATGTCGATCTGGGCGTGGATGCGGTCGCCCGAGCGGATGAGGACGACGAGCTCGGACCGCGTCTCGGCACTGCATGCGAGGTAGTTCGAGATCTGGCGGACGTCGGGGATGTTCATGTTCCGCTTTTCCGCGACCGCCGTGCCGCAGACGCCGTTACCGACCCCGATGAAAACGTGATCCGTGGGAGAGCCGACGTAGGGGCCGAGGCGAAGGACGTTGTCCGAGAAAAGCTCGTAGATGCCGGTCCAATGGAACCGAGGGTCCATCCGGCTCAGCTCTTGAACGGCGGTCTCAAGGAGCCGATCGAAGTCCGCGCCGCTCGAGGAGAGGTCCCGAAGGAGGGCTAAAAGCTGATCGATGGTCATTCCTAGGAGGATCGGCCGTTTCGCGGGGCCTCTTTAGCCTTCCCAGCCCGGTTCTCGCCTGGATCCGACCGCGAACCCCACGTAGTACGGAGCAAGATCCGCGGGCCCCCAGCCGATCATTCGGATTGGATTGGTCTGGACCGAACGGGGAGGCACCGCTAACACGGGGACCTTCAGCCGATCCGAGACGCAGCAGGGGGGCCAGCGTGGGAGTTCTGTTCGGTGTCGCCGCGGCCATCTTCTGGGGGTTGGGTGATTTCTTTGTCACTCAGCTGACGCGCAAGGTTGGGACCGCGCGAGCGCTGATCTCCATCCAGCTCCTCAGCCTCGCCGCCTGGGTAATGTTTCTTCTCGGGCAAACTCCGCTCCCCGGCGTGACCCCGGTCCTGTGGGGGATCCTGATCGCCACAGGCGTTTGCCACGTCCTGGGCCTCGTATTCGTCTATCGGGCGTTCGAAATCGGCACCCTTTCGATCGTCTCCCCGATCTCCTCAGCGTTTGCCGTTGTCACCGCGATCCTCTCATTGGCCATCGGCGAGCGCCCTCCGGCGTTCGCACTGGGCGGGGCGGCTCTTCTGGTCATCGGCGTCGTGCTTGCGACGCGTTCCGCTTCGCCGTCGCAGGGCCCGCGCGCGATCTGGCGGGGGATCCCCGAGGCGATCGCCAGCGCGCTCGCGTTCGGGGCGATGTTCTGGCTTTTCTACTTCTTCGTGCAGCCGAAGCTGGGCTATGTACTGCCCCTGATTCTGCTCAAGACGATGGCCGTAGGCAGCTCGGCCCTGATTTTCCTGTCCCGGCGGCCGAGCGGGGCAGATCCGCGGAGCACGCTTGGGCCTGGAGTGGTCCTTCTGGCGTTGGGAGCCGCGGCGGCCGATACGTTGGCGTGGCTTACCTACATCTGGGGCACGGGTTCGACCTACGCGACGGTTGTGACAGCGCTGGCCTCGCTGTTCAGTGTTGTCACCGTGCTCCTGGCGTGGAAGTTCCTGCGCGAGCGGCTCGCGATCCACCAGTGGGCGGGCGTGGCCTTGATCCTGATCGGGATCCTCATCGTCAGCCTGTGACGTCCTCCCCGACCGAGCGTCGTTCAGGCGACCGTCTCGCGATTGGGTCGGCCGAGGGAGTGCGGTGACGGCACCCCATCCACCCCCGCTGCCCGTGCTCCGGCGAGCGGAAGCGTCAGGGTGACGGTCGCGCCTTGCTCGCGACCGGCGCTCTTCGCCCGAATTTCTCCCCCATGATCCTTGATGATCGAGGCCGCTTTCGCCAAACTCAGGGCGCACCCAGTTCCGTGATGCTCCGAATCCGCGATCGTGAATGGCCTGAAGATCTCCTCCGCCATCTCGGGCGGGAATCCGCTTCCCCGATCCCTTACCTCGAACAACAGTCTTTCCCCTCGGGCTTCGAGCGTGGCGCGGATCCACTTTTCGCGCGGCGAGAACCGGACCGCGTTGTCGAGCAGAATGCCGACCACGTCGACCAAGTCGGCGCGGTTCCCTTTCACCATGCATGCGCCCTTCGGGTACGAGACTTTCAAATCCACGCCGGCTACGCCAAGCGCCGACGTCGCGGCCACAACTTCCCGCACGATCGGCGCGAAATCTACCACCTCCCAGGACTCCGTATTTCCTGTCGCGATTCGATCGACGTACTCCAGCCCGCGCTGGACAAATTCCTCGAGCCTCCCGTAGCCGACGCGCACGAGCTGAATTACCTCCGCCTGCTGCGACTCCGCGGCCCCAGGCTTCAATAGGTCTATGGCGGCCAAGGCGGTTAGCGGCGTGCGGAGTTCGTGGCAGACGAACGTTAAGAAGTCACTTTTCAGCCGATCGAGCACCTGGAGCCGCTCGTTCGCTGTGGCCAGGGCTGCAGCCTGATTCTGGGTCTCTGTGTACGCCTCCGCCAGCGCGCGATGCTGTAGCTGGTTCTGAATCGCGACGGAGGCCGTATCCGCGATAAACGTGAGGATCTCCACATCCTTGTCGGTGACCGCCGCGCCTGGAGCCTTTCCGCCGGCAACGATGACGCCTAGCACCGTCTCGCCGGAGGTCAGGACGGCGTGGATGAGGGGAGGCTCGAAGGGCCCGAATGCTCTGGGATCGCCCTGACCATCGAGCCAGGAAATTTGCTCCCGTCGATCGACTCGTATCGCCCCGCGCGTGGAGCGTAACTCCTGGACCTGGTGCGTTTCGAGCCGTGTGCGAGCCGGGAGTCCATTCTCGGGGCCGCAGTTCGACGCGCAGAGGACTAGTTCGCCCCCCTCCTGGAGAAAGATCGCGGCATGGGGACAGCGCAGCGCACGTGACGCGAACGTGATGACGTGGTCGAGCGTCTGCTCGAGGTCCTCGATCGAATTCAGCATGTTGGCGAATCGATAGAGATCGCCAATGGTCTGGTGCTGGTGCTCGATTGTCCTCTGCATCTGGAAGCGCTGGAGGAGGTGCTGGACGCTGACCGTGAATTCGTGGTCGTTCTCGATCGGCTTGGTCATGTACTTGTCGAGCAGGTGCTCGTTGATCGCCGTGATCGCCGAATCGAGCCCCGCGTGCCCCGTAAGGAGAACGCGGACGCAATCCGGGCATTGCTTCCTGACTTGCGCGAGAAAGGCAGTCCCCTTCATCTGGGGCATTTGCTGGTCGCTGATGACCATGGCCAGGACGCCGCTGCCGGCGTGGATCTCGTGAATCGCCTCGATCGCCTCCTTGGGATCGGTGAAGAAAATGAAGTTGTAGAAAGGCGCATCTGAATCCGCGTCGTTAATCCGTTCGGGTAGAAATAGCTCGAGCGACTTCACGAAGTCAGGATCGTCGTCCGCGCATACCACGTAATATTCAAGCGTG
>JBGPMG010000049.1:0-14105 GCA_041486815.1 Candidatus Eiseniibacteriota bacterium | reverse complement strand
GCCGAGGCGCCGCGCGTCGAGGGGGCCGAGGCGATCCCGGGCGACGGACGCTCCGAGCGCCGGCCCATGACGGCGGGGGTCGGCGGTCCGAGCCGGTGGCGGGCGGCGCTTCCTGGGCTTCGCACCGGAATGACCGGGGGCAGGCGATGATCGTGCTCTTGACCCGCGACGGGCGGGAGCACCGCGTGGAGGTCGAGCCGCGCGAGGAAGGATTCACCGTCACGATCGACGGGCGGGAACACCGGGTCGATGGATCGTTCGGCCCGGTGATCCGGGCGCGGATCGACCACCGCCCGATCGAGGCCTCCGCGCGGCGCGAGGGCCTCGACATCGTGGTCGAGCTGCGAGGACGTTCGTACGTTTATCGGCCGAGGGACGCGCGCGCCCCGAAGCTCGCGCGCCGGCGCGCCGGCGCCGATCTCGCCCGCGGCGAGCTGCACGCGCCGATGCCGGGCCTGATCGTCGACGTGCTGGTCGAGGCGGGCGCGACGGTCGAAGCCGGCCAGCCCCTCGTGATCGTGGAAGCGATGAAGATGCAGAACGAGCTCGTCGCGCCGCTCCAGGGCCGCGTCGCGAAGATCTTGGTCGCGCCGGGCGCGGCCGTGGAGACGGGCCAGCTCCTGATCGCGATCGAACCGAGCGAAGCGTAGTCCCGATGGCCCTGGGCGATCTCGCGCGCGCGCTCCCCGGGATCCCTCCGTACCTCCGCGGCGTCCATCCCGAAATGTACCGCTCGCGCCTTTGGACCATGCGCCAGTACGCGGGCTTCGGCACGGCGGAGGCGTCGAATCAGCGCTATCACTATCTGCTCTCGGAGGGCCAGACCGGGCTCTCGGTGGCGTTCGACCTCCCGACGCAGATGGGCTACGACTCGGATCACCCGCGCGCCCAAGGCGAGGTCGGACGAGTGGGGGTCGCGATTTCCACCCTGGACGACATGGAGCGGCTGCTCCGTGGGATCCCGCTCGATCGGGTGAGCCTCTCCATGACCATCAACGCGACGGCGATGATCCTCCTCGCGCTGGTCGTCGCGGTCGCGGACCGGCGCGGCATTCCGCGCCCGAACCTTTCCGGGACCGTGCAGAACGACGTGCTCAAGGAATACATCGCGCGCGGAACCTACATTTATCCGCCCGCGCCCTCCCTCAAGATCGCGACGGACCTCTTCGAATACTGTGCCGAAGAAATGCCTCAGTGGAATCCGATCTCGGTCAGCGGCTATCACATCCGCGAGGCGGGATCGACCGCGGTGCAGGAGGTCGCCTTCACGCTGGCCGACGGTCTGGAGTACGTCCGCGCGGCGGTCGACCGGGGCCTTCCGGTCGATCGGTTCGCGCCGCGAATCTCGTTTTTCTTCAACGCGCACAACAATTTCTTGGAGGAGATCGCCAAATATCGCGCCGCAAGAAGACTCTGGGCACGCCTGATGGAGGAGCGCTTCCGGCCGAAAGATCCGAATTCGCTCAAGCTCCGGTTTCACGCCCAAACCGCCGGCTCGACGCTCACCGCGCAGCAGCCCCACAACAATATCGCGCGGGTCGCGGTCCAGGCGCTCGCGGCGGTGCTCGGCGGATGCCAGTCGCTGCATACGAATTCGTTCGACGAAGCGATCTCGCTGCCCAGCGAGGACGCGGCGACGACGGCGCTCCGCACCCAGCAGATCCTCGCCTACGAGACCGGCGTGGCGGCCACGGTCGATCCTACCGGCGGCGCCCCCGCGATCGAAGAGGAGACCGACCGGATCGAGCGGGAGGCGCGCCTGGAGATCGAGGCGATCGACGCGATGGGCGGGGCGGCCCGCGCGATCGAGGCGGGCTATCAGGCGAGAGCGATCGAGCGGAGCGCGTACGAGGCCCAGCTCCGGATCGAGCGGCGGGAGCAGGTCATCGTCGGCGTCAACGGCTTCGGCGACCCGGACGAGCAGGCGCGGCCGATCTTCACCCTCGACCCGAAGCTCGAGGAGAGCCAGGCGACGCGGGTCGCCGCGTTCAAGGCGGCGCGCGACCAGGAGCTCGCCACGCACGCGGTCGGCCGGATCGAGGAAACGGCGAGGCGGGAGTTGAACCTCATGCCGGCTGTCATCGACGCCGTGAAGGCGAGCGCGACCCTCGGAGAGATCAGCGACGCGCTGAGGCGCGTCTACAAGACCTATGAGGCGGCGCACTCATGAACCTCTTCCAGGCAGCGATGCTGGGCGCCGTCGAGGGGCTGACCGAGTTTCTGCCCGTTTCCTCCACCGGGCACCTCATCCTCGCCGCGTACGCGATGGGTCTGGTCGGCCCTGCGATGGGCGCGTTCGAAGTGGTCATCCAGGGCGGAGCGCTCCTCGCGATCGTTTGGCTCTACCGCGGACGTGTGGGTGAGATCGTGGCGGGGGTGGTCGTTTCGCATTCGCGTGGACGGGCCCTGCTCCTCAAGCTGCTGGTCGCCTTCCTACCCGCGGCGATCGTTGGATTGGCGACGCACAAATGGATCAAGGCGCACCTCTTCGGTCCGCGCGCGGTGGCGATCGCGCTGGTGGCCGGCGGGGTGATCCTCCTCCTTTCGGTGCGCCGGATACGCGCCCAGGCAGCCGCCCCGCGCTTCCCGACCCTGGACGACATCACGCTGAAGGCCGCGCTCCTTATCGGTCTCGCGCAGTGCCTCTCCCTCTGGCCCGGCACCTCGCGAGCGCTGGCCACGATTCTCGCGGCGCTCCTTCTCGGGGCCTCGCCGGTCGCGGCCGCGGAGTTTTCGTTCCTTCTCGCCCTGCCGACGCTCGGGACGGCGACCCTCTTCGATCTCCTCCAGCACTACCACGACCTCACCGGGCCGGCGCTGGGCGGGCCGGCTCCGCTGATCGTGGGGATCGCCGTCTCCGCGATCGTGGCGGCGCTCGCGATCCGGGGATTTCTTCGGTATCTCACGAGCCACGGCCTGGCCCCCTTCGGCTGGTACCGGATCGCGCTCGGCCTGGTCGTGTTCGCCCTCCTCTGGCACCACCCAGGCGCCGCCGGACCGTGAACGCCTCCGACCGAATCGCGGGACTCGCCCACGTCGGCGTCGCCGTCCGGTCGCTCAAGGCCGCGGTCGCCCTCTGGGAGAAGCTCGGATTTCGACTGACCGGCATGGAGGATCTCGAGTCGATGCACGTGAAGATTGCCTTCGTGGAATCGGGCGTCTCGAAGATCGAGCTGCTCGAGCCGACCCAGGCGGACTCCCCCATCGGGCGCTTCCTGGCGAGCCGCGGCGAGGGGCTCCACCACGTCGCCTTCCACGTTGCCGATCTGGAGGCCGCCCTGATTGAGGCGGAGGCCCAGGGCCTCGAGTTGATCGACCGCACGCCGCGCGGGGGAAGCCACGGAATGAAGATCGCGTTTGTACATCCACGCTCGATGGGCGGCGTCCTGGTCGAGCTCTGCGAACGGAGGAAGCCATGATGCGTTCGATAATCAAAGGATCGATCGTCGCCGGGATCGCCGCGCTCTCGATCGCCGCCATGCCAGCCGAGGCGGCCAGCAAGGGCCTCTCCCAGTCTTACTCCTACATGGTCGGCGACGACGTCGCGGCGCGGACGGGGGGCCTCTTTCGAGTGGTCGCGGGACTCGAAGCGTCCACCTTGGTGTACTACGACCGAAAGGAGCAGAACATCGTCTCCTACATCGTCGGAAGCGCCGAGGACATCGATGGCGCGAAGCGGGAGATCGAAGGGTTCGTGAGCGCCGTCAAGGAGTACGTCCTGCCCTACGCAAAGAGCCGGCACGGGATCGACCTTTCGGAGAACGACGTCACATTGATCTACTTCAATGACGGGGGCGACGGCTCCCCCTACGAAATGGTCCGCCGCGAGAACGGCAAGTACAAGACGCCCCCCGACCCGGCGGGAGGCATGAAAGAGTGACCTGGCGCCGGGTAGGGCTCTTCGCGTGCGCGTCCGCGCTCGCGCTCCTCTGCGGGTACACCCGAGGACCGCTGATCGTCGGACCCGGATTCGGCGTGCGCACGCCCGCCCCCGCGATGGTGCGGCCGCTTCGCGAGGACGTCACGCTCACCCCGATCCTGACCGTGGGGGACAGCCTCGCGCCGCCGGACACGGTGAGGAATGCGTTCGTCTTCCCGCCGGAGCCCGACGGTCTCGGAATCCGGAAGACCGAGAACGGCCTGGCCGAGGTCTATGTCGCGCACGAGCTGTCCTGGCACGATGGGTTTTCCGGGGCCCGTGTCTCTCGACTCGCGATCGACCTGCGGAACCTCGGCGTTCTGGCCGGGGACTACCTCATCGACGGGACCGAGGGATATACGCGTTTCTGCGCCGCGGCATTGGTCGGCCCCCACGAGGGGTTCCTCGCACCCACCTTCCTGGTCGACGAGGAAGCGGTGGACGGGATCAACCGGGGAATCGTCGCCGCCGTCGACGTGCGGGACGGGACGGTGACGGACCTCCCCTGGCTGGGCCACTTCTCGCACGAAGCGACGGTGATCGTTCCCGTCTCTTCCGGAAAGATCGTCGCGATCCTGACCGAGGACGCCGTCCCGGGCGAATCCCAGCTCTACATGTACATCGCCGAGAACGACACGGAGTTCCTCTCGGGACGAGGGCGCCTCTACGTCTTCCGCGCCGACAACCCCGTGGGCCGCACAAATACGCATCTCTCGAGCCTCGCGGCGAAATCGCGCCCGCTGACCGGGAAATTCGTCCCGCTCTTCCCCGATCAGGAGGGGACGCGGCCCGTCGGGGAGCTCCCCGGCCGCCTCGAAGCGCAGGCCCAGGGCGTGGGGTGCCTCAACTTCGTGCGCCTCGAGGACGCCGCGCCGATACCGAACCAGCCGAACGCCTTCTACTTCGTCGACACAGGCGACAACGGGCCCTATGACCCGGTCACAGGCCGCCCGGTCACCGGGGCGGGCCGTCTCTACTACGCGCGGCTCGACCCGTTCAACCCGACCCGCGTCGAGGAGCTACGCGTGCTTCTTGATGGAGACGAATCGGACGACGTCTATCGCCCCGATAACATCGCCGCGGACGACCGCTACGTCTGGATCCAGGAGGACCCCGGTGAGCGAGGAATCCACACCGCGCGGATCCTCCGTTACGACATCGACACGAGGCGCGTCGAGCCGATGGCCGAGTGCGCGGAGCGGGACGCGAAGGGGAACTATCTCCCGAAGGGGATCGGTGGTGCCTGGGAGTCGACGGGGATCGTGGACGCGAGCGAGATCTTCGGGCCCGACTCCTGGCTCATCGCGGTCCAGGCCCACAACCTCTGGCTTCCCCAATTCCGGAATCGCAAGGGCGGAGGCCAGCTCCTCCTGCTGCGCGGGCCGGGCGCCACGCGCCAGAAGCAGCCGGAGACGAAGAAAGGGCAGGATCCGAAGCGCTAGCCGGCGGCTAGTGCGATCCTTCGTCCGCCGGAGGCGGCGGAGGCGGCGGGATTTCTTCCTCGGTGTTCGCCCGCGGCTTGATGATGTCGTCCTCGATGCTCCCCACCGCGACGCTGTCGCGAGCGGCCGCGAGCGGCCGGGCGCCGTTCCACTCGTACTGGATCTGCATCTGGGCGCGGATATGCTTGCTGGTCCGCATCGAGTAGCCGTTATCGAGCAACACGACGAACGGCCCGACCGGGGCAAGATCCTGGTCCAGCGTGATGTTCCGCGAGCGCTTCGAAACCCACAACGCCCCGGCCTTCTCGCCACCACGCTTCTTGAGCCAGCTCTGGTAGTCGGGCGCGCGGAAGAGGCGGACCTGGATGTCCCCCTTCCGGTCGGCCACGGAGATGGTGCCGAGCAAATGGACCGCATGGGCTCCGGCGGGATCCGGCGGCAGATCCAGCGCGAAGAACTCGGCCGGCCCCACGACGAACAGGGAGTCCAGGATCTCGGCAACGAAGGTCTGCCCCTGCGCGGATGTGGGAGCCTGCGACGGATCGCCGAAGGAGGGCATCGAATCGGCGGCCGGCGCTGAGTCCGGCACGATGTCGGGGGCTACTCCGGATTCTTCGGGAGGCGTCACCGCCGGCTCGGCGGTAACGGACGCGGCGCCCCAAAGGGCGGCCATGAGCGCGACGATGAGCGCGTGTTTCATACCGATCCCCTCCTCCCTGAGCCGCAGGCATGGCCGCGCGGCGGATCGCGGCGGGACCCGCGCGATCGACTACTCCGGCCCCTTCGGCTCGTATTCCTGAAAGAGCCGACCCCACTCTGTTTCCATTATCGTCCGTTTTCGCCCTTTGCCCACGAATGGATACCAATATCCGTCGTGGTAGAGGCGGCTGGCCGCAAACGACCACGGCACCAGGGGACTACGTAGTAGCAACCCCTCGAGTGGCTTCAAAGGTCCGTGGTAGATGAGCTTCTGCCCCTTCGACGCGAACGTGTTCTCGTTTCGTGAGTAATGGAGATTCACGTTGGAGACGTCGTCCCCCACGAGGTCGATCTCGCGGGGGTCCCCCTTCCCAAGGCCGGCCTCGTGCGCCAGGCGGATGAACCGGATCGTCAGCGGGTCGAATCCCATCAGCCTCGCCGCGGTCGCGTCGATCGCCACCTGATCGCGGGAGGCCAGCATCAGATTCGTCACGCGGAGCCGCATGGCGCGCGGCCCCGGCCCGTCCCCCGAGATCGTTCCGTCCATGACGGCGAAGATCCCCGGATGGATCTCCTTCTGGATGGTCAGCAGGTCGACCAGGGTTTCGTGGATCACGCTGTGCGTCCAATGGCGCTTCAGATGGAGCAGCCCGCCGAACGCGTTCTTCATCGCGCCGGTCATCTCGGTGAAGACGTGCGTCTTGAGCGTCGGGAGGTGGACGATGTTCGCGCCGATCAGGGATTTGGGAATCATGAGCCCGTCGGGATAGACGTCGCGGAGCACCAGCATCTTCCCCTTCGGCTCGTACCGGACCCAGTCGGCCTCGCTCTCCTTGTCGTTGAGCCAGATCGATCGGATCCCAAACTGATCGAGCACGGGTTCCAGCTTGTTCTTCCGGAGGCCCAGGTGCGGGTCGACCACGACGGTGGAATTCTGGGCGGCCAGGATCCGCTCCTTCGCGAAGCCGGCGTCGAGCAGGCCCCGGATCACCCCCTCCAGCTGCCATGGGCTCGTGGAGCAGGCAGGATAGTAGACCTGCCAGGAGATGTTGACCTTGAGGAGGGTGAGCTTTTCGGGCGAGAGCTCGGCCCGCAGGTCGGCCAATTCCATGAGCCGGCCGAAATCACGGACCACCGTCGCCGGGCTCGTGCGGAGCACCGCGACCTTGGAGTTCATGGGGCCCGTTTCGATTCCTTGGGATGAAGCAGCGAGTTGGCGATTACGATCCGCTGGATTTCGGAGGTTCCTTCGTACAGCTCCGTCACCTTCGCGTCCCGATAGTACCGCTCCACGTCAAACTCCTTCGTATAGCCGTACCCGCCGTGGATCTGCACGGCCCGGTCCGCGACCTCTCGCGCCGCGGTCGAGGCGATCAGCTTGGCGATCGACGCCTCCGGACCGTGAGGGAGTCCCTGATCTTTAAGCCAGGCGGCGCGCAGCGTGAGGAGCCGCGCCCCCTCGATCTGGGCCTTCATGTCGGCGATCATCCACTGGATGGCCTGGAATTCGGAGATCGGCTTCCCGAACTGCACCCGGTCCCGAGCATATCGGACCGCGGCGTCGAGCGCGGCCTGCGCGATCCCGAGGGCCTGGGCCGCGACGCCGATCCGCCCTCCATCGAGCGTCTGCATCGCGACGCGAAACCCGCGGCCTTCGTCCGAGAGGCGATTCCCCGCCGGCACGCAGCAGTCTTCCAGGCTCAGCTCGACCGTGTCCGACCCTCGGATCCCCATCTTCTCGAGCGTCTTTCCGATCTTGAAGCCCGGGCTCCCCCGCTCGATCAGGAACGCGGTGATGCCCCGGTGCTTCAGCTCCTGACTCGTTCGCGCCATCAGGACGAAGAGATCGGCGTAATTCCCGTTGGTGACGAAGGTCTTCGCGCCGTTCAGCACGTAGCACCCGCCGCGGCACTCCGCGCGCGTCGAGAGGGCGGCGGAATCGGAGCCCGAGCCCGGCTCGGTGAGCGCGAAGGCGCCGAGGAGCCGCTCGGCCAGGAGGGGCAGCCACTTTTCCTTCTGCTCCTTGGAGCCGAACATCGCGATCGGGCCGGCCGCCACGGAGTTGTGGACCGAGACGGTGATTCCGACCGCCGCGGAGGCGCGCGACAGCTCCTCCATCACCAGGACATAACTGATCGCGTCCACTTCCACGCCGCCGTACTCGCGGGGGATCAAGAGCGCCAGGAAGTTGTTCTCCCGGAGCTTCTTTCGAAGCGAGTCGGGAATGATCTCGGTCGCGTCGATTTCGGCCGCGATCGGCGCGATCTCGCCGTCCGCGAACTCTCGCGTGGCGGCGCGCAGCATCTCCTGCTCTTCCGTCAGCTGAAAGTTCAAGGGTGGGATTCTTCGGTCAGGGATACTCGTAGAAGCCGCGGCCCGTCTTTCGTCCGAGGCGTCCCGCCGCCACCATCGTGCGCAGCAAGGGGCATGGCCGGTACTTGGAGTCCCCAAACCCTTCGTGGAGGACCTCCATGATGTCGAGGCAGACGTCGACGCCGATGAGATCGGCGAGAGCGAGAGGTCCCATCGGGTGGTTCATGCCCAGCTTCATGACCGCGTCGATCCCGTCGCGGTCGGCGACGCCCTCCATCAGGGCGAACGCGGCTTCATTGATCATCGGCATCAGGACCCGGTTGCTCACGAAACCCGGGCGGTCGGCAACGACCACCGGGATCTTGCCGAGCGCCTTCGCGAGCTCGACCGTCTCCGCGACGGTTTCGTCGCTGGTCTCGAGGCCGCGAACGATCTCGACGAGCTGCATGAGCGGAACCGGATTCATGAAATGCATGCCCACGAAGCGCGCGGGACGTCGCGTGGACGCCGCGAGCTCGGTCACCGAGATCGAGGAGGTGTTCGTCGCAAGGACCGCTCCGGGAGGAACCTTCTGGTCCAGCATCTGAAAGACCGATTTCTTGAGGTCGGCGCGCTCGGGGACGGCCTCGACCGCGATCGCGCAATCGGCGAGAGGGAATCCCGCTTCCTGGGTGACGATGCGCCGAAGCGTCTCCTCGCGGGCCTTGGCGTCGATCGTCCCCTTGTCGACCAGCCGGCCCAAGCTCTTCTCGATGGCGCCGAGGCCCTTCTTGAGGGCCGCTTCGACCGGGTCGACGAGGAGGACGTGCCTCCCCGAGGCGGCGAACACCTGGGCGATTCCGCTCCCCATGGTCCCTGCCCCGACCACGACCACGGGGCGCGTCGCGGTCGCGGTCGCCATCAAACCGTCTCGACGCTCAACGCCACGGCGTTGCCGCCCCCCAGGCAGAGCGTCGCGAGGCCCGACTTCGCCTTCCGATCCCGCAGCGCGTAGAGCAGGGTCGTCAGGATGCGAGCCCCGCTCGCCCCGATCGGATGCCCGAGCGCGACGGCGCCGCCCCGCACGTTGAGCCGGGCCAAGTCCCAGTTAAGCTCCCGGGCGTCCACGATCGCCTGGGCGGCGAACGCCTCGTTCGCCTCGATCAGGTCCCATTGGTCGGTCTTTCGGCCCATCTTCTCGGCCAGCTTCCGCACCGCGATCACCGGCGCGTAGAAGACCATCTCCGGCGCCGTGCCGCCGGCCGCGTAGCCGTTCACGCGGGCCATCGGTTTCGCGCCGGTCCGTTTGACCGCGTCTCCGGACATCACCACGAGAGCCGATCCGCCGTCGTTCAACCCCGGCGCGTTCCCCGCGGTGACCGTACCTTCCTTCTCGAACGCGGGCCGGAGCTTCCCCAGCGTTTCCATCGTGGCGTCGGGGCGCGGGCGCTCGTCGACGCAGAAGCACTTCGAGTCGCCCTTCTTCTGGGGGATCATCACCGGGACGATCTCGTCCTTGAAGGCGCCCTCTTTCTGCGCTTGGATCGCCTTGCGGTGGCTCTCCACCGAGAACCGGTCCTGATCCTCGCGCGTGACCTTGAATTTCCTCGCGATCAGCTCGGCCGCGCTTCCCATGTGGAAGTTGTTGAACGAGTCCCAGAGCCCGTCGTGGATGACCCCGTCCACGAGCTCGCCGTTTCCGAGCCGGTAGCCGGTTCGCGCCTTCGGCAGGAAATAGGGCGCGTTCGACATCGATTCCATGCCGCCCGCCACGATCACGTCGGCGTCGCCGGCGCGGATCGCCTGCGCCGCCAGCATGACCGCCTTGAGCCCCGAGCCGCAGACCTTGTTCACCGTCATCGCGGGCACCGTGTCGGGGATCCCGCCGTGGATCGCCGCCTGGCGCGCGGGCGCCTGGCCCACGCCGGCCTGGACGACGTTCCCCATTAAGACTTCGTCCACCTCCGCCGGGTCCACCCCGGCGCGCCTCACCGCTTCCCGAATCGCGATCGCGCCGAGCTGCGGCGCGGCCATGGACGAGAGGCCGCCCATGAACTCGCCGATCGCGGTCCGGCACGCGCTCACGATGTAAGTGTCACGATCTGCCACGTTCCTTCTCCTTCCCGATGCGTTGCTAAGCGCCGGCGGTTCCCTACGAGCCGATCCGGTATCCCGACTCGCGCAAGAGTTCCCTGGCGATGATGAGCTTCTGGATCTGCGATGTTCCCTCTCCGATCTCCATGAGCTTGGCGTCCCGGAAGTAGCGCTCCACCGGGTGATCGGTCATGTACCCGGCGCCGCCGTGGATCTGGACGGCGGAATCGGCCGCACGCATCGCGACTGTCGACGCCTTGAGCTTCGCCATGGCCGCGTACCGTGTGAACGGCTGTCCTCTATCCTTAAGTCGCGCGGTCTGGTAGACGAGGAGCCTCGCGGCCTCCAGCTCGGTCACGATGTCGGCCAGAAGAAGCTGGATCGCCTGGAAATCGGCGATCGCGCGGCCGAATTGACGGCGCTCCCGAGCGTACTTGACCGCCGCGTCGAGCGAGGCCTGCGCGATGCCGAGCGACATGGCGCCGATCGAGATGCGGCCTCCGTCCAGCGTCATCATGAACTGCTTGAACCCGCCCCCTTCGGGACCGAGCATGTTCTCCTTCGGGAGCTTCAAATTCTCGAAGATCAGCTCCACCGTGTCGCTCGCCCGGTGCCCGAGCTTTTTCTCGCGCCCGCCCGGTGAAAACCCCGGCGTCCCCTTCTCCACGATGAAGGAGGAAATCCCCTTCACGCCGACCCCCGGCGTCGTCACCGCGGTGAAGACCGCCGTGCCGCAGACCGAGCCGTTCGTGATGTAGATCTTCCGCCCGTTGATCACGTAGCCGCCGCTCTCTAAGACTGCGCGGGTCTTGGTTCCGCCCGCGTCGCTACCGGCTTCAGGCTCCGTCAAGCCGAAGGCGCCGAGGCGCTCGCCCGAGCAGAGGGGTGGGAGGTATTTGCGCTTCTGATCCTCGGTGCCGAAATTGAAGATCGGCCACGTGCCGAGCGAGACGTGGGCCGCGAGCGTGATCCCGGTCGACGCGCACGCGCGGGAGATCTCCTCGACCGCGAGCACGTATTCCAACGTCCCGAACCCGCCGCCCCCGTACTGCTCGGGGAAGATGAGTCCGAAGAGCCCGAGCTCCGCCATCTTTTTGACGTTCTCCCACGGGAACTCGCCCGCGTCGTCGTACCGCGCGGCTCCCGGAGCGATCTCGCGATCGGCGAAATCCCGGAGCGTGTCCCGCCATTCGGCCTGCTCCGGCGTCAGCTCGTAGATATCGTCGCGGCCGGCACCAGTCATGGTCAGCATCGGTTCCTTTCGCCGGTCATACCGGCATCTCGCAAACTTCGTCGATCAGGAGCTCTGCCTCTGTTGCGCTCACGATTTCGTCCACCGTGACCCCCGGGGCCCTTTCGACCAGCTTCAACCCTTCGTGCGCCACGTCCATCACGGCCAAGTCGGTGATGATCCGGTGAACGACCTTCCTGCCGGTCAGGGGAAGGGCGCACTTCCTGAGCACCTTCGACGCGCCGTCCTTCGACGTGTGGAGCATGGTCACCACGACGCGCTTCGCGCCGGCCACCAGATCCATGGCGCCGCCCATCCCTTTCACCATCTTCCCCGGGATCATCCAATTCGCGAGGTTACCCTCTTGGTCGACTTCCATCCCGCCAAGAATGGTCAGGTCGACGTGCCCGCCCCGCACCATCGCGAACGAGTCCGCGCTCGAGAAGAAGGCGGCGCCCGGGAGAACTGTGATCGTCTCCTTCCCCGCGTTGATCAGGTCGGCGTCTTCCTTGCCCGGCTCGGGGTACGGCCCGACCCCCAGCACGCCGTTCTCGGACTGTAAGATGACGTCCATCCCCGCCGGAATGTAGTTCGCGACGAGGGTCGGCATCCCGATCCCGAGGTTGACGTAGTAGCCGTCCTTAAGCTCGAGCGCCGCCCGCCGGACGATTCGTTCTCTTTTCAATTCGCTTGGGTCCATAGGTCCCCTGGAAAATCCAATCGATGAAGATGCCCGGGGTCACGACGTGATCTGCATCGATCTTCCCCGGTGGTACCAGCTGCTCGACTTCGGCCAGCGTCACCGCTCCCGCAGTCGCGGCCATCGGATTGAAATTTCGGGCCGACATCCGGTAGACGAGATTTCCCGTCTCGTCGCCTTTCCACGCTTTCACGAACGCGAAATCGCCGCGGATCGGCATCTCGAGCACGTACTCCCGGCCCTGGATCACGCGGCTTTCCTTCCCCTCCGCGACCATCGTGCCGACGCCGGTCGGCGTATAGAAGCCTCCGATTCCCGCGCCCCCCGCTCGAATCCGCTCGGCCAGCGTGCCCTGCGGCACCAGCTCCACCTCGAGCTCTCCGTCGAGGTATTGCCGCTCGAACGTCTGATTCTCACCGACGTAGCTCGAGATCATCTTTCGGATCTGGCGGGTCTTCAAGAGCAGCCCCAGGCCCCAGTCGTCGACTCCCGCGTTGTTCGAGACGCAGGTCAAGTCCTTCACGCCGGACTCCCGGAGCGCGAGGATCAGGTTCTCGGGGATGCCGCACAGCCCAAACCCTCCAAGCACGATCGTCGCTCCGTCCTTGATCCCGGCGCGCTCCAGCGCATCGGAGGCGCTCTTCACGACCTTCTTCATCGTGTCCGCGCGCCGGCCGCGGCCCCTGCCTTGGCTCCGCGGTGCTTCGCAACCCAGCCCGTGATGTAATCGACGATCGCGACGGTCGAGGTGCCCGGGCCGAAGAGCTCCCCGACCCCCTGCGCCTTGAGCGCCGCCATGTCTTCCTTGGAGATGATCCCGCCGCCGGTCAAGAGCACGTCCGAGAGCCCGCGCTCACGCATCAACTGGTGGACCTTCGGGAAGAGCGTCATGTGCGCGCCTGAAAGAATGGAGAGCGCGACGGCGTCCACGTCTTCCTGGACGGCCGCCTGCACGATCATCTCGGGGGTCTGGTGGAGGCCCGTGTAGATCACCTCGAATCCGGCGTCGCGCATGGCGCTCGCAACCACCTTGGCGCCGCGGTCGTGGCCGTCGAGGCCCGCTTTCCCCACCAGCACGCGAATCTTTCGCATCGAAGGCTTCTTCTCCACGCTAGAAGACCGCCGGCTCTCGGTAGACGCCGTACGCTTCGCGGAAGACGTCGCTGATCTCGCCGAGCGTGGCGTACGCGCGAACCGCGTCCAGCACGTACGGGACCAGGTTCTTCTGGCTCATGCACGCGCCCCGGAGCGCTTCGATCGTCCGGGCGTGCGCGGCCGCGTCGCGCCGGGAGCGCACGGCCTGGATCCGGTCGATCTGCCGCCGTTCGATCTCGGGATCGATCTTGAGCACCGGGATGTTCACTTCCTCGTCCGAGACGAACCGGTTCACGCCGACGATGATCCGCTCCTCCCGCTCCACCTGCTGCTGGAACTTGTAGGCGGAGTCCGCGATCTCCTTCTGGGGATAGCCCCGCTCCACCGCCGCGATGATGCCGCCCATTTCGTCGATGCGGTGGATATACCGAAGCGCCTCCTCCTCCACCCTGCTCGTGAGCGCCTCGACGAAATAGGAGCCGCCGAGGGGATCGGGCGTGGCCGTAACACCCGACTCGTAGGCGAGGATCTGCTGGGTACGGAGCGCCACCGTGGCCGCCTCCTCGGTGGGGAGCGCGAGCGTCTCGTCCATGGAGTTCGTGTGGAGCGACTGCGTCCCGCCGAGAACGGCCG
>JBGPMG010000048.1:0-14448 GCA_041486815.1 Candidatus Eiseniibacteriota bacterium | reverse complement strand
GTTCAGGCTCCACGCGTTCACGATTCCGACGACGTCGGAGGCGGGCGGCGAGGCCAGCGTGACCACGGCCACGGTGCGCTCGCGATCGACCGCGGCCCAGCCCGGAGTGCCGAGAGCCGCGGCCGAATCAAAGGTGGACGCCGGATTTCCGATCAGCCCCTGCGCCCGCTGCTCCGATGACGCCCCATTCCTAGAGAGCACGCGGGGCTGGGCGTCGACCTCGATCCCCGCGCGGCGCATCGCGCCAAGGAACATCAGGGCCGCGGTCGAGTCGGGATCCGGGACCGCGGCCTGTCGTTTGACGGTGGCGCCGAGCGGAATGACCCCGAAGACATCGAGGAAGCGTGAGCCGGGAGCGCGGCGGAAGTCCAGGCGCGCCGCCGTGCCGGCCGCTCCGACCGCGGGGCGGCCCCTCACGACCAGGGGCACCTCCGGGGGATCGAGCGCGAGGTTGACCCCGCTTGGCGTGGCGGTCGCGATCAGGGTAACGGCATTGCCGTTCGCGAGGACGGCGTTCACGGCCGCGCCGTAGGCGTAGGAGAAGTCGTCGTGGGCCCACCCCGGCCCATACGGCTCGGACGCGAACACCGACCCGTCAATCCAGAGGATCCCCTCGAACTTCGCGAGCCCGCTCTGACGGAGTTTGTAGGCGAGCGAGTCGAGTAGGCCACGTGATCCGGGGGCGATCAACTGGTACACGTCGGGCATCCCGCTCGCGCGGAGGACGAGGTCTCCCTTGAAGTGGATGTCTCCCTGGCGCCCGGAGGCGCGGCCGCGAGCGACCACGACCGTTTCCCTGCGGTAGTCGCGTCCATACCGGCGCAGGAACGATCCGGTCGTAAACAGCTTGGCGTTGCTCCCCGGGATCATCCGGGCCGCGACGTGGAGCGCCACGAGCGTGTCCCCACCCGCGAGCGAGCACGCCAGGACGGCGATCTCCGACTGGCGCATGTTCCCACTCCCCAAGAAGCCCAGGGAGTCCGAGAGGAGCCCGTAGGCGCGGCCCGGCGCGCCGCAAGCCGGGGTGGCCGCGCAGGAGGCCGCGAGGAACAGGAGGAGCGCTGGCAAGGATGCGGGGCGGATCCGAGAGGATCCGCCCCGTAGGGTCGGGCGTGGAATCGTGGGGATCAAAACGCTAGTCGGAAGGAAAATTGCTGATTGTCTGCGAAAAATTGTCCGACATGCGTCCCGGCCCAATCGAAATTGACCGGACGGTCCCCGAGATTGAAGTTAATTCCGGCGCCGTAGGAAAAGTTGTAGAGATAGTCAGCTTGGCGGTCTTGATTCTTGAGCGGGGCCTGCCCCTGGAAGCCGCCGCGCAATGCCAGGTGGCCTCCGAGCCGGGCTTCGGCGCCGATGCGATACTCGTCGGTCGAAAAGTTATTGCTCTGGTAGGTCCCGAACAGCGTCGCCTCGTTCTTTCCAGTGATCGGGAGGTCGTACGCCAGGCCGAGCTGCAGGTACGAAGGCAACTCGAACGAAGTCGACTCCAGCTGGACGACGTGCGGCTGGGCCGAGGGGTCGTCCCCGGGGAGGACGATGCGCTGCTCCAAATTGCCGCCAGTAAAGTGCATGTTGGGTCCGACGTTTTTCATGGCGAATCCAAAGCGAAGGCCCCGCCATCCCGTGTCGTACTGAAGCCCCAGGTCAAGCGCGAAGCCGTTGGCGGTGAGATCCGCCACCCGCTCATTGATGAACATGCCGGTGACCCCAAGCAACACGCGGTCCGTCATGCGACGCCCGTAGGTGAGGCCAAACACGCCGAAGTTAGGCGACAGGATCTGCCCGGTCCCCTCGGGAGCATCCTCGGTGGTCACGGTGATGTCGCCGATGTTCAGAACCTTGGCGGTGAGCGCGATCATTCCCGCCGATCCCATCGCGGTCGAAACGGCTCCATAGTTCACCTTCGAATCAGCGAGATAGACGCCGTAGGAAACCATCGCCTCCGAATTGTCCGTAGCGGCCAGCGAGGCCGGATTCCAAAAAACGTTCGAGAGGCCGCCGCCGAACGCCACGGATGCGCCGCCGAGCGCCGTGGCAGCCGGCCCCATGGGGATGCGAAGCTCCTGCGCGCCTGCGGTTCCCACCCGATCGAGCCCGCCCGCCCATCCCGGCCCAACGACGGCCACCAAGGCGATCGCCACCATGAGAATCGAAGCCAAGGACCTCATTCCCGTGTCCTCCGTCTTCCGTAAGGAATTTTTCCGGTCTTCGTTCATACGCTCGCCCTTTGACTAGAAGTTATCGAGTCGTTCTCTCTCAATGAAGACGGCGAGCCGGTCGGTCTTGCTTCCGACGCCATCGACGTCAACCCGGTAGATGTAGATACCACTCGCCACCGGTATGTTATTGTCGGTATTGAGATTCCACCTTATCTCCGCGCGCGCCATCTCGTCCGCGGTGCTGGCCGTTCTTCGAATGGTTCGCACAAGGTCGCCGGCCATATTGAAGATCCGAATCGTCACCGTCTTCGCGGCGGGTATGTTCGTGAACTTCATCACCCGGTCGAACTGGTTCAACTCGTACGCCGAGTGCGCGTAATAGGGGTTGGGCACGGCGAGGATCTTCTTGATGTCGTTTCCGACGATCGTCCCCGGGGCGGCGCCGACAGGCACGATTCGGAACTCGAACACGTCCTGCGGGCAAAGTCGCCCGCCGCGGACCTTGATCCGGCCGGTCGGAGGAAGCGGGTTGTTGGCTGCATAGGTCGAATCTTTGGGTTCAAACCCGAACCGGCCCAGCGTCTGGTCGTCGTCGGCTGGATCCACGTCGGTGGAGACGAGACCCGGCGTTCCCCACGGAACGCTGGCATAGGCAAAATCGCGGATATACAGTCGGTCGCCCCACGACCACGATCCGCTCCCATCGTCGTCGCGGATCATCGCCGTCACCTTTACGTCGTCCGAGGGATCCTGGTAGGAGCAGGCGCCGAGGTCCCAGATCTCGAACGGGCACCGATACGTCGCCTGCACGGACGGGTCGCCGAAGTTGTACTCCCAGCAGAACTCCGTAGTGTCGGGCAGGATCCGGATCTCGTAATCGTGGTTCGTCGCGTCCGCGAAGTTGAACCCGTCGATACCCGCCCCGATCTCGTTGTCGAGAAAGTAGACCTTGGCGGAATCAAGGCCCCCGTTGGAAAGATCCAGCGAGTCCCCGGACGCCAGGTGCTGGAAGATCAACGCGGGCTTCGGCGCGGAGATCACCCGCGTCATGAAGCCCCGCGTGACCGGATAGTCGAAATCGCCGCTCTGATTCGTCTGTCCCGTCTCGAGCGTGTCGCCGGACACCGCGTTGGTGAGCGTCCAACTCTCGTCCGCGGCGAAGGTGACGCGGTACAACGAGTCGGCCAGGGCGTTCACGTCCAGCTGTTCCACCGAGACTCGGTGCCCGACGTGATCCCCAGCCGTCTGCTTCCCCGCGACCGTCAGGACGGCGTTGCTCCCGCGCGGTGTCGCCGTGACAATCTTGAAGCCACTCTCGAGCACCTCGCTGATCGTTCCGATCGGGTTGGGCCCGAGGAAGTATGTGGAGGTGTTGTTCACGTCGAACGAGTACGCGGTGACGGCAAAATAGTAGTCCTTGTTATTGATGAGTTTGGCGCCCTGAGCATCCGCGAACAGGTCGAGCGAGAAGCGCAGTCCACTGTTCGTCCCCGAGATGACAAGGGTCCGCTCCACCAGCCCGCCTTTTAGTTTATTGTGCAGGTCCGTATAGATCGGCCCGACCGAGTCATCCACGTCGAACGTCGCGATCACCTTGGCGGTGGCTTGCTTATTGTTCGACGCGAGCTGCCAGACACGAAAGCCTTCGAAGTGGAAATCCTGACCCAAGAGCAGGTTCTCCGAGTGCGTGCCGACGGGCTCCTGGCCCCAGATCAGCCGGATCCCTCGATCCAGAGGATGTACGTACACCGTCGGGTTCGGCGGAGGCGATGGAATGTCAAAATTCAGGTCGAACACGGCTTGCGCCTCAGCGTCATTCTGCTTGAGATCGGTAATGGAGCTCAGCCGGTCGGTGCCCTGGCCGACGATCAGCGCGCAGACGACGTCCTGCGTGTCCCCCACCGCCATGGTAAAGGGCCCCGAGGAGAGCTGCATCCGTCGGTCGTTCCCCCCTCCGTCGAGCCACCCGGTGCTCGTGACAGGGTCGCCGGGGAACTGAAACGTCGTGACCGGCTGAAGTGGATTGTCGTTCACGTGAAGCGCGGAGCCGTCCTTCTTGAGGCCCTGCATGAGGTGATAGGCCTCCGTCGCGCTCGTCGGATCCTCTCCGTTGATGTACTTGTTGAACGAGGTCATCCCAAGCGTGTCGTAGACACCCGGCGAGACCTGTACGATCGGGCCACGGAAGAAATCGAAACCGACCGCGGGCGGCGCCGTACCGTACACGGCGTCATTGCCGGTTTCGTTGTAGCAGTAGCCGAGGCTGAGCGTGGTATCGCACCCCACCAGGTCGTCCGACGCGTCTCCCAGATCGGGATCCGCCCAGATCGAGATGTAGGTGCTGTCGAGCCGATTTGCTCCCTTGTTGATGAGCCGGAACTTGATGAAGATGATGTTTCCCAGCGCACCCCCGCGATTGAACGCGAACGTGGTCTGCTGGATTTCCAGCCCGAGGGGCTTCGTGCGGCCGGCGCTCCCGTTCGTGTGCCTGCCTGGATCGGCGTCGTTGTAGACGCTCCAGAGCGTCAGATTCCCCTGAAGCAACGGGTTGTTGAGTGTATCGAGCGGCGCCCCCTGGCCGAGCGGCACGGGCTGAGAAGGCCAGTTGAGGTAGTCGCTGCTGTTCGTGTTGTCGGCCTCGAGCCGGTAATTCTTGAAGGCGGGCTGGTCGACCTGAAACGTCCCGTTGTACATCGGACCGGGTGAGTACTCCTGGGAGTACTCCGCGATGCACGTCCGGATGGAGTCGTTTACCTGGGCGCCGACCCATATCCCGGCGGCGAAGAGAGCAGTCTTGGTAGTGCCGGCCGGATAACGGAGACCGGGCTCGGAAGTGCTCAGGTCCCACCCGAACGACCCATGGTTCGTCACGAACATGTCGAGGTTGTTCGCGTCCATCCGCCCGCTGTTATCGGTGGAGGCGGCGGATCGGCGCGCCGGCGGCTGCCGCACGTACCCCGCGCCCGCCCTTGCCTTCGCGATCGCCTCGGGAGCCAGCAGCGCAAGAAGGACCAACGCCACGCCACCCACCCGTCCAAGCGTACGCATTCGCACAGCCCTCCCTAGCCATTGAGATCCCATGCCGGTCATCCTAGAAGCTCAGCCTCGCGCCCAACCGCATCAGCCGAGGATTGCTGAAGAAGTCCGGGTTGAGCTCCGCGAGATGGTACCGGCTGGCCGCGTCCGCTCCGTTGTCGGCGAGAAACTTCTGGCCTGCGTCCGTAGTCAGGTAGCCCGTCGTCTCCGAGTCGCCCGTCCCGGTGTAGACCGAGTACACGTTTTTCCGGTTGAAGAGGTTCAGCACCCAGAGGTAGATCTCGAGGCTCTGCTGGCCGAACTTCATCGTCTTGCCGCCCTTGAGGTCCACCGTGAACGTCCACGGCCCGTACTGGGAATTCATCTCGCCGGTCGGCGTGGGGAACACCGCCCCAAGCGTCACCGCGTTATAGATCTTGGTCGGCGTGTACGGCGTCCCGCTTCCCGCGTTCACGAGCACGTTGACGCCGGCGTTCTGGAGCCAGCGCGTACCGCCCCACACCGGGCCCTCGCCCTCGCCCAGCCGGTAGTCCATGTTGAGGGTGATCCGGTGGCGCTGGTCGAATGCGAGCGGTGTGGCGAGCTTCGGCGGGGTTTTGGCGGTCCATGCAATCGTGCGCTGGGACTGTGAGATCGACCCGGTCCCCCGCGCCCAGGAAAGGCTGTACGCCGCGTTCATAGCGACGTGATTGACCCGCCGCAGCGTGTAGGCGACGTCAATTCCCTTGATCGTCGCGAAGTCGCGATTCCGGTAGGACGAGAACGCGTTCGGGGACGATCGGATCGTGGTGATTTCTACGAGGTCTCTTACGTCCTTGTAGTAGGTCGCCACCTCGATGCGCGACCGATCGGTCGGCGTGTGCGTGATGCCCAGCTCGTAGGCCGTCGTCTGCTCCGGCTTCAGGTTCGGATTTCCAAACCCTACGAAATAGCCTCCGATATTGATCTTGTGCTCCAAGAACGCGTAGCTCGCGTAGAGGTCCTGGAGGTTCGGCTGCTGGTAGAACTTCCCATAGTTGATGTGGAGCAGCGTCTGGTCCGTCACCGGGAAGCCGACGCCCAGCCGGGGACTCAGCCGTTGGTAGACTTTCGAGTCTTGAAGGTCCTGGGGGCCCAAGGCGCTCGGGTCGTTCAGGGAGTCGCCGAACTCGGGGCCGAGCGGATTGGACTCGCTCCGGAGCGCCCGCGTCGAGGGCGTCAGGTAGTCCCACCGGAGGCCCGCGTTCACCACCAGTCCGAGCGCCTCGTACTTGGTCTGCGCGTAGAACGAGGCGACTTTGGGATGCTTTGCTACATCCAGCGGATTGTCGTAGATCCCGTTTCCGTTCCTGTCCTGGAACGGTTCCCCGGAGTCGTGGCTCCCGTTGCCGTTCGTGTCGGTGAAGGTATCGCCTTCGTTGAGCTCGTTCCCAAGCGCGTCGTAGCCGTAGTGATCGACGTCCTTCACGTTGTCGGGGTTTCCGGAGCCGTCATAGGCCTGCGTCGGCGCGTAGTGGTCGTAGTAACGAAGGGTGTGCCGTTGGTAATCCCCGCCCAACTTGATCTGGAGGCTGTGGGAGACCTGGCTCGCGTAGTTCGCCGCGAAGCCGTAGTAGGAAGACTTCCGATGGAGCAGATCATTCCATACATGCGCCTCGTCCACCGCTGTCGAGGGTTTGTCCGCATCCCAGAACAGCGCTTCCGAGCCAAAGGTCGGGTCCCCGTTCGGGCGCGCGTAGCCTTTGAGATTGTCGAAATAGACTCCGTCGCCGCGAATCCGCTCCGTGGAGAAGAAGTTCGCCTTCACCTCGTAGAACGTCCGGTCGGACAGACTGTGGTTCCAGTTTCCGGATACCGAGTAGTTCTTGTCCTGATATTTCGGGGCGTGAGGCAGGTTGTAGCGGTAGGAGTTCAGAAACTGGTGCCACGTGTCCTCATTGTAGGTGCCCGCCAGGCGGAGCGTCTGGAGGGGACTGAGCCGGAAGGCGAGTTTTCCCGCGCTTGACCAGGACTTGCTCTCATTCTTGGGCAAGACCCCATTCGTGAAGAGCCCAGGCTGCGTCGGATCGCCAAGCTGGTCCGTGATGATGCTCGTCTTGCGGTCCTCGGTGTCCCGTCGCTCCCCCGAGAGGTAGAACGTGAGCTTCTTCCAGCTCGGCGTAATCGGGCCGCCGAGGGCCAACGAATAGATCTTGTTTCCGCGGCTGTTCGCGAAATGGTCGCCGTAGATGCCTTCGAGAGTGCCGGAGTACCGATCGCCACCCTCGCGGGTCACGACGTTCACGATGCCCGAGTTGATGCGCCCGTACTCGGCGTTGTAGCCGCCCGCCTGGACGACCACCTCATCGATGGCCTCGGGCGCGATCGAGGTCGTCGAGAATCCCGTCAACGGATCCTGCTGCGAAAATCCGTCGACGTAGTAGGCGACTTCGTTGGGGCGTCCTCCGCGGATGATCAGCGTGTTGCTGTTCGTAATCTCGGTCGCGGCGTTGACCTGATTCAGATTGTTCAAGTTGAAGGTGACGACGCCCGACTGCTGGGCCACGGCATCCTGGTAGCCCCGGAGGGGCTGATACCGGAGCTCTTCGCCGTTCAAGAACTTCGTCGTCCCGGTCACGTCCTTTTGGATCAGCGGCCGCTCCCCCTTTATCTCGACTTCAGCCACGTCCTTGAGGACGGTGGGCTCCATGCTGAGATCGAGTTTGGTCGTGAAGTCCGGGAAGACCTCGATCCCTTCCCGCGCCTGAGGGATGTAGCCTAGCAGCGCGACCCGTACGGAATACTTGCCGGCGGGCAGATTGAGAATATAGTAGTGACCCTGGGCATCGGTCGTTGCCCCACGCCTGAGATCCGGAATCGTGACCGTCGCGAGCCCGATCGGCTCAGCGGTGGCCCCGTCACGGATGGTGCCGCTGATCCCGCCCGTGGTTCCTGCCCAGGACTTGCCAACAACAAAAAAGGCGCACGCCACGATGACCGTGGCGACGCCCAGCCTCCGACGCATCTGGAGTCGCGTCATGACTCGACCTCCCCTGCACTCCTGTGGAAGCGCCATCCGAGGGTCACTCATTCCCTGAGTGATGTTCTCCCTTTCCCGTGAATCCCCAAGACCGGTTCCGTACTCGCCCCGGTCCAAACCAGCACACCGTTGGGTCCCTCTATCGGCCGTTCTCCACGCGATCCGGCTCTTTTCTTTAGTTACCCCCTTCTTTTTCTGCTCCATCAGACCCGCGGCCACAGACCGGAATAGGGCCGCCCGCGTTTGCTTTCATCTCAAGGTAGAAACCGCCCCCGGCCGTGTCAACTACTTTTCCGACAAAAAGTAAGGCCGCCCGGCGGCGACGCCGAACGGCCCCAAACTTATTTGGACCCGTTTCCGGGCCTTACCGATTCAGACTTTCTCTCTAGAAGTGATAGGTCCCCGAAACCCGGGTGAACGGCGTCGCCGCGTCACCCGACAGGATCCAGCCACCCGACAGCGGGAAGGACTCGTTCAGGGTCATATCGACATCGAAATTATTGAATTTGATGCCCGTACCCAAGCTGAACTGGAAGCCCGAAAATTTCCGCTTCGTGGTCGCAGCCACCGTCGGGGCGTTGTAATCGGTCGTTTCGAGGCGATCCGACACCATGGCCTTGGTCGCGCCGAGACGCCCCTTGAGCCAGCGGGTGAGGTCCGTCTCGAGCGAAGCGAAGAAGAGCGGCACGGTCGTCGTCTTGAACTCGCGCGTCTTGAGATCGCCGGAGGCTGGCAGCGGGGCCCCGAGATTGTCCGTGTTGTTGTCCGTCCGCTTGTAGGTGGCCTTCGACTGCGACGCGGCCACGCCGAAGATCAGGAGGTTGTTGTCGTTCACCCTCATGTTGTGAGAGATACCGGCCCCGAGGTTCTTGTACGTCTCGTCCGCGTTGCGAGGACCGAGGCCTGCGACGTTCCTGACTTCGTAGCTCAGGTCGTTGTTGACGTACCAGACCGCCGGATACCACGTCCCGCGATCGCCCTGGTGGAGGATTCCACGGACCGCGACCGAGTATGACATGTTGCCCGCGTCCTTCCACGACTCACCCGCCACTCCCGCGGTCGACGTATTGCGGTCCAGAGAGTACCGACGGAAATTGACCGAACCCTCGATGCGGTTGTCATTCGACAGATGCAGGGCGATCGAAGGGCCCACGCCCCATGTATTGATTTCTAGGGCGGGGGCGCCGAAAGTCGCGTTGCCAACAATCGCATCGTTGAAGAACGTACCGAACGGATACGGATTGGCGAGGTTGGTGCCCTCAAAGCCGCGCTGCTCATTGTGAGTGGGTCCGGTGCTGTTGTCGGACTCGTAGGATGAGTTCGTCACGTCAAAGCGCACCGCGATGTCGATCTTCGAGAGGCCCATGCCCCAGATCAGGTCGAACTGCTCGTTGGTGAGGTTGTTTGGGAACGCGGAATTGAGCGCGCTCTGCTTCATCTGGTACGCGATGGAGCCGAAGCGCGGGAAATTCTTGATGAGGGTGAGGCTCTGGTCGTTGAAGGACACCGAGTTCACCGCCCCGCCCGGGTTGTTGCCGAGCTCGGCGAGAACCAGGTTGTTCTGCCGGACGACCGACGTCGGGTAGTAGTAGATGTTCACGTAGTCATCCGTGAACTGACTGAGCACGGGCGCGGTAAGCCCCATGCCCTCCACGCGCGACATCGAAGCCTGGCTCACGCCCGCGGTCATAGCGACGAGAGCCACCACGAAAACGGCAATCAGCTTGCGCTGAAACATCTGAGTTCGCCTCCTTGGTTTTAGGACCCTAGACCATCCAGGGTCTACCGCCCGGGCCGTTCACTCTGTGAAGTTGGATACCGGCCCAGGAAGATCCGAGAGAGCAGTTCCTGCTCGTTAGGACCTTGCTCGCCACCCCCTTTCGGTCAGGTCTTGTCTTTGAATCGTTCAAGGCCAAGTCGCTCAACCGATTTCGCTGCGGCACGCCCCGCGGCCCGTCCTAAAATTCCGGCGCACCATAGGCACCGGCCCCAGGGCGTGTCAAAGGAATATTTCTGCGTATCTGTGGAAGTTGTTGTACTGCAGATACTTATGTATCCTGCTTGGAAAGAGCTCCAAACCCACGCTGTCCGCTACATCGGGAGCAGAGGCCCCGAATTCGAAGCGAGAACTCCTCAGGCGCAAAAGCCGCTCTCCGAGCCGCTTCGCGGATCGCGCGGGTCAGCGCCGCGTCCGTAACTTCCTGCACGGCGCCACAGCGCCGGCAGACGAGATGGTGGTGGGGATCATTCGGACGAGACAGCTCGTAATGCAGGGTTCCCTCGACGAGCTGGACGCGTCGCAGGATCCCGCAGCCTTGAAGGAGCGCAAGGGTCCGGTAGATGGTTGCCCGGGAGAGTCGCCGTCCCTGCCCGCGGAGCCTTAGCCGGAGGGTTTCGGCGTCGAAGTGTCCCGGCGACAAGGCGATCGCCTGGACGATGAGCCGCCTCGGCTCGGTGGCCCGAAGATTGTGGGCCGAAAGGAAATCAGCCCAGCTCTGGAGTGGACTGCCCGCGTTAGCGGGACCGCTCGAGGTCGAGCTCATACCGGCCGAAGCCGTCCCGATCGACGAACACGAATGTCCTGCGCGACTTGTAGTAGTACCAGATCTCCTCCGGCGGCCCGTCGAATCGAAACGGGTTCCTGACGATTTCGTCGGGCTGCCCATATTGGATGTAGATGCGGCCCATGTCGGTCTTCCAGCCGGCCCCCCCCACGCCAAAGCGCTGATCCGCATAGCGCACTCGTTTGTAGAACTCGTCCATAGCCTCATTGCGCGGGGTTTCGGGGGTTGGATCGCGGTTCCGCCAGAACTTCTCCCAGAATGCCTGGCGCTCTTCCGGGGTCCCCAGGCGGTCGATCTCCGCGATCTCGGCGTCGGTCGCGATGTAGCGCAGCACCTCGAGGGTGGTCTTGAGATCGATCGCCGCGCTCGCCGCGCTCGCTTCCACCGTGAACGTCTTCTCCCGGTGCATGGGTGTCGGCTTCTTCTGGCCCTTGGCGGGGATCAAAGGGCTGGTGAGCTCGAGAACGAACCGAAATTGCCCCGGTTCCAGAGGACCGAAGCCAGGCCGGATCACAAACGAAGTGCGCGGTCGGCGCCTGGCGAGCGTGGTGTCGCCCTTAGCGACGACGACCTGAATCTCGTTCAAGACCCGGTAGCTTAATTTGTAGAACGAGTCGGGAGCGCCCGCGGGCCGGTTGTCCACGATCTCCCCTGCCGCCGCGAAGCGAGGGAGGTCGTCCCCGAAGCTGCGCGACGGATTCGGAATCAAGGCCGAGCGCTCCGACGGGGTTCCGGTGCTGTCCTTCCCCACGGTCCCGAAGAACAGATCGGTGAGCCAGATCTGCCCCGCCTCCACGCCCGGCACCTCGATGGGAACCGACGTGGACGAAGTGCGCTCCGCGTTGAGATCGGTGAGTAGGATTTGGACCTGATATTTTCCCGGAGGCGTCTGGAACGTGACGTGATCTACGATGTCACTTCCCTGGGACACCGTTTCGGAATATTGAGCGACCCGAAGCTCCCGCGTGTAGGCGTCGCCCGCGATCTCTTTTTTCTCCTTGTCCGTGAAGATGACGCGGATTTCATAGGCGGCCCGGAAGCCCGCAGGGGTCCGCTCGAATAGCAGCTCGCTCCGACCGAGACGGTAGTCGATACGGACCTCGGGACTGCCGGTATCGCCGGGCTGAATCGTCGCATCAGCCGAAAAGCGAGGGCGCGTCGGGCTGATGCCGGGGCTCGGGGTTTCAGGCGGCGCCGCGGGGATGGGATTGGGATATTGGGCTGACGCGCGCTCCGCGAACAGCGGGGCGGCAGCGATCGCCAGTGCGACCAAGCAGCCGAGTCTAGTGAAGCAGGATGACTTGGCGCCCATCATCGATCCCTGGTCCGCGTACTCGCACGAAATAGACGCCGTCCGGCGCTTTCCTGCCGCGGCCGTCCCGCCCGTCCCATGTAACGCTGCCGAATCCGCCCCCCGCCGGCGCGGGCTGCACCGAGCGGTGGACGAGCCTGCCGGAGACATCGTGAATGGTAACTTCGATGGCCCCGGCGCCGGAAACGACCCGGAACGGCAGCGTCATCCTCTCCCCGTTGTTCGGCCGATAGGGGTTCGGATACGCGCGCCCTATGGCCGAATTGGAAGGAATGAAGATCGAGCCCTCGGCCACCTTGGTCGCGCTCCCGTCCGCGAAAAACGCCTCGAGCCGATAGCGGTAGGTGGATCCGGCCACGACCGCGCCGTCGATCGTCTCCGTCGCTCCGGGGCTCAGGAGCGTTTCGTTCACGAGCGTTCCGCTCGCGGCGGAGGTGCCCGGTACCGCCGGGAGCACGTCCCGATAGACGTTGAGGCCCGCCACGCCAGGGAGCGTGACGGGAGTCCACCGGATCCTGACCCGTGGAAGGAGGAGCGCCCGATCGATCTCGATCGTGAGCGAGGGCACCGTGGTCGCCGCGGGGCTCACGCGGAACCGCTCCAGCGCGAACCCGGTCGCGACCAGCAGCGTGTCGCCCACCCACGCCCCGTCGCGGGAGACGCCGGGTACCGCGATCGGCCCGCGGATCGCGGGAGCGGAAGGATTGCTCACGTCGACGACAAGCGCCTCCTGCTCTCCGAGGAACAGAACCGCGGAGTTTCCCGATCGCGCGACGCCCAAGATCGGAGGCGTGGCGAGCTGGGACTGAAGTACCGGAATCGCCGCGTTGGAAACGTTCACCACTTGAAGCCCGGCGGAGCGGGTCCCGACGAGGAGCACGTTGCCGGAGAGGTCGAGGTCGCGAGCCGCGGTCGCGGTGAACGTTCCGACAAGGCCTGCGGCATCGGGGTTGCCGAACCCGATCGCGACCAGACCCAGCGACTCATCCGCCACGAACGCGATCGTGTCTTTGACCGCGATGGAGCGAGGATCCGGAATGGAACCGCCCCCCACCTGGCCGCGCAGCGTGGGCGCGGTCGGAATGCTCACGTCGACGAAGCTGATCCCGGAGCCGATCGTCCCGCGGCGACCAACGACGACAAGATCGGAATCGACAACCGCCACGGCGCTCGCGAGGCCGGCGAGGGTCAGCGTGGACAGGAGCGACGGCGCGGAGGGGTCCGTGATGTCCAACACCAGAAGTCCCTGACTTCCGGCGGCCAGGTATGCCCGCTTTCGAGGGACATCGAGAGCGATGTCGACAACGCCGGTCGTCGCGCCAAGGGGCAGAACCCCGACCAGGCTGGTGTCGGCTCCGTCCGCGCGATAGACGCGGAGTCCGCCGGTGTAGTCGGCCACGTAGGCGAGGCCCGCGCTCCAAGCGACGCGGCGCGTCCGCCCAGTGCCGCCCACCGGTGGGATTCCGAGAGACACGTCGAGGTCCCGATACTCGATCACGCTCCGTCCGACCTCGTCGGGATCTTGAGGCGCCTCCGTGTCCTGCGTTGAGATCACGACGCGGCTCCCCGAAAGGGCCACGTGGACCGGCTCGAGCGGAAGCGAGGTAAAGGTCGGGTTGATAAGGAGCCCGCCTTGGGGACCGCTCCTTCGAAACCGAACATACGTGCCGGCCTGCGCCACCGCCACGACGACCGAGTCGTTCGCGCTCACTTCCCGAACAAACTTTCCGATCCCCGCCGTGTCCGGGAACGTCGCCGTTCGCACGTTCGCGACGAGCACACCGAGGTTCCCCACCGCGACGAACGCCAGGTCTCCTCGCCAGACCACCCCGGTCGGAGCTTGGTTGGGGACCGGGATCTCGCTTAGGAACACCGGCTGCGCGGCGCCAACGGGCAGGCGGTAGAGCGTGAGGAAGAGTCGAGGGATGGGGGTCGATCGCGCGCTGACGACGAGGAAGGAATCCGACCGCGCCACGATTCCTCGAACGATCCGGTCGTCCGGGTAATGAAGAGTCGCCAGCAAGGAAATCACTCCCGGCGAGGCGCGACCGAGGAAGTGAAGCTCCGAGGCGTTGGCCGCTGCCAATCCGTACCCGTTCGGGGACGCGGCGCCGAGTTTGAGATCGCCCAGGCCGCCTCGGGATCCGATCGCGGCCGGATTCGCGGGATCGGTGACGTCCACCGCCACAATGCCCCTCGTCCCCGCGAACAAGTAGAGCGTGTTCCCATCGGCGGCCAGAGCGTTCACCGCGCCCGATGTCCGGAAGGCGCCGACCGGCGCATCCGCGCCCGACACGGCGTCCCGAATCTCGAAGCCGCATCCGGTGGGCACGGCGTAGAGCCCGGCGACCGACGGATCCCCGAGCGGCACCGGGG
>JBGPMG010000047.1:0-14641 GCA_041486815.1 Candidatus Eiseniibacteriota bacterium | reverse complement strand
CTTGGGCGCTTCAGCAGCTGGAGAGGGTGTTCGTGGACCGCAAGGCGGGCCGGCGCGCGAAGTAGCCGCTCTAAAGATGTAGCCGCCGCTCTACGATACGGCCGCCCGTTCACGCGACCGCCGGCCGTGACCGACTACCTCCCCGACAAGAGCTCTCGAATGTACGCGATCCGCTTCGCGGGAAGCTCGTCCCGAGGGTCCACCCGCGCGGCTCGCTGGTAGAGCTCGATCGCCTCCTCCCACCTGTGCTCGCGCTCCCGTAGCGCCGCGAGATCGATGAGGGCCGTACCGTTGTTGGGGTCAATCTTAAGCCCCTCCTCGAACGCGCGCGCCGCCTCCGCGACGTTTCCGCGCGACACTTCCAAGACGCCTAGATTGACCCAGGCCTCCAAGTAATCCGGGCGGTCGGCCAGGGCGTCCTTGTAGTGCGTCGTCGCCTCATTCAATTGGTTCTCGGCCTGGAGCTGGGCCCCGAGCGAGTACTCCGCGTCGGCGTTCATTCGCATGGACATCTTCCCCTGGCCCAGATTGCAGAGGGCGTACAACCCGACGACGCCCGCGGCAGCCGCCGCCTTCCGCGCCGGCGCGGCCGTGACGAACCATCGGACCGCCTCCGCCGCGAAGATCGCAAGGTAGGGAACCAACGGGACGCGGTACCGGGCGGCAACGAAGAATGCGACAATACCGAGCGCGTAGAGTGCGACGATCGACGCAAGGAGCGGCGCGCGCCGGAAACTCACCGCGAGCCCGAGCAAGGCGAGCGGAGCGAGGAGGCCGAACGGAACCGCGAGGCCCGGCACCTTCCAGAGCAGCACCGAAAGTAAAGACGAGTAGCGCCGCGAGGGATAGATGGCTTGATTCCGGAAGATCTCGTCTCCTCCCAGGAGAAGCCGAGCCTTCTTCAACTGAAGCTGAAGAAAGGCGACCGGGTCCCTCGTCGCCCACTCCACCGCTCGCCGGGCGAAAAAATTGGAGCCGCCGCTCTTCGTGACGATCCCGTGCGCCAGCGGGTCTTTGGTCAGCTCCATCCAATGCCGATCGGGCCGAATCTGGACCGTCTCGTCATATCGCGGATTGTTCCCGAGGTATAGATTGATCCCCGCGTTGGTCGAGATGAGGACGATTTCCCCACCCTTCACGGCGTTTCGAATCGTAACCGGAGCGATGGCGAGGGCGGCGGCCAAGAGCACCAGGTGGGCGTGGCGTCTCGCGAATACGGCGAAGGCCGCGACGAAGACCAGTGTCGGGGCGGTCACCAACGACGCGGCGCCGGCCGTGAATCCGGCCGCAAACCAGAGCGGCGCCGGCCGGGAGGCGCTACCGGCGGCGACCGCCAGCGCCACCGCGAGAAGTTGGAGCGCGATCGTGAGCGAGACTCCCAGCATCTCGCCGTCGAAATAGATCAGCGTTCCGTAGAGGGCCACGATGAAACCGGCGGCCAATCCCACGCGAGGCCCGAATTGCCGGGCGCCGATCCAAGCCGTCAGAACCGCGGCCGCCGCGCCCAGGATCGCCTGGACGATGCGGGGAGCGAGGAGATCGATCGGACCAGTGATCGTGTAGAGGAGCGCTAGAAAGTACGAATAGCCCGGCGGCTGCCAGAACACCGCGTCGGGGTGGCCGTGCCCCGCGAGGATGGAGCGCGCCGCCTCGTGGTAGGTCCACGCGTCGATGATCGGATGGTTGAAGTACGGACTCTCGCGCATCGCGAGGACGTGCGCGACGCGGAGCCCAAGTGCGATCACGAAGAGCCACGCCAAGCTTGCTCGGGAGAGCAGAGCCTGCCCTCGACCCGAGGAGGATCCAGGGCGGCCGGCCGGGCGACGGGCGGCGGACCGGGCGGGGTTCTCCCGGGATTTCGGGGCCTTCGTCATGGGCGGGGAGCAGTCTAGGGCACCGGGCGCGCATCCGGTAGCGGCCTCACGGCCACCCCCGCGATAGCTACCTCAAGATCTGCTCGTGCCTTCCGATTCCCTGGTGGCTCGAGATGGTGACCCGCTCCACGGCCAAGCCGTCGCCGTCCACCGCAAGGACGTCCCCCGACGGTGTGAGGACGACCACGCGGTGTCCTTCCGTGTACGGCGTGAACGTACCGTCGTCGTAGGTCCAGGCAAGCATCAATTGCGCGACGTAGACGTCGCGGTACTCGACGCGCTCGAGGGTGTACTGCTCGCGGTGCGCGATCGTGGCGCGGTAGGCAAGCTCGCTCCAGAAGACGGGGCGCGTACCGGCCTCGCGGAACTTGCGCTCGCGGTAGAGCTGGGCCAGGTTGAGATAGTGGCTGAGCGCGCCCGCGGTCACGGCGTAGGGAATGCGGCTCTCACCCGGGCCCTTGCACCACCAGAGGTCGGCGCGCGCCGTGTCCGAGCCCATTTCGTAGGCATTCACGGACGCGATGCGGACTAGGGTCTCCCGCGCCGGGTAGGTAGCCTCGGCGATGCCGAGGAGGCGCGCGGCGGTCGAATCAGCGAAACCGCGGCGGATGGAATAGGTAAATTCGCCCGTGGCCTCGTCGGACTGCGCCGGTCGTGGGGCCGCAGCCTGAATCGGGTCTACATAATACCCTGGCGGGACCCCTCGCGCCGGCGCGGCGTCGACGATTGCTGCGACGCAGGCAAGAGACAGGACACCTCGAAGGCGCAAAGCCGCTCCTCCCTCGATCGAACTCCGGTACTGGCCGGGGGAGCTCCATTCTACCGCACGAGGGCCACCCGCCGGGTGAGCAGCCAATTCCCGCCTCGCAGGCGGAGGAAATAGATCCCCGACGGCGCGTCGATGCCACCCTCCACTCTTCCGTCCCAGCGTGTCGGCGTGAATCCCGCGGGCGCAACGCCCCGGGTGAGGGTCCGCACGTGGCGCCCCGCGAGATCGAAGACGTCGAGGGAGATTGTCTCATCCCTCCCGAGCCCAATCTCGAGATCGAGGGTGGAACGGAACGGGACCGGACTCAAGAACCGTAGCTGCCCTCTCGCGACCGGCGGTGACGACGGCGGAGGGACTCCGGTCGGTGGCGATGACTGGACGCGCGTGACCACGGTGACGCTCTCCGGGGCCGCCGGCGCAACCGGGCCAAAGGCGAATCCCAGCGCCAACCCGACGAAGCCCGGCCCCGCGGATGTGCCGCCAAGAAGGGCCTGGTCCGCGGCGATCCGCGCCACGAGCGGCGACGCCGCGTCGACGTCGGAGCTGTAGGAAGCGCCCACGGAGCCCGAGCCGGAGTGGACGATCCATCGATCCGGGGACGAAGCGTCATATTGCACCAACACCGCCGTCTTGCCTGCGCCGGCGGGAGCGGAGGTCATCGCTCCGTCCGGATCGCCTCGAAGCCGAGGCGTGATCACGTCCACGTAGGTCAGGTCGCGTGGACTCGCCGAGGTATTAGTGAAGACGAACCGGCGAGTCACCGTGCCCGCGACCGGATCGACGCAGGTCTCGAGGTCGACGTCGAATGGATCCAACCTGCCGTGCGCGGTGAGGCAGTTCCCCGAAATTTCCGCGCAGTCGCGGATTCGAGCGCTCTTGAGATAGCCGACGCCGCGAACTCGACTCCCTGCGTCCGCGAATGGAACGATGCCGGGGAGGATCGCGTTCCCCACCGCGCTCGATCCGAGGGTATCGCCGAGGGCGCTTTGGACGCGCAGGGCCGGCATGTCGGCCTCCTGAACCGGAGCCGCCGGAACGATCTTGAACACCTGGCCGCTTTGGTCGCAGATGTAGAGTTCGCCGCGCTGGTCCTCACCGAAGCTCGTGATGCTGTTGATAATGAAGCCGCCACTCGGCGCGAGCTCCGTGGTGCGCTTGACCACGTTCTGGAGCAATCCATTCTGGAATTGCCCCGTCCAGATGTCGGCGGTGCAGTAGTCCGCGAAGAAGTACTGCCCATTCAAGTCGGGGATGTCGCAGCCCCGGTACACGTACCCGCCGGTTACCGCGCAGCCGACGGAATGGTTGTATTCATAGGCGGGAAATATCTTCGGACAGCCCGCGGCGGCGCAGGAGCCGCAGGGAATTGTAGTGCTCGGGGCGAAGGAGATGTTTCCCTCGAAGCAGCGCCAGCCGTAGTTCGCGCCCGCGTCCGTCCCGGCCGGGGCGAAGTCGATCTCCTCCCGCTGGTTCTGCCCCACGTCCGCGATCACGAGGTCGTGGGTCTTGCGGTCGAAGCTGTTGCGCCATGGATTCCGCAACCCGTATGCCCAGATCTCGTCCAGGCCGGGAGTTGCCCCGAAATACGGATTGGTCGGCGGGCTGGTATAGGTCGTCCCGCTCACGTCGATGCGTAGGATCTTTCCAAGAAGTGAATTCAAGTTCTGCGCTCGGTCGCCGGGGTCTCCCGCGTCCCCTCCGTCGCCCATGCCGATATAGAGGTACCCGTCGGGCCCGAACGCGATCCACCCCCCGTTGTGATTCGCGAAAGGCTGAGGGATCGTGAGGATCCGCGTGCCCACGGGGTTGGCCACATCGGGATTCCCGGAGACCGTGTGGCGCGCGATCACGGTCGCCCCGGTCGAGTCCGTGTAGTCGAGGTAAAAGCGCCCGCTCGTCGAATAGTCGGGTGCGAACGCCAATCCCAGGAGGCCCTGCTCTCCGCCCGCGGCGAGAGAATCGGTCGTGAGGTACGGCGTGCCGAGAACCGCGCCGTTCTCGTAGATCTTGATGCGGCCCCGACTGCCGCTACCGCGCTGCTCGACAATGAAGAGACGGGTCGTATCCCCGGGCGGAGCGGTGACGTAGAGCGGAAGGCTGAGCCCGCTCGCGATGCGGACCGTTGTCAGCGGCGTTGCGGCGAAGGCTCCGCGGGCGCCCGCCGCGGAAGCGGCGACGAGCAACAAGATCAGAATTCGACGCATGGCGAACATGGTACCACCCGATGTCGGGGTCGCATCCATGCCGGACGTGGGCCGGGGGCTCCCAGGCATCAGCCGCCCGCGGCTCATTTCTACGCAGAATTGCGCCGGCCGACCGGCGAGGAACTTCTGCATGGCATATGCCATCCAGGCCGTTCGGCCCCGATCGAACGCACCAAATGCCGCCCGTCCAATCGCATGGAGAATTTCAAAATGGGGTGCGCCGCGAGCGCCGGTGCCGTCCCGTGCGTCCCTGGTCGTACACTGCACCATACCGAACGCAACGCCCGGACAGACGAAGGCCCCGGCGGCTCTGGCCTCCGGGGCCTCATTCGATGCGTCATCCGCTCTTGGTCATTCGACCGTCCTACTTTTCTGGCTGATCGTTCGCACGGATTCGAGCGCCTGCTCCACGGCACGGCGAACTTCCTCGCGGCCGCTCTTCACTTCGCGATTCAAGACTGCGAGCGCGGTGGGGGTGCCGATCCACGCGAGGGCCAGCGCCGCCTCCGCGCGTCCTCCCTGGGGGCTCGACCGGAAGAGCCCTCCGCGCGTCAGAATCTTTTCCAGACGCGGCACCAGAACGTCCGAACCCGCTCGACCGAGGGCGACGAAGAATGTGGTCCGTTCGTCGCCGTCGCGGCCGGTGAACTCCGGCGATTCGATCACACTCCAGAGCACCTGCGCCGCGCGTTCGTCCACGCGCTTCACGACCGTCTGTGCGACGAGGATGCGCACGCTCCGATCGGTGTCACGGAGCGCGGAATTGAGATAAGCCCGGCTCGTAGGGCTATCGATGCCGCCGAGGGCGCGGACCGCCTCCCGCCGGACGCGCACGTCCTGGTGGTAGAGCGCTTCGCCAAGCGCCCGCTCCACGCCATGATGCCCGATCCGGCCGAGCACATAGAGCAGGTTTCGCACGACGAACCAGCGAGGATCCCAGAGCCGATGGATCAGCAGGTCCACGTTGTTTTTACATGAAACCGCGAGAGCCTCGCAGAGAGCCCGGCGGATCTTCCTGTCCCCGGTTTCCCCCAGCAGGTCGCAGAGCGTCGGCGCAGCGCCGGTCCCCAGATGAACGAAGAATCCCGTGAGCGCCACGAGATCGAGGTCCGGCCGCGTTTGAAGCCTCGCCGAGAATCGGACCAAGAGGTCGGGTCGGGCAATGGTTTGAATGACCTGATCGGTGGCCGCGCGGAATTCGTTCTTCGAACCGGTCTTGGATTCCGGGATCGCGCGCAACCGCCCCAGAAGCTCGTTCGCGCGCTCCAAATTTCCGTTCTCGATTTCGTGCTCGAGGAGGCGGCCCATGGTCGAGGCGGTCTCGAGAAATTCCGCGGGGCTCTCCTCCGCGGACAGAATGATCGAGAAAATCTCCAAGAGTTGGTCCTGAGGCGAATTGACTTCCTCGATCCTCGCCACCATGCGGATGTTCTCCGCTTCGACGTCCGTGAGTTGGAACGAGTCTTCCGAGGGATCCCTTCTCATGGGAACCTCGCCCAAGCGGAAGGCCCAGTCGTCGGACCTGCCCTCGGGCGCCGCGCCCGCGCCGTTTCCCGTATCGACGTCCTGCTGCGTTCCCTTCGGCCAAGGAATCCCCGCATCCCCGGAAGCGGCGCCGGCTCCGGCCACATCGGTGGGCGACCGGCGCTCCAGCTCATCCCAAGGGACACAGGTGTACTCGATGTGTTCAAACCCTTGATCCCAAAGGAGCGTCACCGCGTCGTCCGAGCTCTCCTGACTCCCCTCGGAAACGGCGCTCAAGACGTTCACGAGGCCGCGTAGCTCGCTTGCCTCGACGCCGTGGCGCAAGGTCAGGGCTTGCACCCCCGCCTTATAAAGTGCAGCGGGAACCGATCCCTCGTCGGTAAGAGCGTGGTAGATCGTGCGGCCCGCGAAGGAGAGGTCGGACTCCTCCACGGCGATGCTTAAGTCCCCGATCTGGTTCATGCAGGCCCGAGTGCGCAGCTCGAGATCGTCCCGCATCCGCTGAAGCACTCCCTCCTCGCGTGCGGGCAGCCGGTGCGCGGCGACCGTCCGGACGAGGGCCTCGGCCCACGCGGCGAGCGTCTCCACGTCCGAAGCGATGAGCTGGTCGCGAATTAGGTCGGCCTTGCCCTTGGGCATGGTCTTTTTCTCGGGCGCCGTTTGGTCCATATCGCCGTAACAATCGGCCGAATCACCCGTAACTTTAGCCAGGCCAAGGAACTGGGCGACGCCGGGGGCGGCTCCTTGCGTCCGCTCGAAAACCCGGCTACGCTCCGCGCCCAGCAAGTTCCGGTGTCCCACCTGTGAAAGGAATCAGGCTCCCCATGCGCATCGGAACTCCGCTCTCCCCCACCGCCACCAAGGTGATGCTCCTGGGTGCCGGAGAGCTGGGCAAAGAGGTCATCATTGCCTTCCAGCGCCTCGGGGTCGAAGTGATCGCAGTGGACCGCTACGCCCACGCGCCGGGGCACCACGTGGCGCACCGCTTCCACGTCATCGACATGACCGACGCGGCGGCGCTGCGCGCGCTGGTGGAGCGGGAGCGTCCGCACATCATCGTGCCGGAGATCGAGGCAATCGCGACGGACGAGCTGGCGCGGATCGAGGAGGCGGGACTCGCGACGGTGATCCCGACTGCCCGTGCCGCACAACTCACCATGAACCGCGAAGGCATCCGCCGCCTCGCCGCGGAGACGCTCCATCTACCCACGTCAAAGTACGAATTCGCCGAGTCGACCGAGCAGGTGCGGAACGCCGCGGTCCACCTGGGCTTCCCCTGCGTGGTGAAACCGGTCATGTCCTCCTCCGGCAAAGGGCAATCGGTGCTGGAGCGGCCGGCGGACGTGGAGAAAGCGTGGAGCTACGCCATAAGCTCGGGGCGCGTGAATCGCGGCCGGGTCATCGTCGAGGAGATGATCCGCTTCGATTACGAGATCACGCTGCTCACCGTGCGCACCGTGGACGAGCGAGGAGCGGCCGCGACCTCCTACTGCGAGCCGGTCGGGCACGTGCAGGTGAAGGGTGACTACATCGAGAGCTGGCAGCCCCAGCCGATGACCGATACCGCGAGCTCGCGGGCGCGGAACATCGCCAAGACGGTCACCGATGAGTTGGGCGGGCGCGGCATCTTCGGCGTGGAGCTCTTCGTGAGGGGGGACGATGTGTTCTTCAGCGAGGTAAGCCCGCGGCCCCACGACACCGGAATGGTGACGATGGTGACGCAGGTGCAGAGCGAGTTCGAGCTCCACGCAAGGGCGATCCTCGGTCTCCCGGTGAGCACCGAACTGCGCTCCCCCGGGGCGAGCGCCGTGATCTACGGCGGGCTGGAGGAGAAGGGCATCGCGTTCGAGGGCGTGGATGAGGCGCTGCGCGTCCCCCGATCCGACCTGCGCCTGTTCGGAAAGCCGGAATCGTTCATTCGGCGCCGGATGGGGGTCGCCCTCGCCTATGGCGCCGACGTGGCCGATGCGCGACGCCGCGCCAAGCTCAGCGCCAGCAAGATTCGACCGATCAAGGTCTGACCGAACTGGGAGGGCTATAATCGCCCCCATGGTGCTTTCGCCCGGCGCTCGCCTCGGCCCGTACGAGATATTGGATCCGCTCGGTGCTGGAGCGATGGGGGAGGTCTACCGGGCGCGCGATCCACGGCTGGGACGCGACGTCGCGATCAAGGTGCTCCCGCCGGCATTCGCGGCCGACCCGGATCGCCTTCGGCGATTCGAGCAGGAAGCCCGGGCCATCGCGGCCCTCAATCACCCCAACATCATCGCCGTCTACGACGTCGGATCCGACGCGGGGCGTCCATTTCTGGTCTCGGAGCTCCTCCAGGGGCAAACACTCCGGAGCCGGCTCCTCGAGGGGCCGCTTCCCCTGCGTCTCGCGCTCGACTTCGCCGTCCAGATCGCGCGGGGCCTCGCGGCAGCCCACGACAAAGGAATCGTCCATCGCGATTTGAAGCCGGAGAACCTTTTCATCGCGAAGGACCGGCGCGTCAAGATTCTCGACTTCGGATTGGCCAAGCAGGTGGGCCCGGGGTCGGCCGCCGCGCCGACGGCATCGACGATGGCGTCGGCCGAAACGCAGGCGGGCCTGGTTCTGGGGACGGTGGGATACATGGCCCCCGAGCAGGTGCGCGGGGAGCCCGCCGATCATCGCGCCGACCTCTTCGCGTTTGGGGCAATCCTCTACGAGATGGTCTCGGGGCGGCGGGCGTTCCGAGCCCCCACCTCCGCCGAGACGATGAGCGCGATCCTCAACACCGACCCGCCGCCGATTTCCTCGGAAGCCCGCGACATCCCTCCCGCGCTCGAGCGGATTGTGCGGCACTGTCTGGAAAAAGATCCGGGAGAACGGTACCAGTCGGCCCACGACCTTGCGTTCCATCTGCAGGGTCTGCTGGATCCCGCCGAGGCGGGATCGGGGCGCGCGCGCTCCGCGGCGAATCGACTCACGAAGTGGCTGGTTCCGGCGGCGCTGGTCGTGGGGCTCGCCGCCGGATTCATGGTGGGGGGGCCGATCTGGAATAAGGGGGCCGCTCCGCCCTCGTTTCATCGAGTCACCTTCCGATCCGGCTTCGTGTGGTCCGCTCGTTTCGCGCCCGATGGACGGACGATCGTCTACAGCGCCTCATGGGGAGGATCCCCGCTCGAGGTCTTCTCCACCCGTCCCGAGAGCCCCGAGTCGCGCTCGCTCGATCTCTCCAACTCCAACATCCTATCGATTTCCCAAGCCGGGGAGATGGCCGTTCTGCTCCACGCGGAATACGCGGGAGGCTGGGCCTATCTCGGCACCCTGGCGCGCCTCCCACTCGAGGGGGGAGCGCCCCGCGAAATTCTGACGCGTGTCCTTTGGGCGGACTGGGCTCCGCGAGTGGGTGATCTAGCGGTCGTGCGGGACCTGGAAGGAAAGCGCCGCCTTGAGTACCCGATCGGGAAGCCTCTCTATGAGACGGCCGGCACGATTCGCGAGCCGCGATTTTCTCCGAGCGGGGACGTGATCGCGTTTCTCGACCAGCCGATCTTCGGAGATGACCGCGGCACGGTCGCGATCGTGGACCGGTCCGGGAAGGTGACGCGGCTCACCGATTCCTGGAAGAGCATCCAGGGCCTCGTGTGGGCTCCGGGCGGGAACGAAATCTGGTTCACCGCCGCCGAAGAGGGACCGATCCGAGCGCTCTACGCCGTCACCCGCCGTGGTCGCCTCCGCACAATCCTCCGTCCGCCCGGATCCCTGGCGATCCAGGACATCTCGCGCGACGGACAGGTATTGCTGGCCGACTGGACCATGCGCTACGGAATCGCGGGGCGCCGGGCTTCGGACACCGAGGAACGCGATCTCTCGTGGCTCGACTGGTCGGCGGCGCGGGATCTCTCGAAGGACGGGAAGGATCTACTGTTTACCGAGGGCGGTGAGGGAGGAGGGGCTGCCTACGGCGTCTATCTACGAAAGACCGATGGCTCACCCGCGGTGCGCCTAGGAGAGGGAGAGGCCATGGCACTTTCGCCCGACGCGAAGTGGGTTCTCTCAGTGCAGCACGGAGGAGCCAGGCCGAGGCCGGTGATCTTGCCGACCGGCGCGGGCCAGGCCCGGACGCTTCCGCCGGGCGCCATTCGCGAATATCAGGATGGAAGCTGGATGCCGGATGGAACGCGGGTGCTGCTCTTGGGCAGTGAGCCGGGGCACGCCTCGCGAATCTACATCCAAAGCATTACGGGAGGAGACCCGTCGCCCATCACGCCCGACGGCGTGACCGGTTTTGGGTTCGGCGCCCACACGGTATCGCCGGACGGAAAGCTGCTCGCCGCACGGGGGCCGGAGGGTCGGATTTCTCTCTGGCCGCTCGGCCATGGAATCAACCGCCCGGTCCCTGGGCTTCTCGACGGGGAATTCCCGATTCGCTGGAGCGAGGACGGCCGGTTGCTCTACGCCGCCCTCCCCGCTCCCGGGAGGAGGTCGCTCGAGCTCTCCAAGATCGACGTTCGGACCGGCAAGCGATCTCTCTGGAAGAAGCTCGTGCCGGCCGACGCGGTTGGGGCCACGAGAATCGGCAACCCCCTCGTCGCCGCGGACGGCAGCACGTACGCGTACACGTACGGATCGCACGTCTCGAATCTGTATCTCGTGAAGGGGTTGAAGTGAGGGCAAGGGCGAGGCTTGTCCCTAGCCGCCCCATTGGGACTCCATGCTGGCCGCGTGCGCTCGCAGGATTTCTCCTCGCGGCGACGTTCTGCAGCTTGGGTTGCGCCGCCTCGCGGAACCAACGAGCGGCTTACCTGCAGGTCATTCGGCCCGACCAGCGGCCGCCGCTGGTGGGTACCCGAGCGGCGGCCGACTCGCTCTTCGGGGACTCCAGGGAGAGCCGGCGCGGGGACGGGATCTCCGAGGAAATGCGGGATTCCCTCGACGCGCTCGCTCGACGCTTTACGCCAACCCTCGTTCTTCCAAAGGATGATGCTATTCGTGTCGGCGGGCGGCGATACCAGTTGGTCCCCTGCGACCCCTGGATGCTCGCCGACACCCTCCACATCGACCGGATCGACGCGGCTCCGTACCAGCTTCAGGCCTACGAAGGCGTTTCCCTGCGTGATCTCAAGCCGGATTCGCTTGCGCGCCTGGTGGAAACGGCATCCCAGTACCAGAGCGATCCGGATCATCTCGAGATCTGGTATTTCGACTTCCCGGGAGTGACTCCCCGGCACTGGTGGAAGGAGTACGCCCGGCTCCGCACGGGACCCGACAGCGCCCGCTGGGCGGCGCCGGTCGTGTGGGTCCACCCGTTCCTCGACGCCACGAGGCGCGTCGTGCTGCAGTACTGGTACTTCTACCCCTTCAACGACTACATGAGCGACCACGAAGGCGATTGGGAGCACGTCAACGTGGTCCTCAACGAAGACCGAGCTTCGATCCGGGAGGTCGACTACTACTTCCACGGGCGGAGCGTGCGCCTCCCTCAAGGCAAGTATCTCCCCGAGGTCCAGGACGGGACGCACCCGGTCCTGTACGTGGGCGGACGGGCCTATATGGTGTCGGACTACCCGATGCGTCTGATCAACGGTGATCACAACTCCGGCTCGCACGGCAACTACCCTTACCCCGGAGAATGGGAGGCGGCCGCCGCGCTCGGTCACACGGAGAGCGTCGCGGGTCGGGGCGGCGAGGCGGGCCGGACCGTGAGCTACAACGAATTCCGCGCCGTTGTGACTCCCGAGGCGAGCCGGATCGACTACCGAGCTCACCCTGAAGTGCTCCGCGATTGGGCTCCCCTCCTCCTGCCGGTGAGATGGGGGTATCCGAGCGGCCCTTCCCTCGCATCAGTCATCAAGCTGACCGACGTGGGCAATCGCGCGCCCTTCGGGCCGGCTTTTAACGCCGGCTGGAATCGCACGGCACCAGGCCTCGCGTATCCAAACTATCGCGTGAGACGGATCCCACGACTGCGGTCCTACGCGGAGGACCTACTCCAGCCCTGGTACTACGCGTATATCTTTCGCCGTCCACGATACGTGAACGACACCCGCGGCTCGCTCGAACGCCAGGAGCTGGTACGCCTCGGACTCGCGCCCCGAAGCGGCTGGGACGAGCGAGGAATCGGCTCAACCATTCTTGGGTTTCACGTCGGATTCCCACGCGGGGAATTCGCGGATCGGTATGGGAATTCGGTCGGCTTCTTGTTGTGGCGAAATCTTTGGGTGAAGGCTCGCTTCGGATGGCTTGAGCTGAATGGCGGCTACCAAAAATTCGAGACCCAGGAAGAGGGCGCGGGCTCGATTTTCGTATACCCCGTAACCGCCAGCGTCATCGTGCGAGGGCCCGAGGGTCTCGTGCGGCCGTACCTCTCGCTCGGGGCTGGCCCGAGCGGCTGGGAATCTCGGCAACGCATTCCCGGCACGAAGTCGAAGATCGTGACCTCCGGGTGGGGGGGCGGAGCGATCGCCGCGATCGGCGTCGAGTATTACCTACGGCCGAAAGTGGCGTTTGATCTCGGGCTGCGGTACATCGACCTGGCCGGGCCCGGCGCCGGAGCCGGCCTCGACGGCAATCGGCTCCGCGCCGTCAGCCTCTGGGCCGGACACTACGTGCGCTTCTAATCCAGTCCGAGCCGCCGCAGTATCTGCCGGAACCGCGGGGCATCGCGGAGCGCGTCGAAGCGGGGGTCGACCCCGAGGTCCTTGACGCCGGAGGGCTCCTCCCGATACGCCTTCTCGATCCAATCGAAGACATGGTCCGGTCGCGCCAAGCCGACCCAGACCAAGCTGATGTCGAACGGGACGGACTGCCCCCGAGCTGAAAGTCCCTCCAGCTCCTTGAGAATCCGTTCGGCCTCCGGGCGCCTCCCCGCGCGGCCCAGCGCGTATCCGAGCCCTCCGAGGGCGTACGATTCGCTTCCCGCGAGGGCGCGGGCGGTAGTGCAAGAAGTGATCGCCGAGTCGATGGCCCCGCTCTGCGCGAACGCCATCCCGAGATAGAGGTGCGTGGGCGCGAACGCGGGATCGAGATCCCGTCCGAGTCGATGTTGCCGGATCGCGTCGTCGTATCGACGGGCGAAAAAGTAAACGTCGCCCAGATTGGCGTTCATGATCGGTGAGAGGGGGTCGAGCTCGAGAGCGAGTCGCGCCTCGGCGATGGCCTCGTGGAATCGCCCCTTATCTCGCAGCAAGATCGAATACCAATGATGCGCCGTGGCGTAATTCGGCCGGAGCTCGATGGCTCTCTTGAAATCGGCTTCCGCCCCCACCCAATCCCACCGTCGATACAACTTCACAAGGCCGAGCGCCGGGTAGGCCTCGGCCAGCTGATCATCGGTCTCGAGCGCCTTGCGCGCCGCTTCCTCGGCGCGCGGCAACGCTTCGTCAGCGCGCAGCCCCGAGTATTGATCCAGGAGGACGTAGACGTCGGCCAGGCCGGCATAGGCGAGGCCGAACCGCGGATCGATCTCGGCGGCGCTCAGGAAGTGGCGGCGCGCTTCCTCGAGTCCTGACCGAGTCCGCTTGCTCCACTCCTGGCGTCCCTTCAGGTATTCATCATAGGCCTCGGGGTTCACGCGCTCGGCGCGCGCGAGACCCTCCCTTTCCTTCTCGGTCAGGCGGACGTGGACCTGTTTCGCGATCGCCTCCGCCAAGTCCCGCTGCAGGGCGAAAACGTCACCCAGCTCGCGCTCATAGGTGTTCGCCCACAGATTCCGGTCCTCGGCAGCACCGACCAGCTGCGCGCTGATGCGAACATGGCTTCCCGACCGGAGCACCGCGCCTTCCACGATCGCGTCCACGTGGAGCTCCGCGGCGATCTCGGGCAGCGCCTTACGCGTCCCTCGATATCGCATGACAGAAGTTCGCGAGATCACTCGCAGGCTGCCGATCTGCGCCAGCCGCGCGATCAGGGCGTCGGTCATACCGTCCGCGAAGTAGCCCTGCTGCGATCCACTCGACAGATCCTCGAGGGGTAGCACGGCCAGCGACTCGATGCGCCCGAGAGCCGGCCAGCGCCAAACACCGAGCCGGGGGGCGATGACGAACGCAAGCGCTGCGAGAAAGACCGCGGCCAATGCCCCGGCCACCGCCCATGGGCGGCGGCCACGGCGAGCCCGCGGCGCGGCCAATGTCGTTCGCGTGGCGCCTTCACCTTGCAAGGCAGCCACCACCTCGGTGGCCGTCGAGTACCGAAGCTTGGGATCCTTCTCCAACGACTTGAGGATGATTCCTTCGAGCCCCGGGGACAAATGGGGTGCGACCGTGGTGGGATTTATCGGGGGTTCGCGGAGCACCGCCTCGATGAGCGAGGCCGTCGTCTCCTGAGCGAAGGCGCGCGTGCCG
>JBGPMG010000046.1:0-14958 GCA_041486815.1 Candidatus Eiseniibacteriota bacterium | reverse complement strand
GAAGAGAATGTATGCGACGTTCGGATCGATGATCCGGCTCAAGAGCTGCTGCCGCCAGGTCGGAACCACCTCATGACGCTCCGCGCCCTTCGTGTGGAGCTTGCGCGTTTGACCGGCGACGGAGACCGTGCGGCCGTCGAGCGCGAGGAGGAGCTCGTCGACATCGCGCGCGACGAGATCGACGACCTTCATCCGGAGCGCGTCCTCCTCCCCCAGCGAGCCTCCTTCGCGGACCGCCTTCTCCGCCCAGTCGGCGTTCCGGCCGTGCTGCGCGGCGAGCGACCGGATGTAGCTCACGGCGTCGTTTTTCACCTTGCGCGCGAGGTCCTTGCTCCCGATGTCGCCCCCACCCGCCTGGACCGGCGTTGCGGCGCCGATCGATGTGCCGGGCGACATGGCCGCGACGTGCGCCGCCATGGCGATGAACGTCCCGGCGCTCGCCGCGCGGCCGCCCGAGGGCGAGACGTAGACCACGACCGGGACTTCGGAGATGAGGATTCGCTTGATGATGTCCCGCATCGAGCTGTCGAGCCCGCCCGGCGTATCGAGGCGGACGATCAGCGCGTCGCGATGTTCCTTCTCGGCCCGATCGATTGCCTGCCGAAATACCTCGGCGCTGATCGGCTGGATCGCGCCTTCCAGGGTCAGGACATCGACCTGGGGTCTATTCGGATCCTTCGCGGTCGCGGCAGCCGGCGCCGACGGTGAGAGCGCGAACGTCGCGAGCGTGAAGATCGCGAGGGTGGCGAGCGTGAGCGTCGCGAGCGCGGCGAGCCGCCTCATCGCGCGCCTCCCACTTCAGCGCCGCTCGGCGTCACGATCCGATTCCGGTCGTCCACCAGGACTACCTTTGGTGTATGGCGGAGCAGCTCCTCGCGCTCCATCTCGGCGTAGCTCAGAATGATGACGAGGTCACCCACGTGGGCGAGCCGCGCGGCCGGGCCATTCAGGCGGACGGTGCCGCTCCCGCGCGGGCCGCGGATCGCGTAGGTGTCGAATCGCTCCCCGTTCATGACGTTCAGCACCTGCACCTGCTCGTGGACCAGGATGTCGGCCGCGTCGAGAAGGTCGGCGTCGACGGTGACCGATCCTTCGTAGTTCAGATCCGCTTCGGTCACGCGGGCCCGATGGATCTTCGACTTGAACGCGGTCAGGCGCACGCGACGGTCACCTCCCGCACGGCGCGGAAGTGCTCCAAGGGCGCGACGGCGGGAACCGCGCAGCCGGGCCCGAGGATGAATCGGGTTCCGCCGGATTCTTGAATCGCCGAGCGGGCCTCTTCCTGCACCGCCTCGACCGGTCCGCGCACGAATGTGCCTTCATGGTCGATGCCGGCCAGGAGCGTCTTCGCGGTAAGAAGCCGGATGTCCCGAATCGAGGGATTGCGCGGCGCCCGCGCGTCCCATGACAGCACGGCCACCGGATAGTCGAGGTGATCGTTCAGGTAGGCTCCCGGGCCGCATACGTGGAGGGTGTTCAAGAGCGCCCCTTCGGCCTCAGCCAATATCTCGAGATCGTAGGGGCGGCCGAACTCCTTCGTGACCTCCGCATCGACCCGCGTGTCGTTCGCCCAATCCGTCGTCGCGAAGAAAATCCCCGACGCGCCGCGCCGGATCGTCTCGCGCACGAATCCCGCGAACGTCGCCGTGATCACGCGGAGCGCGGCGTGCACTCGATCCCCGTGGCGTGTTAGGTGTTCGACGAAGACCGCGTCGTCGTGCACGAGATCCGCCGCGATCGATATCGGATTGAATACGGTCATGACCCAGTCGGTCTCCCCTTGGATCGACGCCGCGATGCGCTCCTCGGCGTCGAGCATCTCGCCCAAGACTCCCTTCGTCGGATCGAGCGGACGAATCCGATCCCAATCCTCGGGACGCCGGATCGGTACGTCCACGACCTTCGGCTTGTCGAGGGGGCCCGTTCCATCCCGCTTTGTTCGCACCCCCCAATCTTCGACGTGGTAGGAAGCGCGCGGGTTCACCTTCATGAAGTCCCAGTCGTACGTCCGCTGGAACTCAAGCATTGCCTCGGCGAGAACCTGGGCCGTTCCCTCCCGGTGATAGAAATGCCTCCAGAAGGAGACCGGCGGTCGGTCGGTCACCTCGCCGAGAAGGGTCCTTCGAATTCGCTCGCGTCGGGTCATTGGGGTCTTTCTCGCAGCCCGGTGCTAACTTGCAAGTCGTTGTGGCAAAAGCGTAAGATAAAGATGGTACACGGATCGTGCACCCCGAACAAGACCCCCCGCCGGGACAGCCTCAGTGAAGGTCGTATGCCTCGTGGTTTCATGACGCGATTCATTGGCGAGCGCACCCATGTGATGTCGACGCTAGGCCTGATGGTTGCCATATCCCTCCTCACGCCAGCCGCCTCAATCTCGCAAGTCCGCTCCTGCATCCCCGATTCGTCCCAAGTGCAAGGTGTCATTCGCGACGCAGACGGCGCGCCGCTCCCAGGAGCGAGGGTCCACTTGACCGCATTTTTCTGGGATTCCAACTGTAGAGTCGGCGCCTGGCGTTATTGCGAGACGACCACCGATTCCATGGGTGCCTACGGCATGTTCGTACCGCTGGGAACCTGGGGGTTCTTCGTGAAGAACCCCAACCATACTCTCTTCCCTCGAAATGAGGGCCCCGGGGAGATCGGGGTCCGAGCGGGCGAAAACCGCGCAGATTTCCAGTTTGAGGCACATACCATACAGGGGCAGGTCTCCGGGCCAAGCGGCGCACCTCTGGATGAGGGGCTCGTCGAGTACGATCCTTATCCCCATCTAGGTGACACCTACCTCGATAATTCGGGCTGGTCCAGTGCGCGCATTGAGAACGGCGTCTTCGCGGCTTTGGTTCATGGTCACGGAGTGTTTCATTTCACTGTGAAGCCGCGCCCTGACGCCGGGGGTACTCCATCCATCTGGCGCAGCATCCCAGTGGCAGCGGACACTTCCATCGAGCTCCGGCTGACTGGCCATGAGGTGCGCGGTGTCGTATCCACGCGGGAGAAAGGGCCGATGTCGGGTGTGATGGTAATTGCGTTCGGGCCTGCGTCCGCGCGGAGCCTCACCGACTCGGATGGCCGGTACCGGATGTGGCTCCCTCCAGGCGAGTATCGATGGTTTCTGGAGCCAGCGCTCCCTCACATACAGCGGCTCTCGTTTCCGATGGACTCAGTGCTCGGCCCACTGACGCGTGATTTCGATCTCGCCTATGTTGCGTGGTCCGGCGTCATAAAGGATGGCCGGACCAGAAAGGGGCTTGATTCCGTGGACGTCTACGTGTCCGAGCGAGGGAGCACCCCGGCTTGTGCGTGGACTACGAGCGGACCGGGCGGGCGGTTCCGTCTCCTCGTGCAAGCAGGCTCGTCGTTGGTTCTCCGGCTTCGAGATCGTCGCGGAGACTCGCTACGAGGTCGTGGCGACCGGCTTTCGCGCGTACCAGGAGCCGGAGAGGTCGAGAAACCAAGTTGGACTCTCCCTGCCAAAGTCGTTCGCGACTCGACTTTTGATTTGCTGCACTATCCGCCTGAGGATTAGCTGGTATGTACGACTCTCAAGCCATCCCCTCCGGCGGCGCCAGATATCCCTGCGCGCCCACAGGCTGCCCGGTGACGCGGGAGTAGAACTCCTCGTACATCGGGACCACCTTGCTCGCCTCGTAACGCTCTACGGAAACCCGCCGGGCCTCGCGCGCCATGGCGGCGTGGAGCTTCTCGTCGGTCAGGATCTCGATCGCGCGCCGCGCCATCGCCGGAACGTCACCGATCGGGAGCAGGTATCCGGTCTTCCCCGTTTCGATCAACTCAGGGAGCCCTTCCGCGGTCGTTCCGATCACAGGGACGCCCGACGACATCGCCTCGAGCGCCGCCAGGCCGAAGCTCTCGTTCGCGCTCGTGAGCAGGAAGAGGTCTCCCGCCGATAGGACGTCCTCCACCGCGTCGAGCTGCCCCAGGTAGCGGATGTAGCGCTCGACGCCGAGCGAGACCGCGACCTCGCGGCTCCGCGTGCGGTCGGCGCCGTCGCCGACCATCAGGAGCACGCTCGGCACCTCGCGGCGCACCGCCGCGAAGACCCGGACGACATCCTCGACGCGCTTGCTCGGGCGGAAATTCGAGATGTGGATCAGGACCCGCTCCCCCTTCTTGGCGAAGCGTTCGCGCCGGCAGGCGGCGGGCTCCCGGGGCGCGTACCGGGTCGTGTCGACGAAATTCGGGATGACCTGGATCGCGCGCTGCGGCCGGAATACCTCGACGGTCTTCTGGCGCAGGAACTCCGAGACCGCGGTGACGCCGTCGCTCTGATCGATCCCGAATCGGGTGAGCGTCCGGAACGACTGGTCCGATCCCACGAGGGTGATGTCGGTGCCATGGAGCGTCGTCACGATGCGGAGCTTGGTCGACGCCGCTACCTGGCGCGCGAGGTAGGCGCAGATCGCGTGCGGAATCGCGTAGTGTGCATGGACCACGTCGAGCCCCACCTCGTCCGCCACCTCGGCCATCTTGGCGGCCAGCGCGAGCGTGTAGGGCGGATACTGAAACAACGGGTACGAGGTGACCTGCACCTCGTGGAAGTAGACGTCTTCCTGGTACGGCTTGAGACGGAACGGGATCGAGTACGAGATGAAGTGGATCTCGTGACCGCGCCGGGCGAGCTCGATCCCCAGCTCGGTGGCGACGACGCCGGACCCGCCGTGAGTGGGATAGCAGGAGATGCCGATTTTCACCGATCCGACCCTCCGAGGGCGATCAGGACGTGGGAGCCGGGACCCCCGAGTCCCGCAGCCAATTGCGCCATTAGTTCCGGACCGAAGCGCGCCGCGTAGCCGACCGGGGAGTAGACCCGCTCTTGGAGCTTCCCTTCCGGAAACAGGTGCGCGCGGGCGCGGCGGATCTGCTGCACCGATTCCTCCTGACGCCGTTTCCACACCTGCATCAGCTTCCGCTCCAGGCCGAGGCCTTCATGCTCCACCTTTCGGGCCGCGGTCGTGACCGCTGCCTTGAGCGAGGGATCGAACTTCACGACTTTCTCCTCGAGCCGCTCGAAGCTCTTCTGCCAGGTCTCGCGCTCCCGCTCGAACGTCTTGGGAAAGTCGTCGGACAGGAGCGAACGGATCGCTTCCCCGATCACGGCCTCGACGTCTCCCGCCAGCGCGGTCCACTCGAGGCCGAACCGTGCCAGGGTCTTCGCCGCCTTCGGCTCGAGGAGCGTCGCGCCCGCTCGCGGGGCCACCGCGGGCGCGGGCATGTCGAAGAGCGGGTAGAGCGCATAGACCTGGGCCCAATAGGCCACCTCCGAAGGGCCGCCGACGTAGGCCGCGGTCGGAAGGAGGTAGTCCTGCATCATCGGACGCAGAAGGACGCCTGGGCTTGCGTTCTCGGGTCTTGCTCGGAGCGCCGCGATCAAGGCTTCGGGCTTCATGCTCTTCCCTCTCGCCCCGAGGCGCAGCGTACCGTCCTCCGCGACCCGTACCGCTTCCCTCACTTCCTCGTGCCAGAAGAGATTGAGCTCGTTCCCCGCGCGCGCGATCTGGGCGTGGTAGCCGCGCCGCGTCAGCTCCTCGCCTCGCTCCCGCGCCGCCCGAGACGATCCCCCCATCAACGCCACTTCGCGCTCGAAGACGGGCAGCGAGAGCGCCTTCGCCTCGGGATCGGACGGATCGAAGACGAGCGCTCCGAGCGGCGTCACGAACCCCGCCATGAAGCGGGCGAACGCCTCGGTCCAAGTCCGGCCCGGGGAGTAGGCGGAGCGCAGCGGCCCCATCACGCGGTCTCGGAATTCGGACGCGGGCAGGAGCGACTCGACGCGATCGAGGAGCGGGCTGATCTCCGCGCCCAGCCGGATGCGCGCGAGCGACACTCCCTGAGGAGCGCCCTCGGCCGGATACTCGATTCGCTCGGGTTCGGATCCGCCGTCGATCAGCCACGCGCGCCGTACCTCCTCGAAGTCGTGATCGTCGGAGGCAACCCAGAAGATTGGGACCACCGGTCGGCCCGAGGCAGCCTCGGCTTCCCGGGCCAGGGAGATCGCGGTGAGGGCCTTGTAGAGCGTGTAGAGCGGCCCGCCGAAAAGCCCGGGCTGTTGCCCGGCCACGACCACCAAAGAATTGGGACGCTCGAACCGCTTCAGAGGTTCGCTCGAAGCGCCCTTAACATCGAGCGATTCCGCCTGACGCCGGAGGATGGCGGCCATGCGCGCCCGCCGGTCTGCTGGGTACTGGCGCGCCCCGGCCGACGCGGAGAACACGGCCGGAGTCCGAAAATCGACCGGGTAGAACTCCCGGACACGGTCGGGCGACGTCAGGAAATCCCGATAGAGCGCGGTGGGATGAAGAAGGTGTTCGAATTCCGAGGCCGTGGGCCTAGGCCTGCTTGAGGGCGCGTGCGCCCACGAAGGGATTCGATGCCATCTCGTGCCCGATCGTGGTCACCGGTCCGTGGCCCGGGTAGACCGCGGTATCGCCGGGATGGACGAAGAGCTTCTCACGGATTGTGCGTACCAAGGTCTCCCAATCGCCGCCGGGGAGATCGGTACGGCCGATCGAGTCCCGGAAGAGGACATCGCCCGAGATGAGACCCTCCGGCGTCGCGAAGGTGACGCTGCCCGGGGAGTGTCCCGGCGTGTGCATCGCGCGGACGTCGATGCCGGGGATGCCGACATCCTCTCCGTCGGCGATCCAGTGGGAGATCGGAACGGTTCCCGGCCAGGCGAGCCCCATCGACGCGGCCTGCTCCTTGCCGCGCTCGTAGTAGCCGCGATCGTCCGCGTGGAGCCACACCGGCGCGCCCGTCGCGTCGTGGAACGCCCGGACCATGAGAATGTGATCGATGTGCGCGTGCGTCAGGAGAATCCGCTTCACCGCGAGATGCCGGGAGTGGATCGCCTGCAGCACGCCCTCGCTCTCGAGCGAAGGATCGACGACGACCGCGTCACGCGATCCGGCGGTGGTAAGCAGATAGAGGTTGTTGTCGAGAGGGCCGACCTGGAAGCGCTCGACGCGCACGGCTCAGCTCTTCGAAGCGGTGATCGCGGTGATTCCGAACATCGGGAGCCCGACCATGTCGACGTTCGCAAGCCCCGAGTCTTGGAGCAGGCGGTAGAGCTCAGTCCGCGTGAGCGCGCCGGCCGAGCCGGCACCGTAGGTGGCCAGGACGTTGAGGCGGAAGAGCGCCGCTTCCTTAGGCTCCGCCTTGGAATCCTCGAGGAGGAATTCGGTCACGAGAAGCGTGCCCCCGGAGCGGAGCGACTGCTTCACGTTCTGGAGGAAGGCCGGGATCGAGGCGCGGCTTCGCCGCGACAGGTGATGGGCCAACAGGACGAGATCGTAATCCCCGCCCGGCTGTCCATCGTCGGGATTTCCCGGCAGGAAGCGCACGCGCTCCTCGAGCTTCATGGAGCGAATATATTCGTCGGCCACCGGCTGGAACGCGGCGCGGTCCAGGATCGTCGCTTGAAATTGCGGATAGCGCCGCGCGAGGCAGAGCGCCCCGGCTCCGGTATGACTGCCTAGGTCGAGGATCTTGGAGTAGGCGCTGAACTCGATGTCGAGGATTTCGGCGACCCTCGTCATCGTGGCGTAGACGCCGTTGTGGAACGCGCGCGCGAGGGAGACTTCCATCTCGTTCATCGCGTCGGGGGCGACCGGCGATTTCCCGCTTCGCACCGTGTCGCGCAGCGATTGCCATATTCCAAAGAGCGGCTCCCGCATGAAGCGGACGAGATCGACGTACGAGCCGGGCGATCCCTCGACCAGGTACGCGTTCGACACTTCATCGTTCCGATACCGATCGCCGGACCGGTGCAGGAAGCCGAGGGCGCAGTTGGCGTCCATGAGGGCTTCCACGGCGGCCGGGTCGGCTCCCAGCTCTGCGGCCACGTCGGCCGCGGACTTGGGACCGCCGAAAAGAATCGTAAAGAGGCGCAGGTCGACCGCCGTCAGGAGGGCCTGGCTGGCCCAGAACCCCGTGGCAGTCTGCAAGATGGGAACAGGACTCAGCCGCCCGGACGCTGAGAGCGGCCCCGCGGCACGGCCCATCTGGTTCATCGTCGGCTCCTCATTCCCCCAAGTCTAAGCCACCTAGCTCCAGGCTTCAAGCTGCCCTCCGCTTTGGATGCGGCGATTTCGCCCCGGTTCACAGCAGATCCGGCTCGGCATCCCCGTCCTGGGCCCGCGCCGCCTCGAAGACGGCGTCCATCTCCGCCACGGCTCGAAGGATCATGTCCCCTTTCTCGCGGAGCGGCAGGAACGCCGATTTGAATCCGTTCAGAAGCACGTGCCGGATGTCGGCCGGGCGGAGTCGAAGCGCGGTCGCCGCCCGGTCGAGCTCCCGCGTCATCGTCGTCGAAGAAACCAGACGGTTGTCGGTGTTGAGCGTGACTCGAAGGCCCGACGCCAGGTACTCGTGGAACGGGTGCGCGCGCAGCGAGGAGACGGCCCCGGTCTGGACGTTCGACGTGAGGCACATCTCGAGCGGGATGCGGTGGTCGTTCACGTAGCGGAGGATCGCGGGGTCTTCCCGCAGGCGGGTGCCGTGCCCGATGCGGTGGGCGCCGCAGTAGTGGAGCGCCTGGGCGATGCTCTCGGCCCCGAAGGCCTCGCCCGCGTGGACCGTTACGTTCACGTTGTTCCGGACGACGTGATCGAACGCCTTGCGGTGCGCCTTGGCCGGGTAGTCCTTCTCCGCCCCCGCGAGATCGAATCCGACCACGCCGCGGCCGTAGTAGGCGACCGCGACCTCCGCGAGCCGGAGGGACAGCCGCGGGCTCAGGTGACGAATGCCGCAGATGATGGTGCCGGTCTGGATCCCGTAGCGGCGGCGGGCCCGCTCGAGCCCGGCCGAAACCGCCTCGACAGTCTCCTCCATGGAGAGATCCCGCCGTGTGTGGAGCGCGGGGCAGTAGCGCACCTCCATGTAGCGGATCTGCTCTCTGTGCGCGTCCTCCGCCAGCTCAAACGCGGCGCGCTCGAGCGCCTCCCTTTCTTGAAGAACCTTGAGCGTGAGATCAAAGGCCTTGAGATAGCGCGGGAGGCTGACGCCGGAGGCCAAGCTGGAGAGGAATCGCCGGAGGTCCTGATGAGAGCGGACCGGGAGGCGCGTCCCCTGCTCCTTGCCCAGCTCCAAGAGGGTCGCCGGCCGGATCGACCCGTCGAGGTGGACGTGAAGATCGGTCTTGGGGAGCGCGTGAAGGAGGAGCCGGCGGCGCCTGGGGTCACCCCACGGCGACGTCCGCCTTCGCGGCGGCGAGCGGTGCACCCATCTCTCCCAGGACCGTGTAGTTGAGCCCGCTGAAGGCGGGATGGGCGAGCGCCAAGCGCTGGAAGATCTGTTCGGGGCCGAGGTCGTCCGTCGTCCACGCGCCGAGCGCGCGGCCGAGGTCCTGGAGGATCCGCCAATCCTCCCGCGTGTCGCCCCGCACGGTGAAGACCTTTCGTGCGCGCTGGACCCGCCCCTTCGAGTTCGTGTAGGTCCCCTCCCGCTCGGCGAAGCTCACGCCAGGGAGGATCCAATGGGCCCGTTCGGAGACCGGCGACGGGTGGGAATCGACCACCACGAGCAGCTCCACTTGGGCCAGGGCGCGGGCCACGATCGCGGGATCGCCGAAGCGGTCGAGCGGTCCCCCGCGGAGGAAGATCAGCGCGTGGATTCCGCCTTCCGCCGCCGCCCGCATCATGTCGGCAAGGCCGAGCCCCTGGGGTCCGGGTGCGATTCCGATGGCGCGGGCGCCTCGCGTGTTCGGGTTCTGATCCCCTTCGATCGTGAACTGCTTGTAAACGACCGGAGGCTGGGGACGCGCCGGGAAATCGAGGTTCGGAATGCCAAGCGTGTCGCGAAAGATCGAGCGCGTGAGGAAGCACTCCTCGTTCGTCAGCTCGGCCGACGCGACGACACCCACGGAAGTCTGGCCGTGCCGGGTGAGGATCGCCCGCAGCGACAGGGCGATCGCGGCGGTCGCGCCCTTCCAGCTGGTCGGGGCGCTCCCCGGCGTGCCGTTGCGTCCCGCCGGCGCCGTGAGGCGGTCGGGGGCGTGCACCGGATGGAATCCGCCACGTCCCCGGTCGCAAATCCACCATTGGTTGACGTCCATGTTCTCCCGGGCGGTGATCCGCACGATCTCGTTTCGGCGGGGGTGATATCCGACGCTCGTGTTGCAGCCCTTGGAGCAGAGCGTGCAGACCGACGGCACCGGCTGGAGCTCCCAGGGGCGCGCGCGGAATCGGAAGTCCTTGCTGGTCAGCGCACCGACCGGACAGATGTCCGCGATGTTCCCGGCCAGCTCGTTCGTGATCTTGCGGCCCGCGACCGTCCCGATGTAGGTCTCCTCGCCCCGGCCGAGCACGGCGATCTCGTCCTCCCCGGCCACCTCCTTGCAGAGGTTCACGCAGCGGAGGCAGAGGATGCAGCGATTCTTGTTCAGGATGAGCTTTCCGCCGACATCCTCCTCGGGCCACGTCGTCTTCTCGAACTCGAATCGCGAGTGGGCGGGCCCCATCATGATCGTATAGTCCTGCAGCGTGCACTCCCCACCTTTGTCGCACATCGGGCAGTCGAGCGGGTGGTGGATGAGCAGGAATTCCATGACCGCGCGCCGCGCTTCGCGAACCTTGGCCGAGCGCGTGATGACGTGCATCCCCTCCTCTACCGGCGTGGCGCAGCCCGCGACGAGCTTGGGGCGGCCCTCTACCTCGCAGAGGCAAATCCTACAGACGCCCACGACCGGCAGTCCGGGGTGATAGCAAAAGCTCGGGACGAGGACCCCGGCCTTCTTGCCGGCCTCGATCATGTTCGTTCCCTTTTCGACGACGACCTCGCGGCCGTCGACTTTGACCTTCACCGTGGCCATGCCGCTCCCCTAGTGAAGCGAGCCGCTGCCGATCGGGCAGCGCTTCTCGCGGATATGACGCAGGAACTCATCCCGGTATTTCTTGGCGAACCCGCGTGCCGGCCAGGCCGCTGCGTCGCCCAAAGCGCAGATTGTATTCCCCTCGATCTGGTCGGTCACGGAAAGGAGCACGTCGAGATCGCGCTCCACACCGTTTCCGGTCTCGATCTTCCAGAGCAGCCGCTGGAGCCATCCGCATCCTTCGCGGCAGGGTGTGCACTGCCCGCACGACTCGTGGGCGAAAAACCGCGCCGTGATCCACGCCGCCCGAACCATGCACGTCGTGTCGTCCATGACGACCGGCGTTCCCGTTCCGAAGAGCGAGCCGGCGCGAGTGAGCGAGTCGAAGTCCATCGGGATGTCGATCTCCTCGCCCGTCAGGACGGGGCAGGAGGCCCCTCCCGGGATCACGCCCTTGATCGGGCGTCCTCCGGGGACGCCGCCGCCGTATTCGTCGATGAGCGTGCGCAGCGGAATCCCCATCGGCGCCTCGTAGACGCCGGGGCGATTCACGTGCCCGCTCAACCCGTAGAGCTTCGGGCCGGTGTTCCGCTCGGGGCCGATCGCGGCGAACCACTCCCACCCGCGCTTCACGATGTGCGGCACGCAGGCGAGCGTTTCCACGTTGTTCACGACAGTAGGGCAGCCGAAGAGCCCGACGAGCGCTGGGAACGGGGGCTTGAGCCGCGGCTCGCCGCGCTTCCCCTCGATCGATTCGATGAGGCCCGTCTCCTCGCCGCAGATGTAGGCGCCGGCGCCCAGGTAGATCGTGACCTCGCAGTCATAGCCGGATTTCAAGATATTCTTCCCCACCAGGCCCGCCGCGCGCGCCTCGTCGATCGCCGCCTGGAGAATCCGCGCCTCTTCGGCGAACTCCCCGCGGATGTAGATGTACGCCCGGCGCGCGCCGATCGCGTACGACCCGATCAAGGTCCCCTCGAGGACCTGGTGCGGATCCTTCGCGCAGAGCAGGCGATCCTTGAACGCGCCCGGCTCGCTCTCGTCGGCGTTCACGCACATGTACTTCGGCTTCTCGGTGGACTTGGGGACAAACCCCCATTTGGTCCCAGTCGGAAAGCCGGCGCCCCCGCGGCCCCGCAGGCCGGACCGCTTCACGACGTCGATGATCTCGTCGGGCTGCTTCGAGAGCGCCGTCGCGAGGGCCTCGTAACCCCCGTGTTTCCGATAGACATCGAGCGTGTGCGACCCCGGGAGGTCGACCGTCGCCATCAGGACGCGTCCGTTCGCGCTCATCTCAGCGATCCACCTCCCCCAGGACGATGTCGATGCTCCCGATGCACGCCACGACATCCGAGACCATTCGCCCGATGGACATGCCTTCAAGTGCTTGCAGATTGATGAGGGAAGGCGGCCGCACGCGCGCCCGATAGGGCAGCGGGCTCCCATCGCTGGCGACGTAGAACCCAAGCTCGCCCTTGGGCGACTCGATGGCGGAGTATGCGTCCCCGATCGGCGGGCGGAATCCCTCCGACATGATCTTGAAGTGGAAAATCAGCTCCTCCATCCCCCGCTTCACGTCCTCGCGGTTCGCCGGGAACAGGTAGGGATTATCGGCGCGCACGGTTCCGGGGCGGAGCCGGTCCAGCCCCTGGCGCACGAGCTTCAGCGATTGCTTCATCTCCTCGATGCGGCACAGGTAGCGGTCGTAGACGTCGCCGTTCCGTCCGAGCGGAGTCTCGAAGTCGTAGGTCTCGTAGCCGCAGTAGGGCTGCGTCTTGCGCACGTCGTAGGCGACGCCGCTTCCCCGAAGCGTGGGACCGGTCACGCTCAACTGGAGCGCCTGCTCCGCGCTGATCGTGCCGATGCCGATCGTCCGCTTCATCCAGATCCGGTTCTTGCTCAGGAGATTTTGGTATTCGCCGAGAGCCGTTGGAAATTCATCGCAGAACTTCTTCACGAACGGAACGAACGTGTCGGGGACGTCCTGGAAAAAGCCCCCCACGCGGAAGTAGCTCGGCGTGAGCCGGGAGCCGGCCACCATGTCGTTCACGTCCAGGAGCTTTTCGCGCTCGCGGAAGCAATACAGGAACACGCTCATGGCGCCCAGATCGATCGCGTGGGTCCCGAGCCACACGAGATGCGAGGAGATCCGGGTGAGCTCCAAGAGAATCAGCCGGAGCACCTGCGCCCGCTCGGGGATCTCGAGGCCCATGATCTGCTCCACGGCGCCGACATACGCCATGTTGTTCCCGAGCGGGGAGAGGTAGTCCATCCGGTCGGTGACCGTGATCGACTTGGTGTAGGTCTTCGCCTCCATGATCTTTTCCATGCCGGTGTGGAGGTACCCCATCACCGGCTTGAGCGAGATCACGGTTTCTCCGTCCAATTCGATGACCAGGCGGAGCACCCCGTGGGTCGACGGGTGCTGCGGCCCCATGTTGATGGTGAGGGTCTTGAACTCGGGGGAGGTGAGCGTGGACATCCCTGTAAAACGCGCTAGGCGCCGGTGGAGGGCGCGGAAGCGGGCACGGCCAGCCGGATGGGGTCGCGGTCGATCTTTTCTTGGAGTTTCATGATTCCGTAGATCAAGGCCTCGGGCCGCGGCGGGCATCCGGGAACGTAGACGTCCACCGGCACGACCGTATCGACGCCCTGCACGATTGCGTAGTCGTTGAAGACCCCGCCGCAGGAGGCGCACGCGCCCATGGAGATCACCCACTTCGGCTCGGGCATTTGATCGTAGATGCGCTTCAGAACCGGGGCCATTTTCTTGCTCACGCGCCCCGCGACGATCATGAGATCCGCCTGGCGGGGGGACGCGCGGAAGACCTCCGCGCCGAACCGCGCGAGGTCGTAGCGGGAGGCGCTGGTCGCCATCATCTCGATCGCGCAGCAAGCAAGCCCGAACGTGGCCGGCCAGAGCGAGGATCTGCGGGCCCAGTTCACCATCCTCTCGACCGTCGTCGTCAGAATTCCGTCTGGTACGAGCTCTTCAATGCCCATCGAACGTCACCTTCCTCGGGTCCAGCCGGGCCGCAAACCCCAAGCCCAGGCGCGAGCTACCGCGTCGCGCCCCCGATCGTATCAACGGGCTCGTGTGAAATCAATCACAACCCCAGGCTGCCGAGGATCGATTCCGTGGCGTAGAAGAGGAGAACCCCTCCGAACACGCCGAGGGCCATGCGGATGCCCTTCGCTTCGTTCACGGCCGGGATCAAGTCCGACGCGGCGACATAGAGGGCCGCGCCCGCCGAGAGCGGGAGCGCGAAGACGACGAGGCGCGACCAAAGGGAAATCGTCAGCACGCCCACGACGGTGGCGATCCCGAGCCAGGCGGCGCTCATGACGGCATCCCGGCGCGAGCGGCCGGCCGCGACCATGATCGACGCCATGGTGAAGCCTTCGGGCACCTTGTGCAGAAAGATCGCGATGGCGATCAGGATTCCAAGGGACGGCCGGATGAGGAACCCCGCGCCGATCGAGACGCCGTCCAGCAGCGTGTGGAGAAGGAGGCCGATGAGGGCGGTCGTGCCCACGACCGGCTCCACCCAGTGCTCGTGATGCGTCTCCTCGCCGAAGTGGAAGTGGCCGACGAGGACGTGCTCCGCGGCATGGACGATCAGATATCCGAGGAGGATCAGCGTCCCGACGGCGAGCGGCGGTCCGCCGTGGGTGGTGGCGAGCCGGTAGCTCTCGGGAACCATGCGGAGAAAAACGGCAGCCAGCATGAAGCCCGCGCCCGCGGCGACGAAATAGCTCTGCCGAACGCGGTCCCAGCCCTGCCGGCCGACGGCGAGCCATCCCCCAACGACGTTGGCGAGACCGGCGACAACCCCGCAGGCGGCGGCGAGCAGCCACCCGTCAGCCAATCGGGTTCCTCCGCGTGGGGGCCTCCGCTATCTGCCGCGGACGATGCCAGGTGTGTGCGTAGTTCCCACCGGCACCAGGAGCTGCTCCTTCGAGTAGATGAAGGCGTCGCGCGAGTAGTCCGACAGCTCGAACTTGTGCCCCAGGAAGATGGCATCCTCGGGGCACGCTTCCTCGCAATAGCCGCAGAAGATGCAGCGGAGCATGTCGATCTCGTAGCGCTTCGCGTACCGCTCGCCTGCCGAGAAGCGAAGCGTGGG
>JBGPMG010000045.1:0-15097 GCA_041486815.1 Candidatus Eiseniibacteriota bacterium | reverse complement strand
GCCGACGGACACGACGCTCGTCAATGGGCAGGTCTTGATCCCCACCCGCCTCCACAAGAGCGGATATCAGACGATCACGGCCACCGATATCGATAACGGCTCGATTCAGGCCAACACGTCGAGCCAGGTGCTCGTCATCGGTGGTGCCTTCTCACGCGTCTTGATCCTGGCGCCGGGCGAGTCTCCCGCGCCGGGGACCGCCAGCGGCCGGGGCGGTACCGCGACCGACCAGTCGATCAATTACGCGTTCACCGTCACGGTGCTAGCCACCGACCAGTGGTGGAACCCGGTCGGCGGCGTGACCGACGTCGTCCGGATCACGTCGAACGACCCGCTCGCCCAGCTGCCACCGGATGAGGCCATGGTCGACGGCCGCGCGGACATGCAAGTGCGCCTCTCGACCGGCGGATTCGAGCAGTTGACGGCATCGGACATCACGAGCCCATCGAAGACCGGCAGCACCACGCAGGTCCGGGCGATTTCGAGCGGATTCCATCTCGAAGCGGCCGTGTCTCCGTCGGCCGCTCCGGCGGGCGGCTTCTTCACGCTCACCGTGAAGGTCACGAACGACGCCGGGAGCGTGATCCAGGAGATCAACTCCTTTGTCACGCTCCAGGTTCAGAATGCGTCGAGCAGCCTCCCCGGTCGAGGCACGCTCCTTACAACCCAATTCCAACTCCTTCAGGGCCAACGCTCGGTGAGCGAGACCTACAGCTTTAGCGAGCCGATCGTAGTGATCGCCCATGACGACGCTGGGAACGCGCCCGCGACGAGCAACGTCATCACGATCACGCCGGGCGCGCCGAGCGCGATCCGGCTCACCTCGGACCCGACCTGGGTCGGTGGGAACAAACACGCGACGCTGACAGCGCGCGTGGTCGACGACTTCGAAAACGGCGTGCCTGCCCAGCCGGTGACCTGGTCGCTGGTTTCAGGCACCGGCACGCTCTCGCCGCTCGACAGCCTTTCCAACTCGACCGGCTCGGCTCGAGCCGACTTCTTGAGTCCGCGGAATCCCGAGAAGGACACCATCCGGGCGTCATCCGGCGGCCTCGTCCAGAATCTCGATCTCGAGGTCGCGTTCGTCGATCCCACGGCGAGCGGCGGCTTTGTCACGAACTATCCGAATCCATTCCACGCCGGGAGTGAAGCGACGACGATCGCGTACAAGCTCGACGATTTCGCGACCGTCACGCTTCGCGTCTACACGAACGGCGGTTCCCTGGTGCGGCGCGAGGTCTTCGACCGCGGCGCGCCCGGAGGCAACCCCGGACTCAATCAGTGGAGCTGGGACGGCAAGAACGGTAAAGGCGAAGTGGTTGCGAGCGGCGGCTATGTTGTTCTAATCGAAGCGCAGGGCCAAGGCGAGACGCTTCACGTGATCCGTCGCAAGGTCGCGGTCGTCCGCTAGGGGGGACACTCAAATGATCCGCATCGATCGATTGATGAAAATCTGCATGGCGGCCCTCACGGCGCTGATCGTGGGCACGGCCCCTGCGGCCGCCGAGCAAGATAACGGAGGCGCTCCGGGCTCCTGGCTCTCCCAATACGTGACGGCCCGCACGATCGGCCTGGGAGGCGCCTTCGTGGGCGTGGCCGACGAGGCCACCGCGGTGATCTGGAACCCGGCCGGTCTGGCCCAGCTCGTCCCGAACGAGCTTCGTTTCGAGACGGCGCACCTCTTCGAAGACACTTCGATCAACGCGTTCAACTTCGCGGTGCCGGGAAACAAGCTGCCGAGCTTCGGCCTGACCATCGTCGCGCTCAGCTCCGGCAATTTCGAAAGGACCAACGAGCTGAACGACCCGCTGGGGACGTTCAAAGAGGGCGAGACGGCTTACATCTTCTCGATGGCGAAGAGCCTGAACACTCGCCTCGCCGTCGGGACCAACGTCAAGTTGGCGCGCCAGACCGTCGAGGATTTCACGGGCACAGGCGTCGGCTTCGACGTGGGCGGGATCTACTCCATCACCCCCGCGATCAAGGTGGGCGCCGCGGTGCTCAACCTCGGAGGCCCGAACATCACGCTGCGCGACACGAAGGAAACCTACCCGATCGAATTCCGGGCGGGATTCTCGGCGCAGGTGCTCCGCGGCCGTGGACTCTTGACCGCCGAGGTGGACCAGTCCAGCGGCCCGGGCGTCCGCATCCGCTCCGGCACGGAATACTGGGTCCAGCAGGCGATCGGGCTGCGCGTCGGGATGGACAACCAGGAGCCCGCGGGCGGGCTCTCCTATCGATTTGCCGGCAAGTACCAGTTCGACTACGGCGTCATGGATCACCCGCTGGGCCTGACGCACCGGCTCGGCCTTACCTACCGGTTCGGCGGCTTCTTCGCGAGCGCGAAGGCCGAGCCCGCCGTCTTTTCGCCGACCGGCGAGAAGGCGGTCACCAAGATCGACTTGAACGCGCGCACGAAGGGTGAAACCGAGAGCTGGACGCTGAGCCTGGTCAACAAGTCGGACGAGACGGTCCGTACGTTCGGTGGCAAGGGCGCACCTCCGGCCCACCTCCTGTGGGATGGCAAGGACGAGACCGGTCTCCCTCTTCCCGACGGCCTCTACCGCTACACGCTGACGGTGAAGGACCTGGAAGGACACGTGATCGACAGCCATACACGTATGGTCCAGATCTCGACGGGTGGCCCGCAGGGCACGGTCCCGGTTATCCCGGTCGAATAACCCAGTCAAGGACGGAGCCATGACCAACATTCGCCGGGCATCGATAGTCTCCGCCGCGCTCCTGGTCGGAACGCTGGCCGCACCGCACGCGGCCATCGCCGGCAACCAGGGAAAGGTGGAGGTCGACAAGAAGAACGCTCCCACCGCTCTCAAGGAGGCGGGGATCGCCTTCGAGTCCGCTCGACTCCTCACGGGGGCGGACCGCATCGCGGCCCTTGAGGGCCTGGGCCAAACCGCCGCCTCGGTACTCCACGGCGATCTCTCGCAGGAGGAACAAGCGGCCGCCTCCGCGCTATCCGCGCAGATCCGGTACGAGCTGCGGGACTACCGGGGCGCGGCCGACGAATACCGCCGCGCCGCCGGCCAGATGGGCAAGGGCCCCTTCGCGGACGACGCGGAATTCGCGGCCATCCGAGCTCAAGAGGAAGCGGGCCAGGATCGCGAGGCGGCCGGCGCGTGGATCGCGTGGGAGAAGCAATTTCCACAGAGCCCGCTCCGCGGTGAAGCCACGCTCGCCCAGGCTTGGAATGCCCTACGTCGCGGCGAGACCGCGATCGCGGCCAAGCAACTCGCGGCCATGACCCAGGCGAGCCCCTGGTACGAGCGCGATTCACGCGTCGCCCTTGCCAAGGCCACGCTCCTTTATATCCAGGAAAAGCCGGCCGAGGCGCTCGCCGTGCTCGGCCCCAAGCCGTCGGGAGCCGCCGCCACGTACCTGCGCGGCCTCTGCTACCGGGGCCAGGGTTCGGTTCTCCAGTCGGCCGCGGCCTTCCAGGAGGTTGTGGCGCGCTACCCAGACTCCCCGCTCCGCGATCCCGCGATGCTCGCGAAGGCCGACGCCTTCCTCCTGGCGCGCGACTATCGCAGCGCGTCGGAGGAGTTCAGCCGCGTCGTGAAGAAGGCCGAAGATCCCAAGGTCATTGGTGAAGCCGAGGTGCGCGGCGCGGGCTCGCTCTTCCTCGCGGGCGCTGCCGACTCCGCGCTTGGCTTGCTCCGGGGCATCGTCGAGCGATATCACGATACGGACGTCGCCGCTCGGGCCCTATTTCTCGTCGGCGAGGTGCTCGCGAGCCGCGGCCAGTACGCCGAGGCGATCGTCGAGATGAACCGCGTCCTGAAGCAGTACTTCCAGCATTCGGTTGCCGCGAGCGCGCAGTATCGCGTCGGCCGCTGCCTCGACGCGCTTGGCCGGAAGAGCGACGCGACCGGGACGTATCAAGCGGTCGTCTCCGGCTACCCGCTGGAGCCGGAGGCTCCGGCAGCCGCCTATCTCGCCGGGATCGGGCTTCTTTCCCAGGGGAAGGCCCGCGCCGCCGCGCCCTATTTCCAGATCGTTCTCGACCGCTACGTGGCGCAGATGGACAAGCCGAACCTCGACATGTTCCGATCGCCCGAGCGTTTCGAGCTGGTGGACGCCGCCCTCTGTCTTCTTCTCTACTCGTATCACCAGGCCGGAGATCTCGGGCAGCTCGCGGGAGCGCCCCACGTGCTGCTCGAGAAGATGCCGCCGAGCCGGTCGCCGTGGCGGGCCTACGCCCTCCTCATCGACGCGGACGCCTCCGCGGCCCAGGCCCGGTATCCGGAGTCGCAGGCAACTCTCGAACGCCTGATGCACGACTTCCCGGACCTGCCGATCGGAGCCAGCGCGACGAAGCTGCTCGCTTGGAGCTATGCGCGGCAGGGACGAGATAGCCTCGCGATCGCGACCGAGGAGCGCCTGGTCGCCCGCTACGGCGGAACCGGCAATTCCGACATCGTGGCGGCCGCGTACCTGGATATCGCGCACGACCGTTTCAACCAGAAGAACTACCGCGCGGCCGCGGGCGGCTACGAGGCGTTCCTCAAACGGTACCCGACGCACCCGCGCCGCCTCATCGCGCACTACCAGGCGGGGCTGGCCTACGTCCGCTTGAATCGTGCCGGTGACGCGGTCGACCACTGGGAGGCGATCGTGAAGGACAGCGCGGCCGCCCCGATCGCGGAAAAGGCGTGGGCGCGGGCCGGCGACCTCTACTTCGAGGCACAGCGCTATGAGGAGGCCAAGCGATGCTACCGCGGCCTGCTCGAGAACTTCGCCCAGACCGACGCGGCGGGCCTCGCGATGCTACGGATGGGTCAGTGCGAGTACAACGCCGGGCACGACGCGGTCGCGCTCCAGCGCTACTCCGAGGTGATCGCCCGATTCCCCGACACGCAGTACGCCAAGGAGGCTCAACGAGGATCGGAGCTCTCCCTCTACCGGCTGGGCCAGAGCGCCAAGGGAACAGCCGAGCTTGCGAAGCTGGTTGAGCAGTACCCGACCGGCTCGTTCGCGGCCGACGCCCTCTTCCAGATCGCGAAGAGCGACTACCAGGCGAAGCGGTACCCAGAGGCCGCCGACGGCTTCCGGCGCGTCGTGAGCCAGTTCCCCGGTTATTCCGCCGCGGACCAGGCCCAATACCTCCTCGCCGACTCCTACGCGCGCGCCGGATCGCAGGAGGAATCGCGTCTCGCGTACGAGCAGTTCCTGACGTTCTTCCCGACCAGCGAGCTCCGCCCGACGGCCGAGTTCCAGCTCGGACTCCAGCAGTTCCAGGCCAAGGACTACATGCGCGCCGCGGTCGCCTTCACCCAGGTCCTGGGCGATAGCGCCAACGCGGAGGTGAGTTCCGCCTCGCGATACAACCTTGCCCTCTGCCAGCGCCAGCTCGGGCAGACCGACGAAGCCAAAGCCGCCCTCCTTCGCTACCGGGAGGAGCACCCCAACGACGCTCGGGCGGCCGATGTCGCCTACCAGTTGGGCGATCTCGCGGAAGCTGCCGGCGAGCCGGCCACCGCGCTCGAGGAATTCCAGAAAGCGCTGGCTTCACGGCCCCCGGCGCTGCTGGAGGTGGAGCTGAACTACCGCGTGGGTCGCTCCCTGGAAACGGAGGGGAACATCGATGCGGCGCTCAAGGCGTACAACCGGGCCGGCGCCTCGATGGACCGCCGGAACGCCTTCCGGCTCTCCGCGCTCGCCCGGTGCGCGGCGATCTATGAGGCGAAGAAGGATTACGTGCGGGCGATGACCGCATACCGCGACATCGCGCAGAATTCGAAGGACAACGAGCTGGCCGCCGCGGCGGCCGGTCGGGCATCCGAGCTTGAATCGCGAGGGGTAAGGAAGCGGTAGGAATACCGATCGGCCGAGCCATACGGCCTGAGACGGAAAGGAGCAGGACGATGTTCGAGAACTTCGATTGGATCGGAGCGATGCGTACGAGCCCGGTGATGGTGATCATTCTGCTCTGCAGCGTGCTCACCCTGGGGTTCGCGATCGAGAGGGCGATCTACTTCTGGAATCGGCGCGGCAACCCGGACGGGCTCCTGGCCTCGGTCCTCGTCGCCCTCCGTTCCGGCAACAATGAGGAGGCCGCGCGCGTTTGCGCCAAGGATCCGCACCCGGTGGGTGCCGTGGCCGCGGACGTGATTCGGTGCATGGATGAGAATCCCGAAGCCTCCGAAGAGAGGCTCCACATCGCTCTGAGCGAGCAGCGGCTTCAGATGGAACGGAATCTCGGCTTCCTGGGAACGATGGGCAATACGGCGCCTCTGCTCGGGCTTCTGGGCACGGTCTGGGGAATCATGCGGGCGTTCCACGACATGGCCCGCACCGGATCGGCCGGCCCATCGGTCGTCGCAGCGGGTGTGGCCGAGGCGCTCTTCACGACGGCGGCCGGGCTCCTCGTCGCGGTTCCGGCGGTCATGATCTACAACCACTTCGTGCGCCGGACGGGCGTCATGCTCACCGTCGCCGAGAACTACACTCGGACGATCCGGATGAACGTGGGGCGATCCGGAAGGCAGTCCCTCCAAACCAAGGTCCGCGTGGCCTGAGGAGGCACCGATGCCCCGTTTCACCCGAATGCGTCATGAAGAGGGGATCTTCGAGCCGAACATGACTCCCCTCATCGACGTCTCGCTGGTGCTGGTTGTCATTCTCATGGTGGCGACGCCGCTCGCGTTCCAGTCGAGCATTGCCGTGCAGCGGGCCGCGCAGGCGGCGCGACGCGCCGCGATCATCGCGGACGCGGAGCGGATCGAGATCACGATTCTTTCCGCGGAGATGGTTCTGGTGAATCGGAATCAGATCGAACGATCGGACCTCTCCGCTCTCTTAAAGCCGCTTCTCGAAGCGAGCGCGTCGAAGGTCGTCGTGGTTCGGTGTGAGGACGGCGTCACCCACGGCGCGTTCGTGGGCGTGCTGGACGAGGCGAAGGCCTGTGGCGCCGCGCAGATCGCGGTTGTAGGAGGTTAGCGTGCGACGAGGACGCGTTCCCGGTTACCAGGTGATGATCACCAAGATCAACGTCACGCCGATCATCGACGTGGCGCTGGTGCTGGTCATCATCCTCCTGGTGACGGCTCCCCTTCTCTCGGTAGCCGATCTGCCGGTCGACCTGCCACAGGCGCGCAGCCGCGAGGCGGAGGACGAGCGGAACGTGAGCATCACCCTCTCTACGACCGGCGCGATCGCCATCGACGATGACATCGTTTCGCGCGCCGAGCTCCGTTCCGCGCTTCAGGCTCGCTTGGCTCAGAATGGGAATGAGGGCGTTTTGGTAGTGGTGCGCGCGGATTCCGGCGCGCCGTACTCGGCCGTCCGCCAGCTTCTCGAGGACGCCCGCGCCGCGGGGGCCACGCGTCTCGCGATCGCGACACGCCAAAGGATGGAGGCGCCGTGACCGTCGCGACCCTTCGACTCGATCTTCAGATTGCTCGCCGCCGGACGCGCTGGACGATGATCGCGAGCTTCGTGATTCACTTCCTACTGATCTTGTGGCTCACGACCATCAAGGACCCCGTCGCGGACCTTCCCGTGGTCACGGAGATCACGCTCCTGGAGCCCGGCGACTTGGCTCCGGCGGCCCAGTCGGCCCCGGACCCGGCCCCCTCCTCCGCGTCGGCACGCGCCACCGCCGAAGGCATGGCCACGAAGAGTTCCGAGGACGTTCACTTCCGCCGCACGGCGGAGCACGCCGACATCTCGCTGGGGCCCCAGGGCGACGCGGCGCTGGCGGACCGTATGGCTTCGCGGCTCGCGGCCATGCAAAACGAATCGAGGCCGAGCAACGTCGGGAACGCGTCCGCGTCGACGCCGACCTCCCTTTTTGGAACGACCCCCGCGACCGTGGCCGGACCCAATGCCTCGGGAAGCGCGCCCGTCAAGCTGACCCGAGGGGGCACCGGAGCCGGTGCCGCGCTCGAGCTCTCGCGCGGGACAACGCCCGGCGCGCCCGCGTCGCTCGCGCCCGCGTCGATCCCAGCCGTGAAATCGGAGGCAGACGCACCCGCCAAGGCGGGCGACGCGACGGCGCAACGAACCGTCGCGGGCGCCTCCCTGATGGGACCGGTCGCGGACCGGCCGGTGCTCTTTCACTCCCTGCCGGTCTACCCCGATTGGGCAAAGCGGGAAGCGGTGGAGGGGTCCGTCACCATCTACTTCGTGGTTCGCCCGAACGGGACCGTGAAGGAAAACCTGATGATCCAGAAGACCGCCGGCTTTGGAGATTTCGACGAGAACGCACGCGTCGCGCTCCGCGGCTGGCGGTTCGAGCCGCTTCGAAATGGGCGGACCGGCGAACAGTGGGGCACGATCACGTTCCACTTCCGCCTCCGCGACGCCGGCTAAAGGAGGAGTCCGATGCGTTTTCACCCAGGAATCGACGCACGCGTGGCTCGGGCCCTCCCGTGGCTCGCGGCACTAGCTGCGCTCTCGCTGTTCGCAGTCTCCCGCGCGAGCGCGGAGGCGCCCGCGAGACCGCCCGTATCGGCGGCGGCGGTCAAGCAGGCAACCGGGACGCCCGCCGAGCCGAAGACCGCGCCGTCCGCGGAGCGGAAGACCATGGTGCCCGCGGAACGAAAGACCATGGTGCCCGGCCAGCCGAAAGCGGTACGGCCCTCCGAGCAAAAGGCGGAGTCCGCGGCCGACAGCAGCATGACGCTGCGCGGCGGCCAGGAGCGCACCGATTTCCGGACGATGACCGTCGAGGGTGAAGACCGAGTGCACCTCGAAGTCGAACGGCCCACCCTCACGCTCGACCTCGATCCAGAAAAGGTCGGCGGCCTCGAGTCCGGAACGGCAAGCGACGTCTTGAATCGGGTGGCGCCGGATCTCATGACCACGTACCTCGAGTACTCGGCCCACAACGCATCGCCCTACCTGGCGCGGCCGTGGCTCCGTCAGTTCGGGACCGGATCGGTCGCGCGGTTCCAGCCCAACGTGAAGGACGTCGAGCGGTGGAAGCTCATGGTTGCCGACTCGAAGGGTCAAACCGTCACGACGTTCCAGGGCAAAGGGGATCCGCCCAAGGAAATCGCATGGGACGGGCGATCGCAGAGCGGTGCGACCGTCACGCCCGGTCTCACCTACTCCTACATCTTCGAGGCCTACGATCGGGCCGGGAACAAACGCAACTTCGTCGGCGAGGGGTTCAAGGTGTCGGCCTACAGGCTCGACTCCCCGGACGGTCCGGTGCTCGTCTTCTCGGGTCAGAGCATCTTCGCGGCGCAGAAGTCCGCCCGCTCGTTCGGAATGGGCGCGGACGCCGCGACGAGGGCGATCCCGCCCGTCATCCTAGAAGCCGCCGGCTGGCTCAACCAGGGCGCTCGTCTCACTCAGCCGGTCCGCGTCACCGCGACGGGCCGAAGCTTCGAGCAGGCCAATCTCTTGGCGGGGCGGGTGAGCGCGGCGCTCGCGGAGCTCGCGCTCGGCGACCCTGCCCGCATTCAAACGGTGGCGGAGGTCCTCCCCGACGCGCCAGACGGTGGAACGATCCGCATCGCCTCGACACCCATCGCTTCGAATCCCTTGAATTCGAAGCAGATCCGGAGTAACCCTAAGGCTCGGTGACCGAGCCTGAGCGGCAATCGACCTTCATCACCACGCGGTTCGAACGGTGGGCGCTTCCGCGGCTCGCGGCGGCGCTCCCGCGCTCTATCCTGCCCGACCACCTCACCGCGATCGGCGTCCTCGGCGCAACGGTAATTGCGGCAGGCTATGGGCTTTCGAACCGAAACCCGCACTGGCTCTGGCTCGCGAACGCGGGGCTCATCGTCCATTGGTTCGGCGACAGCCTCGACGGCACCGTCGCGCGGTACCGGAAGATCGAGCGTCCCCGCTACGGGTTCTATCTTGACCATCTGACCGATGCCTATTCCACCATCGTGATCGGGCTGGGCCTCGGGTTCTCTCCGTATATGCTCCTCGCGGTCGGCCTCGCGATCGTCATCGCCTACCTCGTGCTCTCCATCAACGTCTACTTAGAGACGCACGCATTCGGAAAATTCCGATTCGGCTACGGCGTGATGGGCCCGACCGAGGCGCGCATCGTCCTCTTCGCCCTGAACCTCCTCGCGCTGACGATCGGACCCCTTCCGTTTCACGTCATCGGCCGCGGAGTCACGGTGTTCGACGTGCTCGGGGGAGCGGCCGCGATCTCGATGGCCGCGATGCTGATGCGGCGCGTGGTTCGAAACCTTCGGGACCTGGCGCGGGACGAGCCGCAGCGGCGTTAGAGAGACAGGTACACTGCCCCCCATGCCCGCCCAGCGGGGTCAAATCCACGAGAAATTGGTCCGCGCGATGACCCGGGCCGCCGCGAGGGAGACCCAGCGACGCGACCTGGCCCGCCAAACGACCCCCGAGCAGCTTGGGCGGAGCGTCCGCGAGTACCTCGGCACCACGCGGATCATCATTGCCTCGAAGAGCGAGCCATACCAACACGTCCGCCGAAACGGATCGATCGAGACGCTCCGGAGCCCGGGCGGGCTCGCCTCCGCTCTCGATTCGGTCGCCCGCGCGACGGGAGCCGTCTGGGTCGCGCAGGCCTCCGGCGACGCCGATCGCGAGGTGGTCGACGCCCATGGCCGCGTCAAGATGCCCCCCGGGCAGGAGCGCTACACGCTCCAGCGCCTCTGGATCGAGGATGAGGAGCGCGCGGAGGGATTTAATCGATTCGCGAACGGATGCCTATGGCCTCTTTGCCATGTCGTCTACGTCCGTCCGCACTTCGTCGCGGCGCACTGGCGCGCCTACCAGGAGGTGAATCGCCAGTTCGCCGAGTCGATTCTCGAGGCCGCAGGTGACGAGCCCGCGCTGGTGCTACTTCAAGATTATCACCTCGCGCTCTGCGCCGCCGAAATCCGCGCGCGCCGGCCGGATCTCACGATCGTACTTTTCTGGCACATCCCCTGGCCCAACCCGGAGGTGTTCCGCATCCTGCCCTGGAAGCGGGAGATCCTCGAAGGGCTGCTCGCGTGCGACCTCCTCGGCTTCCATATCCGGCTGCATGGAATGAACTTCATCGATGCCGTGTCGCAGGAATTGGAAGCCTTGATCGACCGTGAGCGCACCGCGGTCCGACGAGGCGGCCGGCGCACCTTTGTCCGCGACTACCCCATCAGCCCCGACGTCGCCGAGATTTCCCTCGCCGCCGCCGATGCTTCGACCGCCGCCGCGGTACGGAAGATTCGTGAGCGGCTCGGCCTCGGCGATGCGCGCGTAATTCTCGGCGTCGACCGGCTCGACTACACCAAGGGGATCCCCGAGCGCCTGGACGCCTACGAACGGATGCTCGACACCCACGCCGAGCTGCGCGACAAGGTGGCGATGATCCAGATCGCGGTGCCGAGCCGGGTCGACCTTCCGGAGTACCAAGCCGTCGGTCGCGCGGTGGCGGAACGGGTCGAGCGCTTGAACCAGCGCTTCGGCCTAGGCGAGCGGCGGTCCGTCCACCTCATCACGGAGAACCTGGACTTCAAGGAGCTGATCCCGTACTACGTCCTCGCCGATGTAATGGCGGTCACGTCCCTCCACGACGGAATGAACCTCGTCGCGAAGGAGTACGTCGCGGCGCAGGTAAACCTCCTCGGTGTGCTGGTCCTGAGTCCGTATACCGGGGCTTCCCGCGAGCTGGAGCACGCGATTCAAGTGAGCCCGTACGACACCGAGCTTCTGGCCATGGCGCTCCACCGCGCGCTCGCGATCACTCCGGAGGAGCGCACGCGGCGGATGAGCGCCCTGCGCGACGTCGTGGCGTCCCAGAACATCTACGATTGGGCGCGTAAGATGCTCCGGGACGTCCGCCGTCTCCACCTCCTCCCGGGCACGCGCCGCCCGGCCGTGAGGCGGTGACGAAGGGCGCGCGGTCGCTTTTTGAAACGGACGCGCAAGCCAGGGTCCGAGCGCTCCTGGGCCGGCGCGGGGCCCGGGTGCTCCTCGCGCTCGACGTCGACGGAACGATCGCTCCGATTGTCACAAGGCTCGGGCGGGCGCGCGTGCCCGCGGCGACCCTTCGCATCCTGGATCGAATCACGCGGATGCGGGGCGTCACGGTGGCGCTGGTCAGCGCGCGGAGCAGGCGCGTCCTGAAACAGCTCGTGAATCTTCCGCGCGCTCGAGTGGCGGCACAGTACGGGCTCGAGGGCGCCGTGGCCCCGGCGGCGTCGCTTCGAAGGCGCTGGCGCCGCGGCGCCGCGCGGGTCGCCGTGGCCCTGGCGCCCGTCGCCGAAGCATTCCCCGGCGCGGTGCTGGAGCGGAAGAGCATGGCGGTCGCGCTCCACGATCGAGGGGTGGCGGCCCGCCGGCATCCGGCCTTGCGCCGAGCGCTCCGCCGGGTCGCGGCGACGACGCGGCCGCTCGGGTTCGTGCCCGTGCGCGGACACCGCGTGACCGAGTTTGTGCCACGGGGCTACGATAAGGGGCGCGCGATGGCCATGCTGCGAAAGCGGTATGCCCCGGCGGCGGTGTTCTACTTCGGAGACAGCGAGGCCGATGAACCCGCCTTCGCTGTCCTCGGCCGGAACGATTTTTCAGTCCGTGTCGGACCCGGCCGGACGCGCGCGCGGTATCGCGTGCGGGGACCGGGAGACGTCGCGCGATTCTTGCACTCCGTTGTTTCGCTCCGTCCGGGCTCAGGCCCGTAGCCAGGAGGTGCCGTGATGGAATGGAGCTCGTTTCTCACGCCGTTCATCCCGCCCGATCTCGGCGAGCAGCTTCAGGAGACGCTGCTTGCGGTGACAGGGGCGCTGACACTCATCCTGATCGCGGGCGTGATCGCTCTCGTCGGCTGGCTGCTAGCCGCGCTTCTCTCCCGAGCGGCGCAGTCGGTCCTCTCGATGACCGGCCTCGACGGCCCGGCCAAACGCCTCGCCGCCGACGCGGGAATACGGCCCGAGCTCTTGCCAAGCCGCCTCGTCGGCTTCACGATCTTCTGGCTCACGATTCTTGGCACCGCGATCGTGGCCCTCCGCGTTCTGGGCCTCGACCTCGTCCCCTCGATCGTCGTGCGCCTTCAGGACGTCGTGCCCCGCATCCTCACCTCGGGTCTCGTGCTGCTCCTGGGCATTCCGCTCGCCCTCACCGCGAGCCGGCTCTTGACCGCGCTCCTGCTCCAGTCCGGCGTGCGGCCCAGCCGCATCCGCGCGCAGGGCGTTGCCGCGCTCCTCGTCGCCTTCACGGTCCTGATCGCCCTCGACCAATTGGGCCTCGCCGCCCATCTGGTTCTCGCGGTGGCGATCGCGATCGTCTCAGCCGCCGGTCTCGCGCTCGCGCTCGCCTTCGGGCTCGGGTGCCGCGACCTCGCCCGCGATCTCATCGTGGAGTACTTGCGGGCCTCGGATGAAGGGCGCACGCCCGGCCAGACGTGAGCGACAGCTTTCGATTCTTCACCTCGGCGCCGCTCGAGTCGCCCGCGGGCCGCGTCGCGTCCGACCTGGAATCGCTCCGGGCCGGCATCGCGACCGTTTCGCCCGAGTCGATCTTCCACCACGTGACGCGCATCTCCGTGCGTTTTCCGCATGTGCGCGATCTTCCGGAGAACGACTTCGCGAGGTGGGTGGGCGAGGCGCTCCAGCTGCCGGAGGTGAGCGAGCGGCTGGCGTTCGCCGGTTCCCTGCCGGTGGGAGCGCTCGAAGAGCTGCGGGCCGCGCTCCTTGCGGTTCTCGACCGCGTTCCCGAGCGCGACCGGCGGCGATCGTCCTCGGACGGCGCCGCCTTCCATTTCCTCGAAGCGCGGTCCGTGTACGCCGACCTTGGGATCGAAGCGGTCGATCCAGCCGACGTCGTGGAGGTCTGGCCACGGCTCGACGTCGGAGCGACCTTCCTTCACCTCGTGGAGGCGCCGGTGTTCGGCCGGACCGAATTCGCGTTGATCCCGTGGCTTCTGGCGCGCGGTGCTCGGGGGCTCGCCGAATCCGCCGTTAAGGCCGTCGCAGCGGGCTCACCCGCCGCGCGACTTCACCGCGACATCGGCACGAGGTGGCGGCGTTCGATGATCGGCCGACGTTTGGTCGCCCGGATCGAGGCCGCGGACGAGGTTCGCGTTCGTGAGGCTCGCGAGACGATGGTGCGGCTCGCGGAGAAGCTGAAGGGTGCGAACGGCGGGGAGAGAAAGCCATGACCCCCGCGCCTGAAACGCTCCAGACGGTGGGAGCAGCCCCAGCGAGGACCAGCTGGCTCCAGCGCTACGAGCGCGTCGTCGGCTCGGAGACCCTCCGCGCCCTCGAGGCGCTGGCCCGGAAGATGAAGGGCCACCGGGTCGTCATGGTGAATACGACGAAGACGGGAGGCGGCGTCGCCGAGATCCTCCACCGCGTCGTGATGATTCTGAACGAGCTGGGGATCCCGACGAGCTGGGAGGTCATGGAGGGAGACGCGCGATTCTTCGGTGTCACCAAGCGGATGCACAACGCGCTCCACGGGCACGCCATTCCGCTTACCGATGAGGATCGCGAGATCTACCGGGAGCGCACGCGGCTCGAGGCCAAGCGGCTCTCGCTCGACGGCGACCTGATCATGATCCATGACCCCCAGCCCGCGGGTCTGATCGAGCTTTGCAGGCGTGGTGGCCAGCATTGGATCTGGCGTTGCCACATAGACTTATCGCTTCGCGACGAAACCTACTGGGAGTTCGTCCGGCCCGCCGTCGAACAGTACGACGCGGCGATCTTCTCCCACGTCCTGTTCGTCCCGCGGTTGTCGGTTCCCGCGATCCTCGTTCCCCCTTCGATCGACCCGTTCGCGGAGAAGAACCGTGCGATGGAAGAAGAGGAGGTTGAGTCGATCGTGGAGCGACTCGGGCTCGAGCCGCACGGACCTTGGATCACACAGATCTCCCGGTTCGATCGGATCAAGGATCCAATCGGCGTTGTGGAGGCGTTCCGGCTCGTCCGTGCGCGGAGGCCGGCGAAGCTTTTGTTGGCTGGCGGTAGCGCGAGCGACGACCCCGAGGGCGCGGAGGTGCTCGCCGAGGTGAGGGAGAAGGCGAAAGGTGTGCGGGACGTGACGATCTTGGAGCTGCCTCCCCAGTCGGACCAGGAGATCAACGCCCTCCAGCGAATGTCGACGGTGGTTTTGCAAAAGTCGCTTCGAGAGGGGTTCGCGTTGACGGTTTCGG
>JBGPMG010000044.1:0-15460 GCA_041486815.1 Candidatus Eiseniibacteriota bacterium | reverse complement strand
CTCCTCGACGAGATTGAAAAGGCGCACCCCGACGTCTTCAACATTCTCCTTCAAGTGCTCGACGACGGGCAGCTGACCGACAGCCTGCGGCGGAAAGTCGATTTCAAGAATACGGTTTTGATCATGACCTCGAACCTCGGGGCCCGGCAGATCAAAGGCGGACGGAGCCTGGGCTTCAGCGAGCGGGACGAGCAGTCGACCTACGGCGCGATGAAGAACACGATCATGGATGAGCTCAAGAAGTCATTCAATCCGGAGTTCTTGAACCGAATCGACGAGGCGATCGTCTTCCACCCCCTCGAGCGTCCGCAGATGGCCCAGATCACGGAAATTCTCCTCGAGCAGGTGGCCGACCGCCTCAAGACGAACGGCATCCGCGTGACCCTCGATCATTCGGTCGTGGAGCTGCTCATCGAGAAGGGCTTTGACGTCACGCTCGGCGCCCGGCCACTCAAGCGCAGCATCCAGAAGCTGATCGAAGACCCCCTCTCCGAGCACGTACTGCGCGGACAGCTGAAGGATGGGAGCGAGGTCGTCGTCTCCCGCCAGGGGGACGAGCTGACATTCTCTTCTTGAGCCGTGCGACCCAGGGAACGCGGAAGTCCGCGCCGGCGACGCCCAGACGAGGCGGCGTCCGGTGGGCGCTCGGCGGACTCGCCGTGGCGGGAAGCCTCGTTGTTCTTCTAACGTCCCGAGCGGCGCTCGCCATTGAGGGGCCGACAGCCTCGCCAACGGCGCCGGACACCGCAGCCGCGATCCCAACTCAGTTCGGCCCGTCCCTCGACGGGGGCGCAAGCAGCGGGAAAATCATCCGAACCATCCGGGCCAAAGGATTCGCCAACGTCGACTCCGTGGTCATCACCCGGACCTTCGGCCTGCGGGTCGGCGAGCCGTACTCGCGGGAAGCGGTCCGAGACGGGGTCCGTCGTCTGTATCTGAGCGGGCTCTTCACCGACGTCAACGTGATCGACGCGCCGGAAGGAGACGGCGTGGGGCTCACGGTCGTGGTGCAGGAGCGCCCGCGAATCAAGGGGATCCAATTCGAGGGCGTGAAGAAGATCGAGGATTCGAAGCTCAAGGCCAAGCTCACCAGCGCCGAAGGGCAGCTCCTGGATCAGGGGACCCTCGACCTCGACGCGGGCAAGATCACCGAGGCGTACGCCGAAGAGGGCTACCCGCGCGCGAAGGTGACGACGCGGACGGCGCCGGCGGGGCCGGGCGCCGTGTTGGTCGTTTTCGCGGTGGACGAGGGACCAAAGGTCAAGGTGCGCGACGTCGTCTTCCACACCGTGGGCGGAACGACGTTCAAGCCGGATGATCTCCGAGGCGCCATGAAGAGCAAGATGCCGGGATTTCTCCGGGGCGGGACCTTCAAGCCCTCCCAGCTCGACCAGGACGCCACGCAGCTCCGTCTCTTCATGCGCAGCCGGGGATTCAAGGACGCGGACGTCGACTCGATCCGCCCGGTCTACACGACGGACGGCAAAGGGGTCGCCCTCCACGTCTTCCTCCGCGAGGGAGCGCGCTATCGCTTCGGGACCGTCGCGTGGAGCGGGAACACGGTCGTCTCAACGCAAATCCTCCAGTCCGTGACGGTCGTGCAGCCGTACGCGCCGTACAGCGAGGCTCAGATCCACAAGACGCTGGAAGGGGCGTACACGACCTACCAGGAGCAGGGATTTCTCTACCTCTCGATCGATCCGAAATTTACAGAGCGCGACTCGATCGTCGACGTCGATTTCGCGATCCAGGAGGGAACGAGGTCCCGCGTGGCCGATCTCGACATCGTCGGAAACACTCGAACGAAGGAGAACGTTATCCGGCGGGAGGCGTCCGTTCGCCCGGGAGACGTGTTCCGGCGGTCGTCCTTGATCCGCACGCAGCGGGACATCTTCGGGCTTGGATTCTTCCAGGACGTGAACGTCGACTACGAGCCGACCGGCGATAGCGCCGACATCAAGCTCACTCTGAAAGTGCAGGAAAAGCAGACGGGGACCGCGAGCGCGGGCGCCGGATTCGCGAGCTCAACGGGCCTCACCGGCTTCATCGAGCTGGGGCACAACAACCTGTTCGGAAACGGGCAGAGCGTGAATCTCCATTTGGAGCGCGGAGGCAAGTGGAGCAGTTACGAGATCGCGTACACCGACCCCTGGTTCCACGACACGCCGCTGACGCTGGGGTTCAGCCTCTTCAACACGGAGCGGGAGCTGGACGTCTACACCCGAAAGGACGTCGGCGGTGGAATCCGCTTCGGCCGGCCTGTGCCTTGGCCGGACTACACCCGCGGGTTGATCTCCTACGACCTGCGCAACGTGACCCTCTCGAATTTCATCGCGCCGCAGCCCGGCGAGGCGAGCAACCTCACCACGCTCCGGGCCACCGACTGGCCGCGGCTTGTGAGCAGCGTGACGCTGAGCCTTTCCCGCACCAGCACCGACAATCCCTTCTACGCTTCCAAGGGATCGCGCACGAATTGGACGAATACCGTCGCCGGGGGAGCCTTGGGCGGGGTCGAGAGCTTCTACAAGAGCACCTTCGATATCAAGAATTTCAGCCGCCTCCACGGTCCGTTCGTGCTCATGCTGCGCGCCCGCACCGGCTTCCTGGGCGGCTCGAGCGTTCCTGACTACGAGCGGTTTCGGCTGGGAGGGACGTCGGTCGACTACCTGAGGGGTTACCCGGACTACTACGTCGTCCCCCGGAGCAACATCAGCCGCGACCCGGTGACCGGCCTCGTGCTCGAGCGCTATCCCGGAGGGCGGAACATGCTGGTCGCCGGAGCCGAGATCCAGTTCCCGATCGCGGAGCCGCTCCACGGCCTATTTTTCTTCGACGCGGGGAATACCTGGAATTCGACCCGGGAGATCGACCTGGGGGATCTCCGCCGGTCGGTCGGCTTCGGCATCCGGTTCGAGGTGCCGGCGCTCGGCCGGATCGGATTCGATCTTGGTTACGGGCTCGACCGGGAGGAGGGCCCCGGCTGGAAGACCCACTTCCAGCTAGGCAACACATTGTGAAAAAAGGAGTTAGGTTATGACTCGACAGCGGACCAGGGGTGCGCTAGTGTGGGCTGTCCTAGCGGGATCCGTGGCCCTTTGCGCCGGAGCCCCTGGGGCACGGGCCGACATCAAGATCGGGTTCATTGACTCGGACCGAATCTTTGCCGAGTATCCGAAAACCCAGGAGGCGCAGGCTTCCTTCAATCGGGAAGTCTTGGAGTTATCCAAGACCGCCAAGGAAAAGAAGACCGAGGTCGACGACCTGCAGCGGAAGCTGGATCAGCAGGGCCCGATGCTCAGCGAAGCGAAGCGGAACGAGCAGAATCTGGAGCTTCAACGGAAGGTGAGCGACTACGAGACATTCGTCCAGACGAACTGGGGCCCCGGCGGGCGAATCTCGAAGCTGAATGAGGAATTCTTGAAGCCGATCGTCGACCGCGTGCACGCCATCGTGGCCGAGTTCGGAACCGAGGAGGGGTTCTCCCTGATCTTGGATGCGGCGGACGGCAATGTCGTTTTCGGCGACAAGGCGCTCGATCTGACCGACCGGGTTCTCCTGGCGTTGCGCCAGGAGGACGAGGGAACCCGCCGAACGACTCCCAAGACGACCCAGGGAACCGGGACGAATCAGACTACGGGCAATCAGGGCCAGAAGCAGTGAGACGCGCCTTCGGCCCGACCTTGTCTCCCTCCTGCCGCCGGCGCCGACGCACTCTTCTCCAATAGAGAGTCTCGAATGAAGGTCACGCTGGATACGGTCGCCAAGGCCATTGACGGCACCGTCGTCGGGGACGGCTCCGTGGAGATCACGGGGGTCGCCGGCATTCGCGAAGCCCAGGAAGGGGAACTGACCTTCCTGGCCAATCCCCGGTATGAGCCGTACCTCGCCTGCACCCACGCTTCCGCGATCATCGTCGCGGAGAACCACCGGAACGTGGGGAAGCCGCTGATCCAGAATGCGAACCCCTACCTGGCGTTCTTGAAGGCGGTCCGGTTCTTCCAGGGCGACGCGGAGCGGCCTTCTCCCGGCGTCCATCCGAGCGCCGTGGTCGCGAACGACGCGTCGGTCGACCCGACCGCCTGCGTGGGACCCCACGTGGTCCTCGAGCGGGGCGCCTCGGTGGGTCCGCGCTCCATCGTCCAGGCTGGTTGCTATGTCGGCACCGGCGCGCGGATCGGCGCCGAAACCCTCCTGTATCCGAATGTGACCGTTCGCGAGGGCTGCGAAATCGGGGATCGGGTGATCGTCCATTCGGGAACGGTGATCGGCAGCGATGGATTCGGCTTTGTGCGCGACGGAGACATACACCGCAAGCTGCCCCAGGTCGGCAACGTCGTCGTGGAGGACGATGTGGAGCTGGGGGCCTGCGTCACCATTGACCGGGCGACGACGGGCACGACCCGCATCGGCGCGGGGAGCAAGATCGACAATCTGGTCCAGATCGCGCACAACGTCCAGGTCGGCAAGAACTGCATCATCGTCGCCCAGGTCGGCATTTCGGGAAGCACGGTGCTCGGCGACGATGTGGTCCTGGCCGGACAGGTTGGCGTCGTCGGCCACATCGAGATCGGAGCGGGCGCGATGATCGGGGCGAAGTCGGGGGTGTCAAAATCGGTGAAACCCGGCGAGCGCCTCTTCGGATATCCGGCACTCCCGGTCACGCAAGCCATGCGGATCGAGGCCAGCCTGCGGCATCTGCCCGAGCTCATCCAGACGGTTCGCCAACTGCGGCGCCGCGTGGAGGAGCTCGAGGGACCCTCCACCCTCAAGTGAACACTCCCAATCAGCGGACGCTCGGCCGCGTCATCGCATTCGACGGGGTCGGCCTTCATACCGGCGTGAGCTGCCACGTCGAATTTCGCCCGGCGCCTCCAGGCACCGGAATCCGCTTCGTCCGCCTGGACCTCCCGGGCCGGCCCGAGATTCCCGTCGCGCCGCGCTTCGCGCGCGCCGACACCGACCAGATGCGGCGGACGATCTTGAAGAACGGGGACGCGGAAGTGCACACCGTCGAGCACATCCTGGCCGCGGCGGCCGGATTGGGCATCGATAATCTGGTCATCGCCCTGAACGCCCAGGAGCCTCCGGAGCCGGCCGACGGCAGCGCCGGTCCTTACGTTCGACTCTTCCAGGAAGCAGGGATCGTGGAGCAGCCGGCGCCGCGGCGCTACTTCCGGGTCACGGAGGCTGTCCGCTACGAAGAGAACGGGGTCATCCTCGTCGGGCTACCCCACGACGGCCTGCGCGTGACGTTCACGATCGAATATACGAACGCCTGGCGCGGCACGCAGCACGCCACCTACGATATCGACCCGGACGTCTTCATTCGCGAGATCGCCCCCGCGCGCACGTTCGTGCTCGAGCGGGACGTGGAGAAGCTCCGCGCCCGGGGGATGATTCTGGGCGGAACGCTCCAGAACGCGGTGGTCGTGCAGCCAACCGGGATCATGAACCAGGAGCCGCTCCGGTTCGAAGACGAGTTCGTCCGGCACAAGATCCTGGATTTCCTCGGAGACCTCTACCTGCTCGGCCGGCCGGCTCGGGGGCATTTCCTCTCGATCAAGTCGGGGCACGCGACCAACGTGCGCTTCGTCCAGCGGCTGGCGGCCGCGGAAGAGCCCGGGAACCTGCTCCGGATGGCGACCTCGAACGGGGACTCGGGCCCGATCCAGCTCGACATCGTCGCGATTCAGAAGATCATGCCGCACCGCTATCCGCTGCTCCTGATCGACCGGATCCTGAGCCTCGAGGCGAACCGCGTCGTCGGGATCAAGAACGTCACGATCAATGAGCCGTTTTTCTCGGGCCATTTCCCCGGCCACCCGATCATGCCGGCGGTGCTGATCATCGAGGCCATGGCGCAGTGCGGGGGAGTGCTGCTCCTCAACACGGTCGAGCGCCCCAAAGACAAGCTGGTCTATTTCATGGGGATCAACAACGCGAAGTTCCGGAAGCCCGTGCGGCCGGGGGATCAGCTTCGGTTCGAGCTGACCCTGCTCCGCCTCAAATCACGCATCTGCAAGATGGAGGGGAAGGCCTACGTCGATGGAGACCTCGTCGCGGAAGCAGAGCTTCTCTCAAGCATTGTCGAGCGCAGTCCCTGAAGTCGATCGCCTGACCGGGACGTGGGCGCGCGTCGAGGGCGCGGTGCTTCCGCTGCCCAACACGCGCGAGCATTCCCGGCCGTCGATTCACCCGGCCGCGATCGTAGAGAAGGGGGCGGAGCTGGGCTCGGGCGTGGTCATCGGTCCCTTCGCCTACGTCGGCCCGAGGGTCGTTCTCGGCGAAGGCACGCGCGTCGGTCTCCACGTGGTCATCGAGGGACGCACCACGATCGGCGCCCGCTGCCAGATCCATCACGGCGCTGTCATCGGGAACATGCCCCAAGACCTCAAGTATCGAGGGGCGCCGAGCGAGGTCGTCATCGGGAACGATACGACCGTGCGCGAGTACGCGACGATTCACGCCGCGACCGAGGAGGGCGAAACGACCTTGGTGGGCGACCACGTGCTGCTCATGGCGTACGCCCACGTCGCGCACAATTGCCGCCTCGGAAGCCACGTCATCCTCGCCAACGCCGTCAATCTCGCGGGCCACGTTCGGGTCGACGACTACGCGATCCTCGGCGGCCTGACCCCGGTTCATCAGTTCGTCGCGATCGGATGCCACGCGTTCGTCGGCGGAGGATCGCGGGTGCCCCAGGACATTCCGCCCTACGTGAAGGCGGCGGGCAATCCGCTCCGGGCCTGCGGGCTCAACGCGGTCGGCATGGATCGGCGGGGAATCCCCGCGGAGGTCCGGCTCGAGCTCAAGCGCGCCTATCGGATTCTCTACCGTTCCCAGCTCAACGTTTCCCAGGCGCTCGATCGAATCCAGGGGGAGCTCAAGCCGTATCCCGAGATCCATGAATTCGTTGAATTTGTCCGGAGCTCGGAGCGGGGCATCGTCCGGTGAACGCGGTACGCGTCGGGGTGGTCGGAGTCGGCCATCTCGGAACGCACCACGCGCGCGCCTGGTCCCGAATCGAGGGAGTCACGATCGCCGGAGGATACGACCCCGACCCGGCCGCGACGGAGCGGATGGCGGGGGAGTCCGGCATGGTGTTCTTCGACTCGCTCGCGGAGCTCCTGGACCGGGTCGATCTGGTTTCGATCGCGGCCCCCACCCTCGCCCACGCCGATCTCGCGATCGAATCGCTCGGCCGGGGGATCCACGTTCTCGTCGAGAAACCGATCGCCGCGCGCCCCGAGGAGGGCGAGCGGATGCTCGCCGCGGCCCGCCGGGCCGGTCGGGTTCTCTCGGTCGGGCACGTGGAGCGCCACAACCCCGCGGTCGCCGCCGCGCTGCCGCACCTCCACTCCCCCAAGTTCATCGAGGCCCACCGCCTGGCGCCCCCGGTGAATCGAGGGATCGACGTCGACGTAATCCTCGACCTGATGATCCACGACCTGGATTTGACCCTCCTCGCCACCCGCTCGCGCATCGTGGAGGTGCACGCGGTCGGGGTTCCGGTCCTCACGCCCAGGATCGACATCGCGAACGCGCGGCTCGTCTTCGAGTCGGGTTGCGTCGCGAACCTGACGGCGAGCCGGATCTCGCGCGAGAAGATCCGCAAGATCCGCTTTTTCGAATCAAGCGAATACTTGTCGATCGACTGCCTGAACCGGACCATCGAGGCGTACACGCTCGCGCCCGCGCCGGCCGGCGAACCGTCGGCGGCCGATTGGATGCGGCGGATCCGCCCCCTCGCGATCACGGTTCCGGAGAGCGACCCGCTCGAATCGGAGCTCAGGCACGTGCTCTCGCTCACGTCCGCTCCGGAGCGCTCCTGGGCGGAGTCGGAGACGGCCCTCGACGCGCTCCGCGCGGCCGATCTGATCGGACGGCAGATCGCGCCGGTTCTCCCCCAAGGCATTCCGGTCTGACCGCAGTCCACCTCATCGTGTCAGCCGGTGATCCCTCGGGGGACCGGCTCGGCGCGGCCCTCCTCGAGTCGTTGCGCGCCCGCGGAGTGTCCGTCGACGCCGCGGGCATCGGGGGCCCGGCGCTCCGGGCGGCGGGCCTTCAGGCCGTCGCGCCCATGGAGTCGGTCGCGGTGATGGGCTTCGCCGAAGTGATCCGGCACCTTCCCGCGATCCGCCGCGCGCGCGCCGCGATCGTGGACCTCTTGGAGAGGCGGCCGGACGCGATCTTCCTCCCGATCGACTCGCCCGGACTGAATCTCGGTCTGGCCCGGGCGGCCCACCGAATGGGGCGGAGGGTCGTCTACTACGTTTGCCCCCAGATCTGGGCTTGGGGATACGGCCGGGTCCGGCGGCTCCGGGAGGACGTCGATTTGACCCTCAACCTCTTCCGCTTCGAGGATGCGATCTTGGAACGAGAGGGAGCGCGGGCGAGCTGGGTGGGCCATCCGGCGGGCGCGCTGGCTCCTGATCCAGAGAGGCGCGAGCAAGCAAGACGCTCGCTCGACCTCTCCCCGTCGGACACGCTGATCGCGCTCCTCCCCGGAAGCCGTCGCGGTGAGGTGCGCCGTCACTTGGCGCCTATGCTCGACGCGGCGTCGCGCCTCGTGAATCAGGGTGGGCGTGGTATTCGCGCTGCCGTGAGCGACGCGGGGTCGGTGGCGGGGCTTAAGTCGACTGGAGAAGCCGGCGAACTCTGGCGGCTCCTCCATCCGATCCACCACCGGGGCGACTCGGAGACGCTGCTTCGCGCCGCGGACCTGGCGATCGTGGCCTCCGGGACGGCGACGCTCGAGACCGCGGCCCTGGGCGTGCCGATGGTGATCGTCTACAAGACCGGGGCGCTCAACTACGCGATCGCGCGGCGGGTCGTGCGGCTTCGTCGGATCGGCCTGGCGAACATCGTCGCGGGCACGGACGCGGCGCCGGAGCGCATCCAGGAGCATGCCACGGGGGCGGAGATCGCGTCGGCCGCGGCGAAGCTTCTCCTCGATCCCGCCGAGCGGGAGCGCCAGCGCGCCGCGTTCGCTTCGCTTCCGGAGCGGCTGGGCGGGGCCGGCTCCTCCGAGCGCGCGGCGGACGCGCTCATGGAATTCATCTCCGAACGACGCCCGGCCGCTGCGGCGGCGTCCACCGGCTGAGGCTGTACGGCATGGCCATCGGCCTCGCTATCTACCGGGCAGTGACCTCCGCCCTTGGGCCGCCCGTTGCCTCTCTATTGGGCCGGCTCGGTCCGGTGGACGGGGTGTGGCGCGCCGGCTTCCGCGGCGCCGGGGTCGAATCCCGCCGGGCGGCGGGGTCGGTCTGGGTGCATGCCGCGTCGATGGGAGAGGTGGGGATGGCGAGGATCTGGATCGAAGCGCTCCTCGCGCGCGGGGAACGATCTCCGATCTTCTTGACGACGCGAACACGCACTGGCCTGGCCCGCGCCCGAAGCGAGCTGGGCGACCGCGTCGAGGCCCGCATCGCTCCGCACGACCTCCCGAGGATCGTCGGCTCCGTCCTGGACGGCGTGCGTCCCAGGCGGATCGACGTCATCGAAACCGAGCTCTGGCCGAACATGATCGTGGAATCGCGCCGCCGCTCCTCGGCGGTGACCTTGGTGAGCGCCGCGGTCTCGGAGCGCTCCGCGACGCGCCTTCGGATCTTCGGCGTCGCGGGCCAGGCGCTCTTCGGCGAAGGGGTCTACGCCATGCCGCAATCCGAGATGCACGCGGCGCGCTTCGAATCGCTCGGCATCCCGCCCGAGCGGATCCGCGTGATCGGGGACCTCAAGGCGGCCGGATCGGCTCGCGCGGAGCGCGAGAACCGGCCGTTCGGATCGCGTCCGGCCGTGATCTTCGGGAGCATGCGGCCCGGTGAGGAAGCGGCCGCGCTCAAGATGGCGGCTCAGCTCGAGCGACACAGGGCTCAGGAAGCGACGAAGCGCCGCGACCCAAAGGCGAGGCGAGACCGCGAGGGCGACTTCGAGGGTCGGAGCCGCGCGCTCCTTGTGATCGCCCCGCGGCATGCGGAGGGAGAAGCCCGCGTGCGTGGGGCGTTTGGGTCTAGCGGATTCGATCTGGCGGTCCGAGGCGAAGGGGACCGGGCCGCCGACGTCATCTCCTGGATCGATGAGGTCTCGAGGCGTCCGGGAAAGCGCGTCGCTCTCCTCGCGACCCGAGGGGAATTGGCCCGCGCGTACGGCGCGGCGTGGGGCGCTGTCGTCGGCGGCACGCTCGCGCCGTTCGGAGGGCACAACGTCTGGGAGCCCGCCGCGAGGGGCTGCCCCGTCCTCGTCGGTCCCCACCACGATCAGATTGGAACCGCGGTGGACGCGATCGTTCGGGGAGGGGGCGGCGTCACGGCAGAAACCGAAGCACGCTTGTTGGAGGCGATCGCGTCGTGGCTCGAGGATCCCGATCTGGAGCGGATGGGGGCCGCGGCGGCGCGCGCGGCCGTGAGCGCGTCGGGCGCGGCGGCGCGAGGGCTCCAAGAGCTGGCGTCGTGGGGGCTTCTTCCGTGAACGAGCGCTGGACATGAATGCGCTCGCCGGCGCTAAGCGCCGCGGTTTTGTGGGCGCGCTGGAGCGCGCCTGGTCCGGCGAAGAAGGCTCGTCTCCGTGGACTCGCCTCCTCCTTCCCGCTGCGGCGCTCTACTCCGCGGCCTCGGCCCGCGCGCGGTCTCGGGCAGAGGACACGCGCCGCCCGGTTCCAGGCCTTTACGTGATCTCGGTGGGAAATCTCACGGTCGGCGGCACCGGAAAGACGAGCCTCGCGCGCTGGCTCGCGCTCCAGGCCGTGGAGCTCGGGGCGCATCCCGCCGTAATCCTGCGCGGCCACCGTGCCGCGAGACGAGGTCGGGAGACGGATGTGGCGCCAGATTTCGACGGCTACCCGCTTGCATCCGCGGTGGACCGCCTGGGCGACGAGGCGGCGGCGTTCCGCGCCGCGCTTCCACGGGGGCGCTCGACGGTCGTGGTCGACCGCGATCGATACCGCGCTGCGCGCGCCGCCCGGAACGGCTACGGCGCAGAGGTCGCGGTGCTCGACGACGGCTGGGAGCAGAGCAGCTTGCGGTGGGACGAGCTTTGGGTGACCCTCGACCCGGAGCGCCCTCAGGGGAACGGCGCGATTCTCCCCGCGGGACCCCTTCGGCGGCCGGCGTCGACGCTCCGCGAAGCATCGGTGATCGCATTTGTCATGGAGGAGGAGGGAGTGAACATCCCCGACGCCACGAGACGTTGGGCAGCCGAGCGGGCCCCGGACACGCCGCTTCTCCGATTTTGCCGCCGCCTCGACGGCACCTCCGCCCTCGGGGAAAGGACCATGACGCCATGGCGCGCCGGGGAGATGGCCGCCGGCTTGATTTCGGGGATCGGATCGCCCTCCCGCCTCGAGCGCTTCGCCCTGGCCTGGGGGATTCGGCTCGTGTCCCATTCGGCCTTTCCGGACCACGCGCGCTGGAGCATCGTGGACCTCGAACGGGCGCTTCAATCCGCGGCCCGAGCCGGGGCCGGGATCGTCCTGATCACCGAGAAGGACGAGCCCCGCTGGCCGGCGGGTTTGGACTCGCCGCTCCCGGTGCGCGTCCTCCGAACCTCGCTTTCGCCCCTCGATCCGGTTGATCAAGCGCTGACGCGCCTCCGTCGCGCGGTGGCCGCGCTCGGGTCGAACGGGCGGGTCCCGAGCCGAACGGGGGCATGAGGCGCATGAAGCGTTCGCGGCGAAAGCAGCTCGAGGCGGATGTGCTCGTGATCGGCAGCGGGATCGCGGGCCTATCCGTCGCGCTCGACGCAGCCCAATTCGCCCGGGTCTTGATCGCGACCAAGGTCGACGCGCTCGAATCGAATACCAACTACGCGCAGGGAGGGGTCGCGGCCGCGCTGGGGGAAGACGACGCGTTCTCGATCCACGAGCGGGACACGCTCGAGTGCGGGCGCGGGCTCTGCGATCCGGAGGCCGTGCACGTCCTGGTCGAGGAGGGCCCGACCGAAATCATGCGCCTGGTTGCCGTGGGGGTCCGGTTTTCGCGCGATCCGCGCGACCCCGGCCGATTCGAGTTGGGCCGCGAGGGAGGCCACTCGCGGCGGAGGATCGTCCATGCGCGAGACCGCACCGGGAACGCGATCGAGCGGGTGCTCCTGAGCAAGGCGCGCGCCCACCCCAAGATCAAGATCCTCGAGAATCATGTCGCGGTCGATCTGATCTTGGAATCGAAGCAGCTGGGGGGGCGGAGACGGTTGCCCTCGAGGGACAAGGTCTGGGGCGCATACTTGCTCGATCGGTCGACGGGCGCGATCGTCCCCGCCGCTGCCCGCGCCACGGTGCTCGCGACCGGGGGGTGCGGCAAGGCCTACCTCTACACGACGAACCCGGACATCGCGACGGGGGATGGTCTCGCGGCGGCGTTCCGCGCCGGAGCGCCGGTCGCCAATCTGGAATTCATGCAGTTTCACCCCACCTGTCTCTATCACCCGGACGCCAAGTCGTTTCTCATTTCGGAGGCGGTGCGCGGCGAGGGGGCCAAGCTCCTTACGACGGACGGGAAGCCGTTCATGCACCGGTACCATCGGCTGCGCGAGCTTGCCCCGCGCGACATCGTGGCCCGCGCGATCGACTTCGAGATGAAGCGGCGCGGTGACAAGTACGTTCTCCTGGACATGGCCCGCCTTGGAAAGCGCCTGCTCCTGCGCCGATTTCCTCACATTACGAAGCGCATCCAGGAGCTCGGCTACGACATCTTCCACGACCCGGTCCCCGTGGTCCCAGCGGCCCATTACATGTGCGGCGGGATCGTCACCGACTTGGAAGGGCGGGCGGGGATCCCTGGGCTCTACGCGTGCGGTGAAGTCGCATGCACCGGCGTGCACGGCGCGAACCGGCTTGCGTCCAACTCCCTGCTCGAGGCCATGGTCTTTTCTCGACGCGCGGGGCGGGCGATCTTGCGCCAAATGACTCAGGGACCAAGGGATCGGCTGCCGCGCCTTCCGGCGTGGCGTCTGGAGGGAGCCGTCCAGGCGAAGGAGCAGGTGATCTTCGACCACAATTGGGATGCCTTGCGCCGGGGCATGTGGGACTATATGGGGATCGTACGCAGCGATGAGCGTTTGGCGCGGGCCGCGGCCATGGTCCAGGTGCTTCGAGACCAGACCGAGAGCGACTACTGGAGGTACCAGCTCGACGCCGACTTGGTGGAGCTGCGGAACGTCGGCTTGGTCGCGGACTTGATCGTGGCCTGCGCCCGGCGCCGCCGGGAGAGTCGCGGGCTTCATTACAACGTCGACCATCCGAAGCCCGACGACCGTCGCTTCCGCCGCGACACGGTGCTCACCCGGCAGGACGTGCGCTGAAATGGCGATGGACTTCGAAACCGCGATCCTCGACGTCGCGCAAAAACACGGCCGCTACAAGCCGAACGCCTACCGCTTCACCCTCGACGCGGTCCACCACACCGTAGATCACCTCCGGGAGATCCGCCATGTGACGGGGGCGGAGCTTCTGGACGGGATCCGCGAACTGGCCCTCGCACGGTTCGGTCCGATGGCCAAGACCGTCTTCGAGCAGTGGGGGGTCGGCAAGACGGAGGATTTTGGAGAGATCGTGTTCCAGCTCGTCGAACAAGGCATTCTCGGCAAGACCGACTCCGACCAGAGGAGCGATTTCGCGCGCGGTTACGATTTCGACGACGCCTTCGTCCGCAATTTCGATTGGCTCGACCGAATCGCCCCGAAGCGGCCGTGGGCCGCCGAATAGCGGGTTCCCCGGACTTGCCCCGCTCCCGCGCCAAGCAGAAGAGCGCCTCGCTCCGCCTCATACAATATCTCCGGCCGTACCGCGGCAGGCTCCTCGTCACCGCGGCGCTCATGGTCGGCTTCGCGATCACGAGCGGGATCTCGATCGGGATGATCTCGCCCTTCGTCAAGATTCTCTTCACGCCGAGAACCCAGGTCGCCGGTCCCCCGGCCCCGGGGGCGGCCGCACCCTCCGCCTTGATTCCCGGCATGGGCGCGATCGCGACGACGCCCGAGCTCGGGGCCGGTCCCGGCGCGGGCGCCTCTTCCGGCGTTTCAAGGCCGAATGGGGTGGCGTCGCGCTTCACCGGGTGGAAGCGGGAAATGCGGACCTGGTTCGAAGGGTTCTTTCTGACCGGCGACCCGATCCGCTCTCTCAACCGGATCTGCCTCACCCTCCTCATCGTCTTCCTTCTCAAGAACGCTTTCGATTACCTGCAGAGCGTGCTGACGGTATGGGTCGAGCAGGCCGTCGTGCGCGACCTGAGGAACGAGGTCTATTCGCACCTCCACCAGCTCTCCCTATCGTTCTTTCACTCGCGGCGAACAGGGGCGCTCCTTTCGCGCCTGACCAACGACATCTCGCTGGTGCGGGGCGCCCTCGCGGCCGGATTCAGCAACCTCATCAAGAGCGGGCTCCTCCTCACGGTCTGTCTCTTCTGGATCTTCTGGACCTCCTGGCGCCTGGCCCTCCTTTCGGTGATCGTGATTCCACCGTCGATATTTCTCATCGTCTGGCTCGGGAAGAAGCTCCGCCGGCGCAGCACCATCACGCAGGAGCGGATGGCCGATCTGAATTCGATCCTTCAAGAAACACTCACCGGAATCCGCGTCGTCAGGGCGTTCTCCATGGAGGAGTTCGAGAAGCGCAAGTTCGCGCGCGCGGCCCAGGACTATTTCCGTTCGTTCGTGAGGCAGAAGCGCCTGGGCTCGATGGCCGCCCCCCTCACCGAGTTCCTCGGCGTCGTCGCCGCCACCTTGGTGCTCTGGTACGGAGGGCACGAGATCCTCTTGAATCGGGCGCTCGAGCCGCAGCAGTTCTTCATCTTTCTCTTCGCGATGCTACAGCTGATGAACCCCCTCAAGTCGCTCAGCAACGTGAACGCGACGATCCAGGAGGGGCTGGCGGCGGCGGTGCGTATCTTCCGGCTGCTCGACACGCAACCGACGGTCGCGAGCAAGCCCGACGCGCGGATCGTGACGTCGATCCGGGAGGGGTTCGATTTCGAGAATGTCTCGTTCCGATACGGTTCCGGGGGTGACGTGCTGCACGACGTCTCTTTCACCGCCAGGGCGGGGGAGATGGTCGCGCTCGTCGGGCCGAGCGGGGCCGGGAAGTCGACGCTCGTCGATCTCGTGGCTCGCTTCCACGATCCGACCGAGGGCCGGATTCTCCTAGACGGCGCCGATCTGCGTGACTACGACGTCGCGTCGCTTCGTCGCTTGATGGGCGTGGTGACGCAGGAGCCAATCTTATTCAACGACACCGTCTGGAACAACATCGCCTACGGGGTTCCGGACGCCGAGGAGGAAGCGGTCCACCTCGCGGCTCGATCCGCCAACGCGGAGCGATTCATCCTCCAGATGCCGGAGGGGTACCAGACCCGGATCGGAGACCGGGGGGCGCTGCTCTCGGGTGGGGAACGCCAGCGGCTCGCGATCGCCCGCGCCATTTTCAAGAACCCGCCCCTGCTGCTGCTGGATGAGGCGACCTCGAGCCTTGATT
>JBGPMG010000043.1:0-15648 GCA_041486815.1 Candidatus Eiseniibacteriota bacterium | reverse complement strand
GCCGAGCCCGGAGTGAAGGCAAACGAAGAGGCGCTGGCAGGAATCCAGCGCCTCTCCAAAGCACCGTCTTAAGAGGCAGGTGCTCTGCCGACTGAGCTAACGGCCGGGTGATGAGGTAGAGCGCGAGGGGTGCGGCATAGCTGCCCCCGCGCTACGGTCGAGTGCTGTGCGCAACCCCTTCGCGAGCGCCTCCGTGGAGCCCCTACCCCAGTAGTGGAGGAACATGACTCGCGGCATCTCGCCGATCATGTGCTGGTGGATTGCGACGATATTGATCCCAGCGCCGCGCAAGGCCTTGAGAACCACCTGAAGCTCCGATTCGAGCATGGCGAAATCACCGTCCACCACCGCCTGATCGTCCGATCCGGCGAAGGCCGCCCAGGTATTAACGCCCATCGTGTTGCCCATGACCTCGCCATGCATTCGCGTCGTCCGGCCGATCACCACTTTGTAAACGCCGTTTTGGAGATCGCCTTTCTGATTCAGTACAGCATCGATCTTCGCGGGATCGAGCGAGGACTTCGCGGGGTCGATCTCGGCGTGCGGCGTCTCGCCCTTCCCGCCACTCGTCTCCTTGATCTTCGCGAACACCTTCCCCACCGCTTCCGCAAGCATCTCCTCGCTCCCCAACCCGCCAATGTGCATGAACATGACTCTCGGCGTATCCCAGAGGAAGTGGTTGTGGAGCGCCGTGACTTCCAGGCCGTTGTCGAGCGCCGCGCTCATGACCGGATTTACCTGGTCTTCTAGGAGAACCATATCGCCCATCACCACCACATGCGCACCCACCCGCTTGAATGACGCCCACGATGTCAGACCCATGGGCGGGGTCATGTGCACGCCCGCAACTTTGACATCCAGGTCGGCCCGAGGGACCGAGACCTTGAAGGCGCCTTCCTTCTCATCCAGCTTGCCCTTCGCTCCGGTGAGCCTCTCGATACCGTCGGTATCCAATGGCGCTCTGCCGCCACGAGTTCCTGATGCGGCTCCAATCGTCGCGCACAGGACGAGCGCAAAACCACAAGCTCTCAGTGCCTTGTCCACGTTTCCTCCGCAGGTCTCTACGCTACTCTGAGCGAAATCCTCGCGATAACGTGAGAACCTCAGTGTGGGTGCCGGTGATGCACGTCATGGGTGTGCGGGTGCGTATGGCTCAGGGGCTCGTGCCGGTGCCAATGTGCGTGCGGCACCTGCTCCAGTTCCCCGGGCCGATGCTCGTGCTGGTGGTGCTCATCGTGCTCGTGTTCATGCGCGTGCTCGATCGCCCCGTGGATATGCTCGTGCTCGTGGACGTCGGTGCTGAGCAAGATGGCACCCCCTGTCATCCCCGCCAGGGCCAGGAGCGCGGTCGGGTGGATGGGCTCGTGCAGGAATGCCCACGAGAGCAAAGCCGCGAAACCCGGAGCTGACGCAAAGAGTGCCCCCGTGTGCACGATCCCCAACTCGCGGAGGCCGCGAATGAAAAGGACGATCGAAAGTCCGTACGAAATCGAGCCTACGAAGGCGACACCGAGGACAGTCTTGATGCCGGGCCAGGCGCCGGCCTGACCGAAGAGAAAGGCGAGGCCCAGGCTCGCAGCCCCACCGACGAGTCCCTTAATCGCAACGATGTTCCGGGCATCGCGGAGACTGATCCGCTGAGTGAGGTTGTTGTCCAGCCCCCAGCACGCGCACGCGGCAACGACGAGTATCGCACCAAGGGGACGCGTCGTTCCGGTGGCCGCCTGTCCCACGCCCGAGAGTAGGATGGCGCCTGCAACGATGAGCAGGATACCGCCCAGTCCCCTTTTTCCGACGCGCTCTGCCGAGAAGATGGTGCCGAGGGTCACGGTGAAGACGGCCTCGAAATTGAGGAGCAGACCCGCGATGTGTCCGCTACTCCAGCGAAGGCCATAGAAGAGCGCGAGGGGTCCAAGGACGCCGCCTGCCGCAATGGCGGCTCCGAGCCAGCGCCAGTCGTGTCCTTGCAGCCTGTTCCCGAGAGCCCCACGACGCCGTGATTCAACGGCGAGTAGCGCTGTGCAGAAGAGCCCGGCGGAAAGGTACAGGCCGCCTGAGAGGGCGAGAGGCTGGAGGTCACGGAGAAAGACTTTCCCTGCGGGTACACTCGCACCGAAGGCGAGAGCCCCAAGCAGTACTCCGACGCGAGCGCGCGCCTGCCGCCCACGAACGGTGCCTGTGTTCATGGAGAGAATTCGACCACGATCAGGACCATGATTCCTAGGTTCCTTGGGCGCGTCCGACTGAAGAGCCTTCTGCACTCCGGAAAGGCTTAGGTCGAGTAGCCGCGCCAACTCGCGCGCGTAGCTCTCCCCCAGTAGATGGAGGGCGAGCAGTACGCGCGTGCGCGCGAGGCTTCCGAAGGGCCGCGAACCTGTGACCTCCAAACGTACAACGCCCCCGGAGACGTACCTCGCGGGGGCGCTTTGTATTTCGTTGACGCGATAAGGCTTCTTACGGGTTGCAGCGCTGCCCAGCCCACGCGCCCGAGTCGTAGGGCGCCGAGTTGTAATCAATTTTGTAAGTCCCGCTGGTCGAGTGCGTGCCCGTATCGAGCTGCCCGGTCGCTGTGAGCTTGTAGCCGTTCGTGATTAGGCTCGAAACATTCAGAGTGCGGACGGTACCTGTGCCCGAGATAGTCCCGGTAAACCCGTCCGGGCCCGCCCCGCCCTCCTCGATCGCCGCACCCTCCAGCGCGCTTCCACGGATGGCGAAGATGAACGTGCCGTTGCTCGTCTGGGCTTGGTTCAGATATGTGCCGCAGTAGACATCCGCGCTCGCCGCGGCCCCGACCTCACAGGTGAAATCCCCGTCGCCATTCGGTCCTGAATACGTTCCGAACATGAGTCTCGGCGGACCTGGGTCGTAAACACCGCCGAGCGAATACCCGCCACCTGTGACGTTCAGGTAGCCGGTATCATTGTCGAAGTTGCCGTTGAGGGTGTCGGTCGCCCCGCCGGAGACCGTCAGAAACCCTGTGGCCGTGACCGTAGTAGACGCCGCATCATGGGCATGAAGTCGACCCGCTAAATTTCCCATGCTGACCGTGAGACGGAGCAGTCCGCTCTCGGTGCCGTTCCCGAACCAACCCGTGAAGGAGCTGGTCGTCGCGCCGCCGCCCGGCTTCACGGGGTTCTTACTGTTGCCGCCGCAACCCAGCCAAAATGTAAGGCTGAGCACGGCCGCGAAGGTGAGTAGGGATGGAAGGGGGCGTCGAAGTGAGGCGAGAAGTCCGGGCATTGAAACCTCCGGTAGGTGGAAACGCAGAAAAAATCGCTTTAGCCATTCATTTTCTACCAAGTTCGCCCTCGCGTCAAGGGGCCGCCAGGCGGCCGCGCCTACCGGAGTTGGCCGCGCCACACGAGCGAAAAGAGGTACGGCGCCACCCCTTGCGAGGCGGCGCCGTCTTTGGTTGTGGCCGCGTTTTCGGCGGCACTGACTTGAAGGGCGCGTTACGCGCGGTGGTACGTGCTCGTAATCTCCATCGTCCTCGGGCCGTTGCCTTCACGGCGCGTCCGGACCACGAGGGTACGCCCACGGTCTTGGAGCGCGAACGTCTGCGTGATCGTCCCTCGCCCCGTCGAGCGCTCGACGACCAACGTCGATCCGTGCCAACTGCCCTGGACGTAGTCAAGGTTGCCGCCACGTCCGGAAAGGTTGCCGCCACGTCCGGAGTTGAACTTGCCGCCGAGCATGATGAGCTGCAGCGCCTGGTTCCTCGAGTCCGAGATTCGGACCATGCTGGGCTTCTGATCGATGCGGATGAAATCCGGGAGCATGATCTCGCGCATCGGCCCATGGCCGCCGTAGTTTCCGCGGTAGTTTCCGCCATAGTTTCCGCGGTCGGAGCGGTAGTTGGTCCCTTGATTGTCCGCGGCCCAGCTGCCTTCCAGGATGTTCTTGTCGAAGCGTCCCCGGCCGCCCCTGTTGTACCCGTTCTGATCCCGGCCCGAGCCTTGGTTGCCGTAGCCTTGGTTGCCGTACCCTTGGTTGCCGGAGCGATCCTGATTCGACTGATCGTTCCAGCCTTGGTTACCGGAGCGATCCTGGTTCGACTGATCGTTCCAGCCTTGGTTGCCGTTGCGGTCCTGATTCGACTGATCGTTCCGGCCCTGTTGAGCGTCGTAAGCTTGGGGCGAAGCGACCTTCACTCTTGTGTCTTGCGCCAGTGCCGTTCCGGCCAGGGTAGAGCCGAGCAGCGCGGCGGCGGCTACGAGAGACGCAGCGAATTGTTTCATGGTGTGTTCCTCCGGGTCGAGCCCGTGGGGACCTGGCTGGCTCTCCGGACATCGATGCTCCGGAGTTGCCGGGTGCGGGCCCCCTTGCCCGTACCTGTTCAGTAAGACGCTCCGGGCTGTGGCAGAAGTGTGACGGCCACCCGACAATTTGCGGCTCGGTAGGCCGGGCCGTCCGTTTCCTGATGTCCTGCACTGTGGTACGGTCTCGGGATGGCGGAGCCGATTCCCTTCCACCGGCCCTCGATCACTCAGGCGGAGCTCGACGCGGTGGCGGGCGTGCTCCGCTCCGGCTGGCTCACGACGGGACCCAAGGTGAAGGAGCTGGAGGCTGCGGTCGGAGCCTACGTCCGTCCCGCTTCCGCCGCCGCGGCGCCCCACGCGGTCGCGCTCTCTTCCTGCACCGCGGCGCTCCATCTCGCGCTCATCGCGGCGGGCGTAAAGGAGGGCGACGAGGTGGTCACCTCGCCCTACACCTTCGTCGCGACCGGCGAGACGATCCTCTACCTCGGTGCGCGGCCTGTCTTCGTCGACGTGGAGCGCGCCACGAAGAACATCGATCCCGCGCTCCTCAAGCGCGCGCTCACCCCGAAGACCCGCGCGATCGTGTCGATTTCGATCGCGGGGCATCCTTGCAAAGCCGCCGAGGTCGCGGCCATCGCTCGCGAGCGCGGAATTCCGGTGATCGAGGATGCCGCCCATTCGCTCACGGCGCGAATCGGAGACGTCCCGGTCGGCACGCAAGCCGACATCACCTGCTTCTCGTTCTACGCGACGAAAGGTGTCACCGCGGGCGAGGGAGGGATGGCGGTCACGGCGCGCGAGGAATGGGCCGAGCGGATCCGCCGACTCTCGTTACACGGCCTCTCGGCGGCGGCCTGGTCACGATACGACAAGGGCGGCTGGTGGGAGTACGACGTGACCGAGCTGGGCTACAAGTACAACCTGACCGACATCCAGGGGGCGCTCGCCTTGGCACAGATGGGACGGGCTGAAGCGATGCGCGAGCGGCGCGAGGCGATCGCGAGACGATACGCTGGCGCTCTCCGCCAGATTGATGGCCTCGCGACTCCAGAGGTCGGCGCGGGCCTGCGCCACGCGTGGCACCTCTACCAGATCGCCGTCGATCCCAAGGCGAGCCGCCTCGACCGCACGGCTCTCGCGCAAGCGCTCCGCGAGGAGGGCATCGGCGCGAGCGTCCACTTCAAACCGCTCCATCTGTTCCCGTTCTACCAGGAGCGGTTGGGCGTGCGAGCAGGCGCGTACCCCAACGCCGAACAGTGCTTTGAACGAACGCTCTCTCTCCCCATCTATCCGGACCTCAGCGACGCTGACGTGGACCGCGTCGCGCAGCGGGTCCGCTTCCATCTGACCGGAAAGGGCTAACCTCGATGGCGGCCAAACTCGAAGAGCGGAGGTGGGAGGAGCTTCGGGCCTCCATGGAGCGCGGTGGCGCGGATGAGGTGATCCACTACATCGATGCGATCGAAGACCCCGAGACGCGGCGCACCGTCTACGCGATCGCGCAGAAGGGATTCGGAAATCGGGAGTGGGCCGGGCGGAATTTCGACGCACTGGTCGAGGTGGTCACGTCGGGAATCGGAGAGACGCTCCAGCAGGCGCTTCAGGCGGAGGAGGGCGAGACGGCCTGGAAGCTCACCGACTTCGCGAATCGACTCTCCTACAACCTGGCCGCGGACCTCGCGGAGTGTTGGCCGGGCGACGAAGCGCCGCGCGAGCGGCGGCATTTCGAGGCGGGCCTACGCGCCGCCGAAGATTGCGTCCGTTGGCGGCGCGAGCTGGGCAAGCCTCCGGACAAGCGCGCGATGGCCTACTGGGCGGCGGGCATGCACCAGATGTCGCTCGGCAATCTCTACGAGGCGCGGGGAGCCTTCGAGACCGCCGCGGGGCTGGCTCGTCTCTCCGTTGTCGGCACCGGCCGGGACGAGGTGAAGGCCGGGAGCGACTTCGGCGTCCTCCTCTACGCGGGCTATCTCGGGATCGCGCGATGGATGCTCGGCGATCACGAGGGGCGGACTCAGTACGAGGCGGCGTGCGCCGCGTTCGACGAAACCACCACGAAGTCCGAGGGCGAGCAGCAGGAAGACGCCGTCTTCGGCGTCGCGCAGCTCCGCTGGGTCGCGGGGAAGTTTCGCCCCGGCGCGGCCGCCGTCCAGCCCTAGCGCTTCGCAGCGGCAGCGCTTCCTAATGGTAGCGCGTCCTCCTAGTGGTACTGCTTCTTGATCTTCCCCCAGGTCGTCGTGCTCACCGGAGTGGGTGCCATTTCGGGCATGGACTGGGTGGTTGTATACGTGTTGTCGGCACCCGTCGCGAGCTGATCTCCGTTCGCCGCGACCGTGGAGACGTAGATCGTCACGTCCCCTGAACCGTGAGGCGGCCCGGTCCACAAGAACGGCCACGCGATCCCGCCGGTCTGGCCCCAGAAGGTACCGTCGTTCGGATCCAGCGGGGCGGTCGCGCCGTTGCTCCGATGGGCGAGATAGGTCGTGCCGCCGGAGACGGCGGTTCCTACGCGAACCCCGAGGACTGGGATCGGCGTGAGCGTCCCGGCCATCGATTTGTCGGAATCCTTGAGGATTGTGACCTCGAATCCCCAGCGGTTCTGCGTCGCGCTTGGCTCGGCAATGCCCACGTCCAAAGTTTCCGCTACCCCAGGGACGTACCCCCATGGCCTCGTGGTGGCCAGGTAGACGAACCCGGTGCCCGAGGCGCCGGTGTGACACGTGACGCACGTCCCCGCGTCCCCAGGCGCTCCGGTGTAGCCGGACGGCGGCGCCGTGGAGTCGGCAGTTGCGTCCTTCGGCCTGGATGTCGCGAAGATGATCGAACCGAGGAGCATGCAGAGGATTCCGAGAAACACGAGGGTTGTAGCTCTCATAGCTACCTCTTCCCCTGGGGGAAGGGGCAGTATCCGGCCCTGCGGAGGGGGTATTGGGGAATTTCGTCTCGACCCTACGGCCGCTTAGCAGTAGCTGCTACTGGTAGCGCTTCTTGATTTTTCCCCAGGTTGTCGTGGTCACCGGGCTGGTTACCTGCTCCTGCACGGTAAGGGTCGCGGTGTACGTTGTATCGGTGGCTCCTTGGTCCCCCTGCCCGTCTGCCGCGACTCCGGACGCGTAGATGGTCACTGGCCCCGATCCCGGACCTGGCGGCGTCCACTCGACCAGCCATCCGGCCGCGCCGGGGAAACCCCAAAAGGTGCCGTCGTTCGGGTCGAACTGGGCGACCGCGCCGTTGCTGCGGTGGCCGATGTAGGTCCTCCCGCCGGCGGAGGCGGTCCCGGTTTGGACAGCCAAGTCCGCTACCGGCGCGAGCGTCCCTGCCATCGTGTTGTCGGAATTCTTGAGGGCGGTCAGCTCGAACCCCCAGCGGATCTCCCCGGTGTTTCCGATAGCGATGACAATGGTGTCGGTCTGGCCCGGGACGTACGTCGTTTGGAAATCAACGAGGGACATGGCCAAGGTCCCGGTCCCCAGGGTTCCGGTGTGGCACGAGGCACACGTCCCTTCGCTGGGCGCTCCGGTGGTAGCGTTCGGCGGAGCGGTGGAGTTGGCGGTCGCATCGTTCGGCTTGGACGTCGTGAAGATGATCGAACCGAGGAGAATCGAGAGGGCTACGGCAAGCACGAGGGTAGTAACTTTCATAGCTACCTCCTCCCATGATGGAAGGGGCAGGACCGCCCCATCCGCGCATAATGCGCCTCCCGAAACGGCTTGCCAAGCCCGTTTGGGAGGTGGCCCAAGGGGCCGAGGGGCGGTTCGTCGGCGTGCCTGCCCTAAACGCCGACCAGCTTTCGAATCTTCGTGAGGATCCTTCCCGCCGCCTTCCCGTCGCCGTAGGGGTTCCCCTTGGACGTCATCGCCGCGTAGCGCTTGGGGTCCTCTAACAGCTCCGCGGCCGCGGTGACGATCGCGTCGCGGTGCGGCCCCACGAGCCGCACCACTCCCGCCTCCACCGCTTCGGGCCGCTCGGTTTCGTCGCGCAGCACCAAGACCGGCTTCCCCAACGAAGGCGCCTCCTCCTGGATGCCGCCGGAGTCGGTCAAGATCAGGTACGAAGCGGCCATGAGGTCCACGAACGCTTTGTACTCGATCGGATCGATCAGATGAACGCCCGGCACACCGGAAAGAGCCTGCCGCACCGGCCCATCGACGTGCGGATTTCGATGTACCGGATAGACGATGTCGACGTCGGCGAAGCGCGCGGCAAGATCGCGAAGCGCCCCGATGATCTCTTGGAGTGGCGCCCCAAAGTTCTCCCGGCGATGCGCGGTCACGAGCACGATCCGCTTCCCGCGATACGGAAGCGCGGGCGCGCGCTTCGGTTCCACCTTCACCACCTCGAGCAGCGCGTCGATCACGGTGTTTCCGGTCACGGTGATGGCTCCGTCCGCGATGCCGTCGTGCAGGAGGTTCTGCCGCGCCCGCTCGGTCGGCGCGAAGTGATGGGCCGCGATGACCGACGTGATCCGCCGGTTCACCTCTTCGGGATAGGGGTAGTCGTTATCGCCGGTCCGAAGCCCTGCCTCTACGTGCCCCACGCGCACCCGCGCATAGAACGCCGCGAGCGAAGCCGCCATCGTGGTCGTCGTGTCTCCCTGCACCAGCAGGAAGTCGGGTTTCTCGCGCTCGAGGTAGGGCTGAAGCTCGGTCAGCGCGCGCGTCGTGATCTGCGTGAGGGTCTGCCCCTCCCGCATCAGGTCGAGGTCGTGGTCGGGCCGGATCTCGAAGAGGCCCAATACCTGGTCGAGCATCTCGCGGTGCTGGGCGGTGACGCAGACGAGCGAGCGGATGTTGCTCTCCCGCGCGAGGAGGCGCAGCACGGGAGCCATCTTGATCGCCTCCGGCCGGGTGCCGAAGACGGAGAGTACTACCCTCTTGTCAGGCATTTAGATTTGCTAGACTATCCGTTCGATGAGGAGGATGCCAGACTTCCAAATCAGTAACGAGCCTCGCTACCTGCCCGCTTACCCCATCTCCGAGGCAGCGCACTATCTTCGAGTGCCCCTATCGACTCTCCGGGCCTGGACTCTCGGGCAAAGCTACAAGACCCGCCGAGGAGAGAAACGCTTTCGGCCGGTGATCGAACTACCAGAGCCCGGCCGACCGGTACTTTCCTTTCTGAATTTGGTTGAGGCGCACGTCTTGACCGCCCTGCGGCGTGAACACAAGGTCGACCTTCGGCACGTTCGCAAAGCCCTGCGCTTTGTCACGAACGAATTCCAAATTTCTCACCCGTTGGCAAGACAGACATTTCTTACCGATGGACTCGATTTGTTTGTGAATCATTACGGGGACCTCCTAAACGCTAGCAAAGATGGCCAGCTAGCGTTGAAGAGTCTGCTCGAAGCCCACCTCAAGCGTGTCGAGCCGGACAGCAGTGGCTTGGCTGCGCGCCTCTTCCCCTTCACCCGGGCAGGCAATCCGGACGAGCCGCGGATCATCGTCATTGACCCACGGGTCGCGTTCGGCCGGCCTGCACTCGCGGGAACCTCAATCCCCACGGGCATAATCGCGGAGCGGTTCAAAGCCGGGGAGGGATTTGACGACCTCGCGCAAGACTACGCGCGACCAAGGGAGGAGATTGAAGAGGCGATCCGCTGCGAGCTCGAGGCCGCCTGACCGCTGGGAGTATTTTCTCGATTCTTCACTCGGGAAAATCCGGGTCGCCGAGGCCTTGAGGGGAGCAGGGGCCACAGTTCATCTCCACGACGATCATTTCCAGCCTGGGACGGCCGACGAAGTGTGGCTAAAGGAAGTTGGAGCACGCGGCTGGATCGTGCTAACCAAGGACGCGAAAATACGATGGCGAACGTCGGAACGGGTAGCGTTAATGGAAGCGGGAGTTGGCGCATTTGTCCTTACCGCTGGCAAGATGACCGGTCCCGAAATGGGGCGCGCGTTCGCGCTGGCTCTGAAGCGCATGGAACGTCATTTGCGAAACAACACGCGACCCTTCATTGCCACGGTTTCGCGGACCGGTAAGGTTTCTCAATTGACCTGACCGAAGAGTGCACGGACGCAGATCGGTGGTGCCGCGGGGATCCTACGCGACCGACGACTCCACCCGGCGGCGAGGCAGCGAGAAGCAGAAGGTCGAGCCTTCGCCTACGGCCGACTCGACCCAGATCTTCCCGCCGTGCTGCTCGACGATCCCCTTCGAGATCACGAGCCCCAGCCCCGTGCCTCCCGCCTTGCGGGTGGTCGAGGAGTCGAGCTGGGCGAAGCGCTGGAAGAGCCGGGTGAGATCGCGCTGGGCGATCCCGCGCCCGTAGTCCTTGACCGAGACGGTGATCTGGCCCTCGTCCCCCGAGGCGAAGAGCTCGATGCGGCTCTGCTCCGGCGAGAACTTGATGGCGTTTCCGATGAGGTTGGTCACGACCTGGCCCACGCGCATCGGGTCCGCCTCGATCGAGCCGGTCGAGAGATCGACCTTCAGCTCGATCTGGACTCCCTTCTGCCCGGCCAGGTTCCGGATGTTCTCCACGGCCTCCGTCAGCACCGTGCCCGCGTCGATCGATTCGATGTTGAGCGAGAGCTTCGACGATTCGAGCTTGGAGAAGTCGAGGATATCGTTGATCAGGCTGATCAGCCGCTCGGTGTTCGCCTGGCAGATGTTGAGGAGTTCCTTCTGAGGCGGCGGGAGCTTGTGAAACCGCTCGTCGCCCAGAAGCTCGAGCGAGCCCTTGATCGAGGTGAGCGGCGTCCGCACTTCGTGCGAGACGACCGCCACGAACTCCGACTTGAGCCGGTCCAGCTCCTTGGTCCGCTCGAAGAGGATCGCGTTCGTGATCGCGATCGTGGCCTGGCTCGCGAGCATCTTGAGCATGTCCTGGTCTTCGGTGCTGAACGCGCCGCCTTCGTGGTTCAAGCACGTGATCGTCCCCATCACGCTCTCGTTCGACTGGAGCGGAACGATGAGGGCGTTCTTTGCTCGGAGCACCGTGAGCATCTCCTCCGCACCCACGGCGTCGCCCAGGTCCTCGATCAGCGTCGATTGCGTGCTCTGGACGACCTGGCCGTGATAGCCGAGGCCCATCTGGAATCGGAGCGGCCGGTAGGTCTCCTCGGGCACGTTGATGGCGGCCTCCGCCGTGTACTCGTCGGAGCCGACGTCGTGAAGGAACAGGAGACAGGCACGCGCCGAGGTGAGCCGCGCGGCCTGGGCCACGACCACATCGAGCGTGCTCTGGCGGCTCAAGCTGGTGGAGATCGCCTTGCCGGCCTCGTACAGCTTGGAGAGGCCGTGCGTGGCCTTCTCCACCTTCTTCTTGAGGATCTCCTCGTGCTGCTGCAGCCCGACGTTCGCGGTCTCCAACTCGGAGATCAGCCGCCGGTTCTCCTGGGTGAGCATCCGGCTCTCGAGACCGCGCTCGATCGCCTTCGCGGTCTCCCAGAGGTCGAACGGCTTCGTGATGTAGTCGTAGGCCCCCTGTCGGAGCGCGTCGATCGCGGTGGTCGTCGAAGCATAGCCGGTGATGAGGATGACGCAGGTGTCCTTGTCCGCCGCCTTGGCGGCGCGGATCACCTCCAGGCCGTCGACGCCGGGCAGGTTGATGTCGGTCAGGACGAGGTCGAATTTCCCCGTGGTGACCTTGAGGATGGCGTCATCGCCGTTGTCGCACGCCTCGACCTGATAGCCCTGCTGGGTCAGCAGATCCTGAAAGATGTGGACGACCTGAACCTCGTCGTCCACGACCAGGATTCGGGCTCTCGGGGTCTCCGTCGCGCTCGGCGCCGGCTCCGCCTCGTGTGCCTTTTGCGTCATGGCTTCCGAACTCATCCCTTTAGTTGACCGTCGCGTCGTTCAAGTCGTCCGCCGCCGGGGCCGGCACGGCGCCGTTCTCGGCCTTCTGGGTTCCCGCCGCGGCGAGAACGCCCGGCGAGACGGGCGCGACGATATCGACCGGGTAGGTCGCGACGCCGACGTGCACGGTGAGCTTCCTGCGCCGCGGGAAGGCATGCTGCTCTACGACGCCGCGGAGCCGCTCCGCCGCCACCTTCGCCCTCGCGGCGTCGGTATGCGGCAAGAGGATGCGGAACTCGTCGCCCTCATAGCGCGCGACGCAGTCGGTGCCGCGGGCCGAGCGCTTCAAGAGCCGCCCCATGTCGGAGAGGACCTGATCGCCGATTCCGTGCCCGTTCCGGCCCTTCCGCTCGGTCGGCCCGTCCAGGTCCATGACCACCACCGACACCTTGTGGCCGTACCGCTTCGCCTTGCCCACCTCTTCCTCGAAGTGGTGGTCGAAGTGGCGCTTGTTGTAGAGCGTCGTCAGATCGTCGGTCGTCGCGAGCCGTTCCCGCTCGCGCCGCAGCAGCATCCGGATGGCGACCGCGGAGATCGGAATGGCCATCAGCTCGAGCCGCTTCACGCTCTCTTCGTCGAACGCGCCCGGCTTGGAATGGCTCATGTTCACGACGCCGACCACCTCGGATTGGACGAGGAGCGGCACCGACAGGAAGGAACGCAGCGAGACGGCGTCGGGGCCTTCCTCCCGATGAAGGTCGTTGAGCAGGACCGGCTTTCGTTGCTGGGCGACCCAAGAGGAGAAGCCCTTGCCACGGTCGAAGCGGACGTGGCCGATGAGGTCGACGCGGCCGCCTATGGAGACCGCCTCCTCGAGCGTTTGGGACTCTCGGTTGAGAAGGAAGAGCGTGGCGTTCTCGAAGGGGATCGCGGCCCGGATCTGGTTCAGGCTTTCGCGGAACGCTTCGATCGGATCGTTGCCCGCCTGCACCACCCGGCTCAGCTCTCCCAGGACGTCGGAGTCCGAGACCGTCCGGTCGACCGCGGCCGAGCGCGACTTCGAGAGCATCCCCATCAGCTTCCGATTGATCGAGACCGCGCTCGCAAAGACGTCCGACGAGCGCTTATTCGCGGCCGAAAGCGAGAGATCCTTCGCGAAGTGCTCACACTCCGCCTTCTTGAGAATTCGACGCTCGCCGAGCACCTCGAGGAGCTTCTGCTCCGAGCGGATGAACCGTTCGGTCGCCTCCACCAGCCGCTTCGAGCCCGCTCCATTGCGCTGCTTCATGGCCTGCCTCCTTGGCCTTTCGATCAGGACCGGATTCCGTTCCCCGGATTCTCGATGACGCCCGGAACGACGGCCGTTTCGACCGTCGCGACCGGCTTGCCGTCACTCTTGCTGCCCGGACCCACCGGCGCCAGCACGAGAGGCGGACCCATTTCCTTCACGAACACGGAGAACGTCTCCCCCACCTTCCAATCGGGCGCGCCGTGCGCCATGAGCGTGTATCCGTGGTAGCGCAGCAACGCGCGACCCCTTCCCAGCGTCCTCGCGACCGTGACGGGGCTGACTTCCCCGTCCTGCAGAGAGGCGTATAGGGAGGCGCCGAGACCCGGCTCAAAGCGGACGCGAATCTCGATGGCGCGATCGTGCGCGTACTTGGCTGCGGCGAAAGCCATGACTTCAATCCTCCTGGGATCCGCGGAACTCATCGAAGAGAGCGCGCTCTCGTTCGGTCTCGCGGATCACGTCCTGGACGAGCACTTTGAGAAGCGGCTCACGCCGCCGCTCGTCCGCTTCCACCAGCTCCCACGTCGAAGGCGACAGGGGCCGCGAGGCGACCCCCGTGGGCCAGGAAATCCCGGCCCGGTCCGCTAGGGAGTTGGCTAGGTGGACCAGCGCCGCGAGCTTCCGGTTTCGGGTCGCGGCCTCCGGTCGGTGATGGCAGGCAATTGCCTCCACGAGATCGGCGGGAAGACCCCACCGCTCGGCGAGCCAGGCGCCCACCTCGGCATGGCTCGATCCAAAGAGACCCCGCTCGGCTTCTTCCATCGACTCGCCTTGCTCGAGAACCATCGCGATCACCGCTTGGAGGCGCTCGGGATCGGTCTGGCGCAGCACGACCTTCCCGATGTCGTGGAGCAGCCCGGCCGCGTAGGCCTCCCCGCTCAACCGGTAGCCGCACCGCTCGGCCAACGAGCGCGCGGCCACGCCGCAAGCGAGCGAGTGATTCCAGAGCCCTTCCATTCCCGCGTCCCGCTCGCCGAGGGTCTGAAAGACCGAAGCGCCGAGGGCGAGGTCGCGGATGGTGTTGGGTCCGAGGACGACGACCGCGAGGTCGACCGTTCCGACCCTGCGCGGGAAGCCGTAGAAATCGGAATTGGCGAGGCGGAGCGTGCGCGCGGTCAGCGACGGATCGAGCGACAGGATCCGCGCGACCGCATCGGAGGACGTGTCCGGGCGCGCGATCGCGTCGATGAGTCGCGATGCGACCAGCGGGAGTGTCGGGAGGGCAACCATCCCTTCGGTCACGCGCTTCAGAGCCGAGGGATCGACGGTCTTGAGCATGGCTCGCTAGAGAATCCGGCCCAGGCGGGCCTTCAGGGTCTTCACGGCGCGGGTGTGTATCTGCGAGACGCGGGATTCGGAGATATGGAGCGCTTCGCCGATTTCCTTGAGGGTCATCTCTTCGTAGTAGTAGAGCGCGACCACGAGCCGCTGCTGCTCGGGCAGGCCGTCGATCGTCTCCAAGAGGACCTCGCGGGCTTCGTCGGTCTCGATCTGGTCGAGCGCGTCCCGATGCGCCGGGTCGTCGACAATGTCCTCGAGCTGGATGAAGTCCTGGTCTTCGTCGCTCGATACCGACTTGGAGAGCGAGAGCAGCGCGGTACCGTGAACCTCGTCGAGGAGACGCGATAGCTCGACGGGGCTCAAGTTGAGCGCGTCGGCCACTTCCTCCTCCGTCGCGGCGCGCCCTAATCTCTGGCCTAACTCGCGCGCCACTTCCTCCACGTTTCGCGCCTTCCTTCGTATCGAGCGCGAGGCCCAATCGAGGGAGCGAAGCTCGTCCAGGATGGCGCCCCGGATGCGCCAGATCGCGTACGTCTCGAACTTGGTGCCCTTCGAGGCGTCGTATTTCTCCAGCGCGTCGAAGAGGCCGATGATCGCGGCCGAGATCAGATCGTCCCGCTCGACCGATTTCGGTAGGTGGAGCGCGAGACGGTCGACGACGTACTTCACCAGGGGCGCATACCTGCTGAGCGCGACTTCCTTCTGGCGCTCCTTGCGGCCTCTCGCGCGCGGGGCCCGGTTCGTGAGCGTGTGGAGCACGGATGAAGAAGCCATGTTCGAACTCCTCCCGCTCTAGCGGTCGGCCCGGACGCGCCGGTCGCCGGGGGTGGAGCGCCCTTGCTCGTAGTAGCGGCGCAGTGCGGTTCTCATGAGAACCAATCCGACGCCGGCGCCCACCAGGATCACGATCGTCATGGCGAGGGCGGAGCGAAGGAAGATGATCGACCAGGTCGAGTGCGTCAGGACGCCGAGCACGCCGGCGATGAACGCCGCGAAGATGGCGGTGATCGAGGTCAGGCGGACCAGGAGGCGGCGCATCGCTAGACCTCCTCCGGCACTTCGTCCCGGGTAATC
>JBGPMG010000042.1:0-15704 GCA_041486815.1 Candidatus Eiseniibacteriota bacterium | reverse complement strand
TGGTCGCGCAGGAGTAGACGTTGGTGGCGAGCCGCGCGACGTGCTTCGCGAGCGTGGCGTTCATCACGCCGTAGCCGAGCCGCCAGCCGGTCATCGCGTAGGTCTTGGAGAACCCGTCCAGCAGGATCGTCCGCTCCGCCATGTCGGCGCGCGTCGCGATCGTCTCGTGCGTGCCCTCATAGAGGATCTTTCCGTAAATCTCGTCCGAGAGCACGAAGATCTCGCGATCCCGGATCAGAGAGGCGATCTCGTCCAGATCACGCGGGGTCAGGACCGATCCCGTCGGATTGTGGGGCGAATTCAAGATCAGCATCCGCGTTCGCGGGGTAAGGAGCGGCTCAACGTCGGCGGCGCCGAACCGGAAGCCGCGATCCTCGCGGAGCGCCAGGGAAACCGCCTTCCCCCCCGCGAACCGAACGGCCGATTCGTAGATCGGAAACCCCGGATTCGGGATGATCACCTCGTCGCCCGGATTGACGCAGGCCAGGACGGCGAAGGTGAGGACGGGCTTTCCGCCCGGCGTCACGACGACCTGCTCCGGCGCTGTCGAGAGGCCGCGGTCCTTCGAGATGAAGGCGGCAATCGCCTCCCGCACCTCGGGGAGACCCGCCGAAGGGCCGTAGTGGGTGAAGCCGCTCTCGAGCGCCCGCGCCGCGGCCGCCCGGATATTGGCCGGCGTGTCGAAGTCGGGCTCCCCGATCTCCAGATGGACGATCGTCCGTCCCGTGGCCTCGAGGGCCCTCGCTTTCGCGAGCACCTCGAAGGCGGTCTCCGTGCCGAGGTCCTTCATGCGATCCGCGTAACGCATCCGATTCACCCCCGTTGTCCCGATCGTGCCGCCCCGGTCGCGCCTCAGTGCGCGACGCCAGGCAGTGCCCGTTGAATCCAGATCGTAGCGGCGGAGGCCCGCCGCCCACGCTCATCTTCCCGACCCTCGACCAGCCCGCCGAGCTGCCAGCGACCCAGCCGGAGCGCGCCTCGTGTCGAGGCCGCGACGCCCGGCTTAGTCCGCGTTCGAAGCGCGGTCGAGCCGCCCGCGAAGAGGCCGCTCCCCCACGCCGCACCCCCGGCGAGGTCAGCACGCGCCGCCTCGACGAGAACCTCGAGCCGCCCGCGGCCGCGCCAGGTCAGCTCAATCCGGCCGCCGAGGCTCGATCCCAAGCGCGTCCCCCCAGCGGAATCGCGCGCGCGGCGGGTCGCGAGGAGCGAAAACCCGCGCCCCTCCGATCGCGCGATCGAGGCGTCGAGGACGGCGTACCGTTCTTCTCGGACCGTCGCGCCCGATGCCGCCGAGAACCCCTCCGTCCGGCTTCTCCCGGCGCGGAGGTTGATCGGCCCGGCACCGCGGAAGGCCAGCCGGCACTCGAGCTCCGCGCGGCCGGCCGCTCCGATCGGGCCCGAAGGCCCGCCGCCCACGAGGAGCTTGGCGTGCGCGATTCGCGGGCCGCCGTCCACGCTCAACTCGCACGCCGCTCGCCGCATCCCCGCGCCACGTTGCCGCCAGCGGCCGCGAATGCGAAGCGGACCCGGCGCGCTCTCCGCGGAGAAGAGGGTCGCGGGGCCCTCGCGCGAGAACGCCATCTCGCATGCCGCGGCGCCCGCGGCGGATCGGAGCTCGCACGCGATCGCCCCCGCCGGCGCGCCCTCGAGCGCCCCGGCGCTCGCGCCCCATGATCCGTGGCCGAATGCTCCGCGAATTCCAAGCGCACCGACCTTCGCGCCGTCCTCGACGCGCCTCCCCACGAGGGTCCAGACGCCGGGGATCCTTGCCCCCGGTCTCTGCGAACGCTCGAGACCGATCCCCTCGATCGAAGGCGAAGCCGCGGTCGACGGCGCTTCCAGCGACGGTTCCTCCGCGCGGGCGGCAGGGACGCGCGATGCGCGCCGCGAAAGCCCTACCGCTTCCAGAAAGAGCGACCCCGAGCCGCGCGCTCCCAGGCGTCCGCCGACGACACTCAGGCCCGAATGAATCCCGCGAAGGGAGATCGTTCCAGCCTGGGACGCGGCGCCCTCACCCAACAGCGACAGCTCCACGAGGAGCGATCGCCCCATTCGCGACGCGGCCACACGCCGAATCGCGGCCCTGCCTGCCCGAATCGTCGCGCGCATCGTGAATCCGGCCGCCGCTCCAGGCGGATCGTCGAGCGATTCCGGCGCCTCGATCTCCTCGACCGGCAGCGGGAGCCAATACGATTCGGCTCCGATCGCGGGGACGGAATCGGGGTCGGCGGCTGAGGTTGCACCGACCGACGCCAATCCGATCGCCGGGATCGCGAGAGCCACGGCGCAGCCGAGGCGTACCCAAGTCGTTGCGACGCGGCCACGCAGACGCATGATATCAAATGCGTTTCCGATTCTCCCCATCGCTTTACCGGATCCCGCCCGAGGAGGCAGGGAGGAGGCCGACCGAGGCTCCGGTGACCACCCCGCCGTCGGACTGATCGATCCGCCCCGCGGAGACCTCGATGCGCCGCAAACGGACGGCAAGCGCCGCGCCGATCCTCTCCGGCGCCTCGCCGCGGCCGAGGCGAAGCCGCGCGGCGCCGGCGATTGGCATCTCGAGGACGATCCGCGGGCTTCGCCGTCCGTCCCCACCCCAGCGGTCGACCCATGCCGCGGTCGCGCCCCCCGAGCGGAGTCGGATCGCGACGGGGACCGACGGGGAGACCGAGAGACGCGCGAGCCCGTTGCTCCGGAGGACCCGGTCCGCGGCGACATCCACCTCGATGTCGAGTCTCGAGAGTGAGAAGCGAGCCCGCGCCCAGCCGCCGAACGCCCATCCGCCCTCGCGCGGCTCCCCGTCGAGCGCGAGATCGAGGCGTTCCGCGTCCAGCTCGAGCGCCACCGCCTGCGCCCTCGACTCTCGGAGCGCGAGCCGCGCGCTCGATTCCGTGGCGCCCTCCACGCCGACTCTCGAACATGCAAACGAGAGTGAACCCCGGCGCCCCTCGACTCCGATCCATGCCCGCTCCTGTGCGAGCCCCTCGATTTGGTAGAGGGCGGCATGGCTCGCACCCACTCGAATTCCGGCGCGCGGCCCGATCGCGTCGAACATCGGCTCGGATTCCAGATCCATTGACACGGCCCCGAGCGCCGCGGGCGACGCATCGCGCAACTCAAACGCCGCCATCACGGGCGACGCGCGAAGACCTGCTCCCAGGAGCACGGTCGCGACCAGGGCCGCAGCGAGGACCCGAAGGGAGCCTCCGCAGCCCGCGCGGAGCGAAGCGCGCGTCATCGCGCCCGCTCCGCCGCCACCGCCAGCGGCACACTCGATGCCCTCGCTTCCTCGCCCTCCTCGGGCAGCGCCTCGGCGCGTATCACATAGAGCCCGGCCGGAACCGCCACGCCCCGGTCATCCCGCCCGTCCCAGAGGAAGGCTCCCTCAGCGACGAACCGCTGACCCTCGACCAGCGTTCGAAGCGGCCGGCCGAGGAGATCGTGGACGCGCACCGTGAGCCGGCGCCCTCGCGCCGCGGCGGTGGCGCGCAAGATCACCGGCACGGCCACCCCTCCGTGCCGGCGCAGGACGCGAGCGCTGGCGGTCAGGAGCGGTCCGTGTGCCGCGGCCATAGGACCAGGCGCTCTCATCGAGTTTTCCCGTCCCGGCGTACCCCGGCGTGGATCGACCGATTCGGCCCACGTCCCCGCGGCATCGCTGGGGAGATCGATCGAGAGCCGCTCCAGGCTTCCGCCCCGCACGCTCGATTCCGCGCGATAGGGAACGGCGTCGCACGGCGCGCCGCCCGCTTCCAGGACGCGTACGCGGTCCGCGGGCGCCCCGCCTGATTCGGAGTCGTTGAACGAGGGCCAGCCTCCGATCACGCCGACCACCACGCTGTCGGCGAGCCCGAACGCGGCGCGCACGAGCGCGGGATCTTTCGCGACCACGAGGAGCGAGCCGGCCCCCGAAGCCCGCGGCAGGGCGCCGCGGTCGATGGGATGCGGCGGGCTCACCGCATCGGCGATCGAGAACTCCCCGACGTCCTCCACTCGGTCGCGGAACCAGAGCTCGATCCACTCCCCGGCCCCGGCATCGCGAAAGGCGATTTCGTTCACGACCGCGGGGCCGGCGATCACCCGGAGCCAGACGGCGGCGGTGTCCGCGAGGGGCAGCTCTCCCGGCGCCGCGCTCGGCGGCGGGCCGGAATCGCAAGTCCGGACGCGGCCGCTGTGCGATCCGGGCGCCGGAGCCGGGAACGACAGCGCGACCGTGGCGCTCTCGGCGGGCATGACCGAGCCGCCGGGGGTCGAGCCCACCGACGCCCAAGCGCCATCGGCGGCGTCGCGGAGCTCGGCCACGGCGGTCCAGCGCCCGCCGCCGATCGGGAGCCTTCCCGAATTCCTCACGGAGGCGCGAAGCTCCACCGTTTCGCCGGGCCACGAGACCTCCGGTGTGGCGGACGGGCCGGAACCGGAAATGCGAAGCCTCACGTCGGGATGGTTGGCGGCGCCAGGCGTCAGCTCCCCCTCGACCGCCCAATCATCCCGATTCACCCCCGTGTCCACGCCGTCGCGAAGACGCGCCAGGCTCTGCCCCGAACCGGCGTCCGGGGCGGGCGCGCCCTTGTAGAGCGTCGCCGATTCGAGGTCTCCATAGCCGAGGAGGTCCAGCACCGCGCCGTTCCGGACGATCCTCACGGCGTCGGGTCCGTTCTGCAGGGCAGCGAGCAGCGCGTCGCCGGCGATGAGGAACGCGGCCCCCGGCGCCGCTGCGTTCCCTGCCGCCCCACGCCACACGAGGGTCCAGGAGCCGGGGCGAGCCCCGTCTCCCGCCTCCAAGACGACTCCATCGAGCGATGCGGCGGTCGAGTCGGGATTCCAGAGCTCAACGAACTCCTGCCCTTCGTCGGCGCCGAGGGGGTCGTAGAGGATTTCATTGAGCAGCAGATCGGCATTCGCAAGCGCGGCGCACGAAAGGCAAGACGCGCACGCGAGCGCGAGCGAGACCCCGCGCGGGGCGCGGCGGATTTGTCGCGGCATGAATCGGTCCTCCCTAACTTAGGAGGAGGCAGGGGAAGGATGGCGCGAGGGGCGGGGGGTCCGGGGACGGGGCTTTGGGCGCGGCGGCGCTTCGGCGGCGAGCGCGGCGCTTCGTTCGGCACGGCCGATCAGATCACTACATCAGGTGGAACCTCCGCCGCATCGCCCATTCCATGGCCAGGGCCACGATCAGGATCATGAAGAGAAGCGGATTGTGGAAGAGGTCGATTTCCGCGAGGCGGACCCGGGAAAGATCCGGAGAGCGAAGCCTTTCGAGCACCGGTCCCGCGCTGTCGACGGGGGCCGCGATTCCCCCCGAGCTCTCCGCGAGACGACGCAGCGAGCCGGGATCGGCCGCGAGCGTTTCGAATTCGATGCCCTGGACTCCGACCGCGATCCGAACGCTGTCGCTCCCGACCGTCCGGGCACCCCGCGCTACGGTTCCGTGGAGAAGGTACGTGCCGGGCCCCAGGGAAAGAGATCCCGCGAACTCTCCTCCCGCTGTCGGGGACAACTTCGCCTCCACCTTGCCGGCGGCTTTCGTTCCTCCGCCGACCGCTCGGGCGGTGACGCGCGCTTCGGCCCCCTCGGCGCCCGCGGGCATCGCGGTGACCCGGACCAGGACCGGCCTCCCTTCGGGTGTGATCTCGGGGGCCTCGATCCGGACCGGATGATCCTCCGATCCCCCCGCGAGCCAACGGCAGATTCCGCCGAAAAACGCCGACTCGACCCCCGCGCGCCCCGCGATCCCGGACGCGGTCAGCCCCCACCGGTAGACCCCCGCGGCATTGAGGAGCGCCACGCGGCCCCTGCCGACCGAGCCCGCGAGGAGGAGCGGAATCGTGCCGTTGCCGACGCGGCCGAGCAGAAGGGGTTGAAGGGGCCCTCCCGAAGGGTCGAGCGCCACCAACGGCTCGACCGGCGGAAGATCCTTCCATGTTGCGGAAGCGCTCGCGGCGTCTCCGCCCAAGAGAGCGATTTCGTGCGTCCGTCCAGCGGGCGCCAACTCCGCGGTCGCCACGGGACCCTGGGACTGTCCCGAGAATCGCCACCCCAGGCCGAGGGCGCGTGTGAGCGGCGAGTCGGCCGGCGGGCGCGGATGCGGATCGATCCAGAGAAGCACGCCGCCGCCGCGTTCCATGTAACGCAAGAGCGCCGTCGCCCGTTCCTGGGTGATCGTCGACGCGTCGTAGCGCACAACGACCGCCTCGGCATCCTCGAGCTGGTTTTCGAAGGGCGAGGGTCCGCCCCCGAGGCGCGCGACCTGGGACGACCCGGCGGGGCTCAACCGGACGATGCCCCAAGTGGTGTCCTCTTCCACCCCGCGGGCGAGGGAACGGAGGTCCCAATCCCACGAGGCGGCAAGCAGCGGGACCGAGCGCTTGGCCGGCCTCGCGTTGACGGCGACGAGCCGCCGCTTGTTCTCGCGCATCGGATCGCCGGCGACGTCGAGGAGCTCGACGGACAGGAACCGCTTACCGCGCGCGGTCAGCGTCACGGGGATGGAAACGCGCGCGGAGGCCCCGGGGCTGGCGAGCTGGAAGGGGGCGCGGGCGAGCTCTCGCCCGTCCTCGCTCACGCGCACGACCCCGCGCGAAGCCGACCGCCCGCCCTGCCGCACGGTCACGGTGAGCGGCGACGCGCGTCCGACGATGATCTCGGGTGGGGCTTCGACCCCGGCAATGCCGACCGTTGGCGGATCCGACGAGCTCCCTACCACTAGGCCGAACGCGGGGAGGCTCGCATCGAGCGCCCGCTCGGAATCCTCGCCCCGATTCACGGCGCCGTCGCTCAACACCAGAATGGCCGCGACGGAGTCAGGATCCAGGCGAGTGACCGCGGCGCGGATCGCGTCGCCGAGGGCGGTTTCGCCTCCACCGGGAAATGCGTCCGCGGCGTGCCGGGGATCCCGTCCGAACGGACCGAGGGCCGCATCGAATGCGGCCACGCGGACGTCGTACCGCCCGCCCAGCTCGCGCGCGACCGCCGCGGCGGCGCTGTCAGCGGCGCTCAACCGGCTCCTTCCCCCGGACGCGTCGCGCACCTGCATGCTCCCCGAGTGATCCAGGAGCACCAGCAGGCGGTTTCGCGCGCGCGAGACCTCCGGGTAGCGGAGGACCGGGGCGAGCGAGGCCAGGAGAAGGGCCAGGAGCGCAAGGAGCCGGGCCGTGAGCAGGATCCACCGGCGCCGCGGCGCGAGAGCGGGGTACCGGGTCAAGTAGGCCCAGAGGCCCAGGCCCACGACCGCCACGATCAGGAATATCGCGGCCGCCTGCGGTACCGCCTCCATCTCGATCTTCATGGTCGTAGGTACCCCGAAATCACCTGTTCAGTCGCACGGAGTTGCGTTCGCTCGGGGCAGGGTCGAATGGAGAAGGCGGGAAAGCATCGCGGGGGGCCGTGCGCCGAACAGTAAGCGCGCGACCCCCCGCGGTCAAGCGGAATTGAATCAGCGCGGGGTCGTCGGTTGATTCTCCTTGGCCAAAGCCACGCGCCGTTCGCGGGTATCGAGGTCGAGCTTGCGCAAGAGAACGTAGATCTGGACCGGGTTCAGGTCCCGTCCGCCTCGTTCCGGCCGGCGGAGCTCCTTCTGGATGCGCATGAGGCCGAACTCGGGATGCTGCCGCGCGATTTCGCGAATCAGATCCTCGTCGGAGAGGACCTGTTCGGAGCGGTGCGGCGCCTTGCTCGACGCGGCCTGCCCGGAGCCGGACGCCGCCGTCCCCGCGGTGGAGGGAACTTGCGTCGACGGAGCGACCTGACCGAACGAACCGATCGCCAGCTCGGGGTCGGGATACGCTTTCAAGATGTTCTCGAATTCGAGCAAGTCGAATACTTCGCGCACGTCGGGGATCATGCCCGCCAGCTTCAGGTCGCCCCCCTGCTCGCGGATCTCGCGGATCTCGCTGATGAAGATCCCCCACCCGGCGCTCGAGATATATTCCACGCCCGAAAGGTCGACCACGATGTGGAAGCGCTTTTCGCGCAGAAGCGCCTGAAGCCGGCGCTCGAGGTCGGGGCTGGTTGTCGTGTCGACGTACCCCGAAACGCGCAGCACGGACACGCCTCGGTTTTGGGCGGCCTCTTCGACGTAAACGTCGATTCCCTTCATGCTTCCCCTCCTCCTTGCTCGGTCGGGGTCGGCGCGGCACCCTCCGACAGCGCCTGCGCGAGCCTCGCCATCCGTTTATCGGTTCCGTTGAGGCTGAACTCGAGCCTTTTTTCCCTGGTATTCAGTCCCTTTCGGCGCAGGGTCTCGTAAACTGCCCGCTCGGAAAGGTCTGCGCGGCAGCGGTTTACGCCCTTGAGGAGCTCGCAGATTCGCTTGGCCCCCAACGTCGGCTCCGCCCGCACGACCTCCAAGATCGCCGCCTCCTCCTCGAGGCTCGCTCGAGCCAGCGGCGCCTGGGGCCGGGTCGGTTTCAAGCCCTCCTCGCCGCCCAAGACCTCCACCCGGCGCTTGTACTTGTAATAGGTGGAAGAGGCCACCTGAAGCTTCGCGCAGGCCTCCGCGACCGGCATCCCCTCTTCCTCGATCAACCGGAAGAGCTCGCGACGGTTCTCCTCGAGGCGCTCCTCGACCGGGACCTTCTCCTTGATGGCCACCAGGGTGATGTCGTCGTTTTGCGGAGCGCCGCCGGTGAACTCCTGAATCTCGCGATTCAAGGCATCGGCGAACTCCTGCGACGTCAGGTGCCCGTACTTCTTGATCGCGGAGAGGAGCCGACCCTCGCCGAACTGGTCCCGATCGGGATTCATGGCCTCCGTGATCCCATCGGTGTAGATCACGAGCATGTCGTCCTGGTGAAGGGTCAGCTTCTCGACGCTGATCGTCTTCCGGAACAACTCCTCGTCCGGCACGTTGATCCCGACCGGGATCCCCTTTGGCTTCAGGAAGTAGGTCGCGTTCGAGGTCCCGCGGTACAGGATCATCGGATTGTGCCCGGCGCTCGCATAGGTGACGACGCGGTTCACCGAATCGAGTACGACGTAGAACATCGTGACGAACATCCCCTTCTTCATGTCCTCGGTCACGAAGGTGTTCATCCGCGCCATCACATCCGACGCCGAGCGGTTCCCGCGCGCCTCCATGCGGAGCGCGGTGCGGATCATCGTCATGACCAAGGAGCCTGGGACGCCCTTTCCAGAAACGTCCGCGACGACGACGCCCACCGTGCGCTCATCGACCGCCAGGAAGTCGAAATAGTCGCCCCCCACTTCCTTCGCCGCGCGGTAGAGGTAGCCGAGCTCGAAGCCTTCCAGTTCGGGAACCTTCCGCGGCAGCAGCATCTGCTGGATCTCCTGAGCGACCTGCATTTCCTGCTGCATCCGCTCCTGCTCCATCAGGTTACCCTGGGCGGCGCGGAACTTGGCCGTCACCTCGTTGAAGGCCCGCGCGATGTCGTCGATCTGGTCGTTCCCCGAGGCGCCGATGTCCGCGACCATCGTGCCCTCCCCGATCGCCCTCACGCTGTCCGAGAGCGCCTGGATCGGCTGCACGAAGATCGTGATCAGGACCGCCGAGAGCACGTAGCCGAGGAGGAGCGTAAAGAGCGCGATCGTCGCGAGCTCGAACCGCGCGCCGCCGATCCGCTCGGCGATCGCCGATTCGCGGACCACGATCTGCACCCAGCCGAGCGCTCGGGGCGCCTTCGCCGTCGGCTCCATAATCGGGTAGAAGACCTCGCGCGTCTTTCCGTTCGCGGGCTCGACCATCGAGACCGGCGGGCCGGGTCTCCCGTTCGGCCCGGCGCCCGGCGTGACCGCCTGCGCGCCCTGAGGGAGCGTGCGCGTCGAGAAGAGCTCTTCGAACCGGTCGGAGCCCCAAACGCGGCCCGACGCGTCGATCACCCGCGCCGCCGCGTACTCGGGACGCGATCGAAGCAGCGTGCGGATCGACTGGTTGAGAAATGTCTGCTCCACCGACATCGGCTCCCGGCGCGTCAGGACGTCGAGGCCCGATCCCGCGATGCTGGAGGCCGCCGCGCGTGCCTGGTCGAGCACCTCCCGTTCCAGCCCGCGAATCTGGCGCAGGTGAATCGCGCCGAACGCGGCCACGACGACGAGCGTGATCGCTCCGAAGGCCTGAACCGTGTAGGTGAAGCGAAGCGTCCGGCGCGGCTGCTCGTTCCCGGGACGCCTGCGGCGCGACCGCCCCAGGCGCTTCGACATCATGAGCACGTTGCCGTCGTGCCCGGCCCGGTAGCGCACCTCGTCCATGAGCTGGTTCATCAGGAAGACGCCGAGACCGCCGCGTCGCCGGGTCTCGACGTACATCTTGAGATCCGGACTCTTGACGTTCCGGAGGTCGAAGCTCTTTCCCTGGTCGTGGATCGCGATCGAGAATTCGCGCCCGTTCCCGGTCACCACCACCTCGATGAAGCCCGGGTCTCCCCGGTATCCGTGCTTCACGATGTTCGTGCACGCCTCATCGACGGCCAGCTTCGTATTCGCGAGGATGTTGTTCGGAATGAGGAGCTTCTCACCGACCTCCTGGACGAAGTCGCGGATCTCAACCAGGTGTTGATCCTCGGCCGCCACGCGGAGGTGAAATCGGCGCGGGACCATCGGACGGCCCGCGAGCTTCATCGGCTGGCCTCCGACTTCATCCGCTCGCGCGCCTCGAGCACGTTCCTGCGGGCGCTCTCGTTGAGCGGATCGAGCACGAGGATCTGCTCCCAATTCCTGAGGGCCTCGCGGTAGTCGCCCGACGAGAAGGCCTCCATTCCCTTGATGTAGAGCTGCTTGACGCGGGCATCGATCTCCGGCTTCGGCGTCGAGAGGCGGCGCTCGATGCGGTCGCGCCAGGCGCGCGCCTCCACGTTCGCCGGCTCGATCGCGAGTGCGCGGCGGACCGCGGTCTGCGCGTCGGCGTACCGACCCTCGTTGAACGCCTGCGACGCCTCGTGAACCGCGGTCAGGGTCTCGAGCTTTCGGCCCAGCGCGGCCGCCGTGTCGGCGCTCTTGTGGACCAAGGTCTGGAGCAGAGCCCAGACGGCCTGCGCCTTCGGGTCGTCGGGTTTGAGCCGGAGGGCGAGAGCCGCCGCCTCGGCGGCGTCGAAGACGCGCCCCGCCAGGCGGAGGGAATCGGCGCGCGAGACGGCCCGATCGGCGGCACGGTCGCGGGCGAGCCGGATCTCGGCCTCGACCGAGGCGAGGCTCTCGGGAGCAACTCCCTCGGGCGGGCGGCCAGGGGGGACGAACCCACGCCAGATTCCGGTCGCTTCCTCGACATCACCGCGCTTCAGCGAGGCGCGCGTCATCGAGGCGATCGTGGAAGCGACCCTCCGCGCGCTCTCGGCATCGACCTCGCGCTTCGCCGTGGCCTGGATCTCGACCCTGGCCGCGGCCGCGCGCACTTCATAGGTCTTCTCATCCGGGCGCTCGCGAAGGAGGATCTCCCAAAGGAGCAGCGCGCGCTCCCAATCGCCGGTCGCCTCGGCCTCTTCCGCCTTCGTCCGATCGTGTGCCAAGAGCCCCGCGCGGCGGGCCCGCACCGAGTCCTCAGCCGCCTTCGCGTACTCGGCGCGGCGGCGCTCCTCGTACTGGCTCAACGGCTCGCCCCACGAAACGTGGAGGGCGACCTGCTTCGTGGCCTCGATCTCGCCCTGGGCCAGCGCGACGTCGAGACCGTAGCGCTTCCAGTTGACGCCGAATCCGAACAGCGTGCGCCCGCGGTCGAGCCCCGCGCGCACGGAGCCGATTCCGAGCCTCGTCACCTCGACGCCGAAACGGGTCTTCGTTCCCGCGGTCCCCTCCCGAGCGATGTCGGCGACGGCCCGCGCGGCCGTGAGGCGCCCGAAGCGCCGTTCCGGGCTCGCCAGCCCGAGCCTGAACGAGCGGCTGAGGCTCGACGTGGGTCCGCCCAGATCGAGCGATCCCGCGACGACGTTCTGGGCCGAGAAGCCGATCTGCCCTCCGCGGAGCGCCTCGGGGCGGTAAACGAAGCCCAGGTCGATCGACGGGGCGGCGGCCGAGACGTCGCCGAGCGATTGGCTCAACACCTTGAACGTGACCCCGGCGCCGATGGGCCCGTAGACGCGCCGCGCGACGCTCACGGCGATCGAGGTCTCGCTGTAGCCGATTGTCCCGAGCGGCTGGTTCCCGGCGTCGTACGCATCGATGCCGGAGGCGCCGATCCGCGCCAGCCCGAGCCCGGCGGCGCCAAGCCCCGGAATCGGGTAGGCGACCGCGGCCAGGTCCCAGGAGGTATCGAATTGGAGCAGCCCGTGGTGGACGAGGAAGGTGCGCTCGTCCTGGTTCGCGAGCCCCGCGGGATTCAGGTAGACCGCCGAGGGGTCGAGGCCGAGCGCGGTCGTCCCGCTCAGGGCCCCGGTGGTCGGCCAGCTGCCCGGTGAAGCGAGCAGGTTCGACGTGCCCGCCGTGCCCGAGGATTGCGCCAACGCCGGAGCCGCAGGGACCATCGCCTGGAGCACCACGAGAAGGAGCGTGATCGATGCCGCGCGCGGCGCCGTCATCGGAGCACCCCCACCTTGATCTGCTCGCTCGCGCCGGTGCCTTCGATGCGGGCGACATAGAGCCCGGGCCGCACGAGATCGCCCTTGCCGTTCCGTCCGTCCCAAGGAACCTCGTTCAAGCCGCGCGTCCCGCCCGTGGCGCCGGCGGCGAGCGAGATCTCCCGCACCAGGTCTCCGAGGAGCGTGTAGATCTTCACGCTCACCGCCCCGTCCTGCGCCAGGAGATAGGAGAGGCGCACCGCCTCCCGTCCCGCTCGGAAAGGATTCGGGTAGCCGTGGGCCCGGTCGAAGAGCGTGAGCGTCGGAGAGGTGAGCGGCGAGAAGGCGATCCCGCCCCCGCCGCGCACCGGCACCTGGGTCCCGGTCAGGTCTTCCAGCACCACGACGTCGGTGTCCACGGCGATGCGAAGGGCCACGTCCCGAGCCACGGCCGCGCCCGCGATTCCGACGTCGACGTAGAGCGACTCCGCTCCCGAAGTGATCGCGAGGGGCGGAGAAAGCGTGAGCAGCACGGGGTTGGCTCCACCGACCGTCGCCTGGGCAAGGAGCGCTCCGGTCGTCGAGCGGATCGAGATCGAGCTGAGCGCGGCGGATGGGGCGCCGGCGACGCTCCCGTCGGTCAACGCGGTGAATCGAATGGTCGTCAGATGCGCGGCGGTGACGCTGCCCGGCGTCACGAGCGCCTGAACCTCGAGGCCCCACGTCCGGACCGCGGCGGCTCCGGCCGCCACCTGGACGGCGACGGAGGTGTTGATCGCGCGGACCTGGACCGCGGCCGCGGGCTCGATCACCAAGATTTCGGACGGGGGCGACACCACCTGCGTGCTCTCCGGCAGCCCCCATTCGCTTCCGTAGAGAAAGAGCGTCACCGGATACGGTTGGCTCGCGAGGGCCGCCGGGAACGCGGCGCTGGGGAAGGAGAGCGTCATCTGGGCGCCCGGACCGAGGACGAATGGCGCCCCGGCGCCCAACGCCGCGACTTGCTCGACACCGTCGGTGATCATGATGCGCGACGACGCTGGATCGAGCGTGATCGGGGAGCCGCCGCTGTTTCGTACCGCGACCGAGAGGTCGTAGCTCTGTCCGGCCCGGGCCGTATCCGGGAGCGTCGAGCCCGCAATGAATGCCACCGCGGCGGGAGGACGCGCCTCGAGCGTGCCGGCCGCGATCGTCTCCTCGCGGAAGCGACCGTCCTCGGTGCCGCGGGCCTCGAGCGTGGCCGAGGCGGCGCCCGGAGAGAGTGCCGATCCGAGCGGGGCACCTGAGAAATCGAGGTCGATCGATGCTCCGGGACCGAGCGCGGTCGAGGAGCCGAGGGAGAGATCGGTGAAGAGAGGGGCGCCGAAGCGCAGCATCGTCGCGGCATCCAGGCTCATGCCCACGTCCCCGCCGTTCGTGAGGTGGAGGCGGATCGGCCGCGCCTGACCGGCGCTCACGGTGTCCGGGGAAAGCGGACCGGTCACCGCGAGCAACGGCGGCTCGAGCACCGAGACGCTGTCCGGATCGAGCGGGATGGTGTCGGCGAAGGCCTGTCCCGATTCCGTGCCGCTCAAGTAGAGCCGCGCCGCGTAGCGCCCGCGAGCGACGGTTGCGGGCACCGACAGCGAGTCGAAGACGAGCGTCGCCGAGTCGCTCGCAAGGAGCGCGGTCGCGGCGCCGAGCCCGGTCGAAAGGAGGTCTCCCCCGGGGTGCTCGAGCACGAGGCGCGTCGTACCCCGCGCGAGCGTGACCGTCGAGGTCCCGGTGTTCCCGACGCGCACCGTGGGGCCGAACGTCCGGGCGCGAAGGTAGCGCGCGGGCAGGGCGCCGCCCGCGGAGGCGACGATCCGGGCCGCGGACTGGACCTGGAAGGAGAGCGGCGTGGAGTTCGATCCGACGACCGAGGATCCACCGAACGAGGCGGTCGCGGTGAGGGTGGCGCCCACGACGGTGCCGTCCGGGATCCCGCTCGAAGGCACGCTCACCGTGATCGTGAGCCGCGTCGTTCCCCCCGCGGGGAGGGCGGCCGGGAGCGACGGGGTAACCCCGACGGTCGTGAACGCGCCGATCGAATAGGCGAGGCTCGCCGCGGCGATCGTCGCCGGAAGGGCCGTCGGATTCGAGACGTCGAAGACGAGGGCCAGGGCGCCGTACCCGAGCGGCACCGGAGACGGCGAGGCGCTGACCGCCGCGGCGCTCACACCGGCGACGTGGCTCTGCGCTCCCGCGAGGCTCATGTAGAAGTCGAACGCGTCCCCGGTCCCATCCGTACCGACCGCGCGAAGCGTGGGGGCATACGTCCCCGGCGTGAGCGATGCCGATACCCCGACCGAGGCGAAGCGGAGCGTGTCCGATTGTCCGGACGGGAGCGAAACGGGCGCGGCGAGCGCGGCGGCATAGGCCGTCGCCCCGACTCCGAACGAGAGCGTGGTTCCCGGCCCGATCTGGACCGTGCCGGTCCCCGTGTTGGTCACGCGCAAACGGAATGCGTAGGCCGATCCGGGCACGACGACCTGGGGCGCGATCGAGCCCGGCGTGTAGGCGAGCGAGGGAGGCGGCTCGTAGACGAAGGCGCGGAGCCCGGCGGCGCCGCCGAGCCGGGTTGACGCGCGTAGCGTGTCCGGTCCGGGTGCCAAGGGAGCGGTCAAGACGAGGGACGCGCGGCCGTCGGATGCCGTCGCGAGGTCGAGCCCTGGAAGCGGCGAGGCGTCCGGGGCCAGGAGCGTAGCGGCCATCGGGCTCACGAGGATGAGCGTACCGGTGGCCGCGAGGTTTCCGAACGCGTCGCGCACCGGTCCGAGCGCCACGGTGACGGAGCTTCTGCCGTCGGCGGTGAGCGTGTCGCGCGGCGCCGTGACCGCGATCGTTCCCGCCGGGGAGGACGGCCGGACGGTCACCGGCCCCGCGCTTCCGTTTCCGCCCCCCACCCGCGAGGCGGCGAGGCTTGGAACGGTCTCCACGAGCGTGTCGCGAGCGAACGTCACGAACTCGCCCGCCGTCAGCGCGCCGAAGGCGGGTGCGAAGGTGACGCTGCCGCCGGAGCTCAAGACGACGGTGGCGGTGTCGCCCAGGACGATGTTTCCAAACCCGTCCACGGCGCGCACGCGCACCCGCACCGGATCGCCGGCAATCCAATTCAGCGAATCGGGCAGAACAACCAGCGCGGTCGTCGTGGCCGCACCGACCGTCGCGGGAATGCCGACCGGGGCGATCGAGGTTCCGCGGGCGAAGATCGAATCCGCCGCCGGCGCCGTGGACGGCGCT
>JBGPMG010000041.1:0-15941 GCA_041486815.1 Candidatus Eiseniibacteriota bacterium | reverse complement strand
GCAATGGGGACGGGACCTTCAGCCTGAAGGTGGACTACGGGTCGGGGAACATTCCACGCACCGTCGCGATTGGGGATCTAAACGGGGATGGGATGCCGGACCTCGCGGTGGCGAATGGCGGCTCCAGCACCGTTTCCGTTCTCTTGGGCAATGGGGACGGGAGCTTCGCGCCGAAAGTGGACTTCGGGGCTGGGGTCGGCCCCTTCTCTGTTGCGATGGGGGATGTGAGCCGCGATGGGAAGTTGGATCTCGTGGTGACAAATTCCTATTCCAACACCGTATCTGTTCTCTTAGGCAATGGGAACGGAAGCTTTGGGGCGAAGGCGGATTACGGGATGGGGAGCAGCCCCATCTCCGTCGCGATTGGTGATGTGAGCGTGGATGGGAAGCCTGATCTCGCAGTGGTGAATGGCGGCTCCGGCACCGTGTCGGTGTTGCTCGGGAACGGCGACGGCACCTTTGGCCCCAAGACAGACTATGGGGCGGGACCTTTCCCCGTGTCCGTTGCGATCGGGGATGTAGACCGGGATGGAAAGCCAGACCTTGTGACTGGGAATCAAGGCTCCAACACCGTGTCCGTTCTCTTGAACATCGGACCGCAACGCTCGACGCTCGCAGCCGCCGTGGATCTCGACCCCAACGTCATCAATCTGAAGAACCATGCTCCCTCGGTGACTGCCTACATCGAACCCTCGGGATTTGACCCGGTGAGCATTGATGTCTCGACGCTTCGCCTCGCGGGATCGGTGCCGCCGGTATCTAAGTTTGCGATCGTCGGGGATCGCAACAGGAACGGGATACGCGATCTCATGGTGAAGTTCAGTAGGGCTGCGCTCGATCCGCTCCTCGCGCCAGGTGTGAATTCTCTCGAGCTGACTGGGTCGCTGGTCACGGGGGAGAACTTCATGGGCACTGGCGAGGTTCGGGTGATTGACAAAGGTGGTGGGCACAAAGCTGCCTCCGTTGCGCCAAACCCACTCAATCCATCAGGGATGCTGTCCTTCAACACTGTGAAGCCGGGCCGCGTGAAGGTAACGATGTTCGACCTTCAGGGGCGCCTTGTGCGGACGTTGATGGAGGCGCCACTTATGCCCGCGGGGAAACACGAGGTGAGAATTGACGGTCGGGGAAATCGAGGTGAAGTGCTTCCCTCGGCCGTGTACTTCTACGAGGTAGATTCCCCCGAAGGGACCATTACGGGACGATTTGCAATTCTGAAGTGAGGGGCGCTTGGCTCACGGCGTCGAGCCCTTCCCCGTGCAATATTTGCGCGTGGAAGCCCCGGTGAAACCGCTCCTTTTCTGGCTTCCGGTGGCGGTGTAGAGTAATACTCGTGCAGTAGAGCCATCGGGGCGCACCCGGCGGCGGCTCGCCGGTACGGTGGACGATTCGCTCCCGATCGGCGTTGAGAGGGAAGCCGCCGTGTCGACAGATCGCCAGCCTTGCTTCCGATGTCTGCTTCCAGCCGCTCCTACCCGCAGTCGCCCAGGCCTGAACCGCGCCGTGTCAACTCGGCGCGAGGTGGAGGACCCCCATGCGCACTGGACTCTCGCCGCTTCTATCCACCGCGATCATCGCCTCAGCTCTCTTAGCTACGGCCGGGGAGGCACGGGCCCAATCCGCCTGTGACCTAGCCCCGATCGTAAAGGTCGCGTCCTACCAAGTCGCGGTCGGCGTCAAGGCGTTCATCGAAGTCACGGCGCGCGACCGGAACGGGGACGCGATCACGTCGCTCACCGCCGATGTGTCGGGGCTCCCTCCTGGGAACGACGCTCAGTTCACGCCGAACGCGTCCAACACTGGCGGGGCCCTCACCTGGACGCCCCAGCCGGGACAGACGGGCTCCTATAACGTGATCTACACGGCGAGCAACAGCCTCTCCGGATCGGCATCCGGGGGAATCACGGTCATCGATACCGATGGTGCCCCGTTCGTGCAGTCCATTCCAACCCAGACCAGAGGTGCGCACACTCCGGTCACGTTTACGGTCTACGCCGGGGATCCGAACGGTAATCCGATCACGTCCCTCACCATGTCCCCACAGTTTCTGGGAGCCACCTTCACGCCCAACGCGTCGAACACGATGGGGACCTTCAGCTGGTCCCCGAGCTCGATCGGCGCTTTCCAATTTACGTTCACGGCAACGAACGATCTCTCCGGGAGCACGACGACCCAGATCCTCGCTTTTGGGGCACCCGCGACCCTGTTTCTGTCGGCTCCGCCCGATGTCGCAGGCGCCGCCGGGAGCCCGATCACCTTCTGCGTATCGGTTTCGGCCAGCTACGAGGATATGACGGTTGCATCGCTGGTCGCTTCCTCACTGCCGCCGGGAGCCCAGTTTGTCGTGGATCCTTCCCGAGAGGTGGGGACGTTCCGGTGGACTCCCTCGGCGGGACAGTCGGGGACATACCCCGTAGCGTTCACTGCCACCCCTAACGAAGCGTTCCCGTTCCCGGCCACGTTCACGACGAGGATCAGCGTGGGGCCGGCGTGTCCCTGCGCGCCGGTCGTATTCGCGCCTGACTCCGTGGCCGGCCAGGAGGCGGTTTCGATTTCCTTTCTCGTAACGGCCGGGGACCCCGACGGAGATCCGATCAGTTCATTCACGGCGGCGCCGCTCCCAACGGGCGCCACGTTCCAGGTGAACGCGTCCAATACGTCAGGGATATTCCAGTGGACGCCGCCGTACGGGCAGGCTGGGCAATATGGAGTGACGTTCACAGCCTCGAACGGCCAGGCAACGTCAAAGACCACGGCCATCGACGTGGCCCATACCAACCAAGTTCCGAGGGTCACCGCGCCAAGTTCCGTGACGACTTCGGAGGGCGTGAACATAGCGTTTAACGTGACCGCGATCGATCCAGACGGTGATCCGGTCCGGCTGATCCCATTCTCTCTGCCGGTTGGCGCGATATTCGCGGATCACGGTAACGGGGCTGGAACATTCAGCTGGACTCCCGATTTCACCCAAGCGGGTTCTTATCGGGTCTACTTCCGCGGCGAGGACCAGAGCGGGAATGGCGACGTCGCCATCACGGATATCACTGTGACGAACGTGAACCGACAGCCGGTTGCGACTGCCGGCGGGCCCTACACCGGGGCCCCAGGCGTTGAGGTCGGCTTCAGCGGTGCGGCATCGTCCGACCCGGATGGCGACGCGTTGACGTTCGCTTGGAGCTTCGGGGACGGGGCCACGGGCGTAGGAGCTGCGCCGTCGCACGCCTACTTGGCGGCGGGCGTGTACACCGTAACTTTGCGCGTGACGGACCCGGGTGGGCTCTATGACGACGATGCCACGACCGGGACGATCACGGCGGTGGTCTCCGTCTCACTTCTGCTCAAGAAGGGCGGTTCGACGCTCAACCTCGGCAAAGATGGGCTTACAAGGCTCGGTATCGAGGAGTTGGAACTCCCCTATGAGAATATCGTCGTGGGCACGCTCCGCCTCGCGACGGACTTTCCGAATGCCGGTACGGTCAGCGAGTGTGCGGCCGACACCAAGCGCATCCGGATCGGCGACGTCGACCAGAACGGGATTCCCGATCTCGAGGTGACCTTCTCAGGCTTCTGCCTCAGAAACCTATTCGCGAACACTCCGGACAACAGCAGCGTCAATCTCATCCTGACCGGCCAGTTCCAGAGCGCGACGGGCGCTATCCCGCTCCGCGGCGTCAAGGTAGTCACAGTCAAGAAGACGGGGAACAACGGGCCGGCCTTGGCCATGACGTCTCCCAATCCCTTCAATCCCCGGGCGACGTTTTCGTTCGTGACGAGAAAACCGGGGAACGCGAGCGTCCGGGTGTTCGATTTGCAAGGACGCATGGTGCGGATCCTGATGCCGCAGCAGTATCTGACACCGGGTCTTCACGAATTGACCATCGATGGACGCGATGAGGAGGGAATGGCCCTCTCGTCCGGCGTCTATTTCTACCGCGTGCGTTCCGCGGACGGAACCATGGAGGGCTCCTTCAATATTTTGAAGTGAGCCTGGCCCCTCCCGGCCGCTTCACGCACGGGGTCCGCTTGGCGTGAACGGAGGCTGCGTCTCCACGGCGGCCATGTCCTCGGCGGCGTAGTAGGCGGCCACCCGCTCGCTCAGACCGGGCCGCGTGTAGACGTCGGCGCGCGGCCTTTCGATCACGTCGACGATCACAGCGGCCACCTCTCCGACGGGCTGAGCCATCGGCATCTGGCGGGAGTCGGGGCCGCCGCCCATCGCGTGGACCCCGAATTCGGTGGCGACGACGCCGGGGGAGACCGTCGTCACGTGAATCTCCGGGTGGGTCGCGCGAAGGTCCATCCGGAAATTCGCGGTCAAGGAGTTGAGGGCGTGCTTGGCCGCGCTGTAGGCGGAGCGGATCGAGGCGAACGGCACGCGGCCGAGCATCGAGGAGATGTTGATGATGTGTCCTCGGCCCCGTTCCTTGAAGTAGGGCAGGACCGTCTGCATTCCGTAGAGCGCCGACTTGACGTTGACGAGCATCATCTCGTCGAAATCTTCGTCCGTCAGCTCGGCCACTGGCTTGCTGATGCCGCGACCCGCGTTGTTGATCCAGACATCGAGGTGCCCGAACCGGGCGATCGCGGCGTCGAAGATCCGCTGCACCTCCTCCCTGCGCGTCACGTCGGCGACGACCACGAGAGCGTCGCCCCCACACGCCGCTGCCACCTCGCGCAGCTCCTTCTCACGCCGCGCGGCGAGAACGGGCCGGCCGCCTGCCTTCGCGACGGCGCGAGCCACCGCGGCGCCGATGCCTCCACTTGCACCTGTGATGACGACTACGCTTCCTCGCACGGTTCCATTCTATCAGACGGCCTGCGGTCGCACCCGTAGCTCTCGCCTGTAGAAGAGGCGCTTGACCGCCTCCGCCGAGACGAAGTAGAGGACAACGATTCCCGCGATCGCCGCCTGGATCGCAAGCGGCACCGGCGCCAATCCGAGGGGCCGCGCGAGCGGCGAGTAGGGAAGCAGGAGGGTGATTGAGCCGGCGGCGAGTGCGACCGCGGCCATGGCCCGGCTCGGTTGGCTTCGATGGAAGGGGAGCCGCGACCGAACCGCGAAGATGATGAGCGTCGCCGAGACGACCGATTCGACGAACCAGCCAGTGCGGAACTCGGCCGGCCCGGCGCGGAGCACGGCGATGAGAACGGCGAACGTGAGGAAGTCGAAGACGCTGCTCAGGGTGCCGAAAACCAGCATGAAGCGGCGCACGAACCCGACGCTCCAGCGGCACGGCTTCTGGAGGAACTCGGAGTCGACTCGGTCCCCGGCGATCGTCAGCTCGGGCAGATCCGTGAGGAAATTGATGAGCAAGATCTGCTTCGGCAGCATCGGGAGGAACGGCAGGAACAGCGACGCCCCCGCCATGCTGAACATGTTCCCGAAGTTCGCGCTCGTGGCCATGAACACATATTTGAGCGTGTTGCCGAAGGTCGTACGGCCCTCCACGATTCCCGCGTGCAGCACCGCCAGGTCCTTCGACAGGAGGACGAAGTCGGCGGCCTCCTTCGCGACGTCCACGGCCTGATCTACGGAGATACCCAGGTTCGCGGCGTGGAGCGCCGGCGCGTCGTTAATTCCGTCCCCCATATATCCGACCACGCGGCCCATTTTCCTGAGTGCGAGGATGATCCGTTCCTTCTGGTTCGGGTCGATCTCCGCGAAGATGGAGGTGCGCTCGGCGACGTTCCAAAGCGCCTCGTCGCGCATCGCCTCCAGTTCGGCGCCCGTCAGCACCCCCCTCACCTGGAGTCCGATCTTCTCCGCGGTGTGCTTCGCCACGAGCATGTTGTCGCCGGTGATGATCTTGAGCTCGACTCCGAGCCCCATGAGGTCGGTGACGGTCTCACCGACGCCCGGTTTGGGCGGATCGAGGAAGAGGAGAAAGCCCCGAAGGCTCATCTCGGCCTCATTCTCGCGGCCGTAAACAGGACGGGGCGCCACCCTCTTCGTCGCGATCGCGAGGGTGCGGATGCCCTGTCCGCTCCATTCGGTGTAGCGGCGGACCACCGCGTCGCGACGGGTCTCGTCGAACGGGATCTCAGCGCCGCCCTCCATCACGCGCGTGCAGATCTCGAGCACGTTCGTCACCGCGCCCTTCGTAATGAGAAGGGGCTCGCCGCCGACGCTGACGACCACGCTCAGGCGCTTCCGATGAAAGTCGTAGGGAATCTCGTCCAGCTTGCGGATGTCGCCTTCCGCGCCCACCGAGGTCCCGCCCGCAGCGGCCGTGGTCCCAGGGCCGGCCGGCGGCGCCGAGGCGAGGATCGCTTCGTCGAGCGGGTTCTGGAGGCCAGTCTGGAACTTGGCGTTCCACGCCGCGAGCCTCAGCGCCTCGTCCGAATCCATCCCGGCCGCATCCACCGCCCGTTCGAGGCGCACGACGCCTTCGGTAATCGTTCCGGTCTTGTCGGTGCAGAGGACGTCCATGCCGCCGAATTCCTCGATCGACGCGAGGCGTCGGACGATCACGCCACGCTGAGCCATACGAATCGACCCGCGGGCGAGGGTGATGTTGATGATCGCGGGGAGGAGTTGGGGAGTAAGCCCTACGGCCAGCGCGAGGGAGAAGAGCAGCGAATCGAGCACCGGCCGGTGGAAAGCGACGTTGATCGCGAAGACGCCGAGCACGAGGACCAGCGTGACTTCGGAGAGAAGGAAGCCCAACTGTTTGATCCCGTGCTCGAAGGCCGTCATCGGAGGGCGGAGCTGAAGCCTATCGGCAATCCGTCCGAACTCGGTGGCCGGGCCGGTCCGCGCTACCAGCACGCGTGCCGTGCCGCTCCGCACGTTCGTCCCCATGTAAACGCAGTTCGTCCGCTCGCCGAGGGTGGCCTCCGCGGCCACGGGACCTGGCTGCCTTTCGACTGGGAAGGTTTCCCCGGTGAGCAGCGCCTGGTTCAGAAAGAAATCACGCGCCTCGATCACGACGCCGTCCGCGGGGACGAGTGCCCCGGCCGAGAGGAGCAGGACGTCTCCCGGCACGACCTCCTCCGCGGGGATCGTGACGGTGCTCCCGCCGCGCACGACCGTCGCCCGTAGCGAGATCTTCGCCTGGAGCTTCTCGACGGCTGCGCCGGCGCTGTGCTCCTGCTGGAAGCTGAGGATCGCGCTCCCGAGGATGATGACCAGGATGATTGCCGCGTCCGTCCAGTCGCGGACCACGAACGAGACGCCGACGGCGAAGAGGAGGATCAGGACGATCGGGCTCTGGAACTGCCGGAGGAAAAGCTTGAGGGGACCCGCCGAGCTGCTGGGGCGAAGGGCGTTCGGCCCGAAGCGCCGGAGGCGGTCCCGCGCCTCCTCAGAGCTCGGGCCATCGCGGCCAGAACCCAGCGCCCGAAGCAGCGCGTCTGCGTCGACGCCCCAGTACGCTTGGGGCGCCTCATCGGAGCCCATCCCCGGTGGCTAGCCCTTGAGGACGAACGTCACCTTCATGTTAATGCGGTACTCCACGATCTTGCCGCCTTCGATCTTCAGCTTGTGGTCCTGGATCCACGCTCCCTTTACGTTTTGCAGTGTCTGGTTCGCACGCTCGACGCCGACGCGGACGGCGTCGTCGAAACTCTTTGTGGACGATGCGATGATCTCGGTCACTCTGGCGACGGACATGGGAATTCCTCCTTGGAGTAGGGTGGGTGGAGTCGAGAACCGGACCCGGAGCCTACCACGGGTCGGGCCGCCCGTCTGCGCGTAGGCCGTCCATCATGATTCGGCCTCTTCACAGCGTGCCACGACCACGAGCGCGTCGTCGGTCCTCTTGCCGTGGCGGGCGAGTATTAGATCGGCGGTCTGTTTGGGCGGCGCGCCGGGTGCGATCAACTCTGTGAATCCCTGCGAGACTCCGTCCGTCGTGAAGACGAGGGTGTCTCCCATCGCCACCGGCAGTACCGCACTGACCAGAGGCGGCAGCTTTCGGCCGACAACGCCGGGGCGAAGGACCAGCGATTCGGATTTCGGCTTGGCAGTCGGATCCGCCCGGAGGAGGAAGCCCTCCACGTTTCCGACACCGAGCCAGGTCATGAGGCCCTCGGACGTCCGGATGGACGCGATGCTGAGCGCGGCGCCCCGAGTGGTCCGGAGCCCGTCGTGGCACCGCCGCAGAAGGGGGATCGGCGATTCGTCGGCGTGTGATTCAATGATCTTAGACGCGATTTTCACCACCGCCGCAGCCTCCGGTCCATGGCCGGCGCCGTCCAGGACGACGATCAGGATTCCGTTCGGGAACGGCTGGACCACGCACAGGTCCCCCGATTCCGCCCCCTCGTTAAACGGGCGGTGAGCGATGCTCCACGTTATCGAGCGGGCGGTCACGTCCTCCACTTTTTCGCCGTGACGGTCGTTCCGACCCCTACCGCGGAAATGACCTCCATTTCGTCCATCAAGCGCTTGACCCCGGGCAGTCCCAGTCCCAGTCGGCCCGCCGTGGAATAGCCGTCCTGCATCGCCTGGCGGATGTCGGGGATTCCGGCTCCCTTGTCACTCGCGACGACCGTCAGCCCAGGCTTTCCGTTCAGTTCGATCGGGATAAATCGGATCTCGCCATCCTTCCCGTAAGTCACGATGTTCCTAGCGAGCTCGGAGATGGCGGTAGCGATCAGCGTCGCATCGCCGGGCGAAAAGCCGATGCCCAAGGCCAGCGCGCGTCCCTTTTGACGGGCCGTGACAATGTCGGCTTCCGTGACCACGGGCACGCCTTGGTCCGGCGGCTCCAAAACGCCGGTCGAATTGGACGAATCCGCCGATTCGCTCATCGTTTCGCCTGCGGCTTGGTGTGCTTGTTTAAGTAGGCTAGCCCCTCCTCGAGGTCGAGCGTGGTCTCGACCGCCCCCAGGGTCAGCCCCATCTGCACCATCGCCATCGCGACCTCGGGCTGGATGCCCACGATGACGGTCTTGGCTCCCCGGAGGCTGATCATCCGCGCGATGTCCCCGAGCACCCGGGTGCCGAAGGAGTCCACGACGTCGAGGGCCGCGACATCCACGATCACCCCTAGGGCGCGGTGCTGGCCGACGGACTTCATCAAGACGTCGCGGAAATGCAGCAGATCGCTGTCCGAGAGCGCTGCCTGGATCGAGGCGATCAGGTAAGCACCTTGCTTGAGTATCGGGACTTCCACCGGTGGGTCCTTTGGTGTGGGGCGGGTGAGGGGCCGCTAGACGGCGTCAGGTTCCCGTATCGGAACTACCTTGTATCCGAGGAGCCGCTCGGCCTCTTCGATCCCTCCTTGGAGGTCTCCGACGGTGGTCATCTTGCCGAGATCGACGCCGATGTTGACGAGCGTCTGGGCGATTTCCGGCGAAAGGCCGGTGACGATCACGCTCGCACCCAGGAGACGCGCCGATTCGACGGTCAGAACGAGGTGATTCGCGACGTTGGCATCCATCGCGGCGACGCCGGTGATATCGATCACGACGACCTTGGCGCGGTTGGTCCGGATCCCTCTCAAGAGCTGCTCGGTCAGCTGGCGGGAACGGGCGGGATCGATGAGACCGATGATCGGGAGAATCAGCAGACGCTCGCGGACTTGGAGGACCGGCGTGGACAACTCTCGAATCGCCTCCTGCTGCTCGCGGATGACGCGTTCCCGCTCCTGGACAAAGCCGACTGCGACCGTGATCGCGATGCGATTCGCGGCCGGTTCATACGCGTCCAGGATGCGATTCAGCGGAGCGAAATCGGCCTGATACTTGGCAAACAGCGATCGCGCCAGAACGTCGCGCAGGAGGAGCACGATGCCGACGACTTCGTGCGTCTCCACCCCCCGCGGGATGATTCGCTCCGAGAGATTGCGCGCGTAGGCCTGGAGGGCCTCGAGGGTTCCCGTCTCCAGGGCGAGTACGTAGCTGTCATAGACCGACGTTGCCTCCGCGAAGATCTCTTCTTTCGTCATCGCGGTCAGGAGCTCGGCGACGCTGATGCGCCGCACCCACTCCTCACGAAGCTTCGTGCGATTCTGTCGCAGGTGAGAGACGAGCTCGCGGAGGAGCGCGGGAACCTCGTCCACGGTCGGGGGAGCGTGGGTTACTTTTACGGCACCGTCCGTCATGGGATGACCCTCCTATGTGTTGCACGACTCAGACGCTCTCATGGTGACCGGAGCGCTCGCGCGCAGCCGTGCGTACAATAATAGTACAAGCACAGGCCGGCCCTGCAATTGGATAATCTCCAATATCGAGACCGTGTCGTTGTTTGCCTACACGGTGACGCGGCGCAGAAGTCGCCGCGCGGTAATGGACCATTTCGTGAACGGAGGCCATGATGATCCGCAACGGTTCCGCCGAATGGCGGGGTAGCCTCAAGGAAGGAAAGGGAACCGTCTCCACGGAGAGCGGAATCCTCTCGAATGCGGCCTATTCTTTCAGCACGCGGTTCGAGAACGGGAAGGGAACGAACCCGGAGGAGTTGATCGCGGCCGCGCACGCGGGATGTTTCTCGATGGCGCTCTCGGCGCAGCTCGGCGGCGCGGGCATCACCCCCGAGAGCATCCGCACCACCGCGGCGGTCACCCTCGAGAAGGTCGAGGGAGGGTTCGCGGTGACGTCGTCACACCTCGACGTGACGGCCAAGATCCCCGGAGGGGACCGCGCGGCGTTCGAGAAGGCGGCAAGCGAGGCCAAGGCGGGCTGCCCGATCTCGAAACTCCTCAACGCCAAGATTACGATGGACGCCAAGCTCGTGGCGTAGGAGGGTGGGCGATGTCTTGACACCCCCGATCGACGGGAACCAGGAGTGGGGTTGATGACCGCTCGAATCCGGAGAATCCGTACCGCAGGGCTCATCGCCGTCGCGATGGCGGCCGCGCCATTCTTTGCGCTGCCGGCGCTAAGCACCGAGCTTCCGATCCTCCTTTCCGTGGACGCGACCGAAGCCCCGCGACGAATCCTCCACGCGAGACTCCACATTCCCGCGGCGCCGGGAACTCTCACGCTTCTCTATCCGAAGTGGATCCCCGGGGAACATGGCCCCACCGGTCCGATCCAGAACGTCGCGGGGATCACGATCTCCGCGGGGGGCCGCGCGCTCGAGTGGAGCCGCGATGAAGAGGAGCTGTACGCGATTCGCTGCGACGTGCCGCCCGGGGCCCGCGCGGTCGATCTCTCCCTCGACTATCTCATCCCGACCGGCGCCGACGGATTGCGGGGCACGACGTCCACCACCCCCAAGCTCGCGGTCTTGGACTGGAATCAGGTCCTTTTCTACCCCCAGGGGACGCCGGCGGAAAGCCTCATGGTCCAGGCCACGCTCCGGTTGCCGGAGGGTTGGAAGTGGGGCACCGCGCTCCCGGTGGAGCGGGCGGCTGGGAATGAAGTAGCCTTCCGGTCCGCATCCCTTGTGACCTTGATCGACTCCCCGGTTCTGGCCGGAGCCAATTTCCGTGTCATTCGGCTCGCATCCGAGGTCACGCCGAAACATGAACTCGACATCGCGGCGGACGATCCCGAGGCGCTGGAGGTCGAGCCGTCGCGCATCGCCTGCTACGAACGCCTCGTGCGGGAAGGGATCGCTCTGTTCGGCGCGACGCACTACCGCGACTACCATTTCCTCTATGCGCTAAGCGACCAGATGAGCTATTCGGGATTGGAGCACCACGAGTCGAGCGACAACCGGAGCCCGGAGCGGGCCCTTCTGGACGCGGATCTCGAGATCCGGACCGCGCAGCTGCTCCCGCACGAATTCGTTCACTCCTGGAACGGGAAGCACCGCCGACCGGAAGGCATGACGCGCGGCGCCTACCTGGCGCCGATGAAGACCGACCTGCTCTGGATCTACGAAGGCTTGACCGACTACCTGGCGTGGGTGCTCGCGGCGCGCAGCGGATTCCTGACGTTCGAGCAGTCCCTGGCCGACGTGGCGCAGACGGCGGCGACGATAACCGCCGAGCCCGGGAGGTCGTGGCGGTCGCTCCGTGATACGGCGCTCTCGGCCCCGATGACCGGCCACGCCGGGCGTCAGTGGTCGGGATGGCGGCGAAGCTTCGGGGACGTCTACTCGGAGGGGGTCCTCATCTGGTTGGAAGCGGACTCGATCATCCGCCGCCAGAGCGGCGGCGCGCGATCGCTCGACGACTTCTGCCGCCGCTTCCACGGGGGTTTGAGCGGCGGTCCGACCGTGAAGACCTATGCGCTCAGCGACGTCGTCGCGGCGCTCCAAGCGGTCGCACCCTACAACTGGGACGGGTTCTTCGACACCCGCGTTCGGCGGGCTTCAAAGGTTCCGCCGCTTGGGGGAATCGAGGGCAGCGGATGGCGCCTCGTCTACTCCGACACGCTCTCCTCGTACACGCGTACCTTCGAGCGGGTGCGCCAGTGGACCTACCTGACGTTTTCGCTTGGCCTGCTTCTGGGCTCCGACGGTGTCGTCATCGACGTAAATCCGGAGTTGCCGGCCGCGAAGGCGGGGATCGCCCCCGGGATGAAGCTCCTGTCGGTCGACGGGCGGGTTTGGACCGCCGACCGGGGGCGCAAGGCGATCGCCGCAGCCCGGACCTCGAAGAGACCGATCGAGGTGGTGGTCGAATCGGGCGGATTCCTCAAGACCTACCGCATCGACTACTACGGCGGCGAGCGGTATCCCCGTCTCGTGCGAGACGCGGCCAAACCGGACTACCTGACCCCGATCCTGAGCCCCAAGACGAAACCCCGATAAGACCGCGCTCCGTCGCCCGCGCGCGTCAGTCCTTGCCCGCCAGCCAAGAATCGAATGCTTTGAAGTCATAGTCACGCTTGAGGAAGGCCTTCACCAGCTCCCTTGCCGGCTTGGATCCGCCCGGCGCGAGCACGTCGTCGCGGTACTCCGTCGCCACCCTCGGATCCAACAAATCATCCTTGTTGAAGCGGCTGAACATGTCCTTCGCGATGACAAGAGACCACATGTAGGTGTAGTACACGGCGGAATAGCCGTCGAGGTGCCCGAAGGAGGTTTGGATGTGCGTATTCTCCATGGGAGGCACCGGAGTGAACTTGGGCTCGAGCTCGGCGACCATCGCGTCGGTGTTCACGCGGTCGGGCGCCGCATTGTAGATGCCCAGCGAGATCGCCGAGTAGTAGGCCTGCGTCGCGGTGTTGAGCGCCCGCCCGAAGGCATCGGCCCGCCTCATTTTCTCGACAAGCGCGACGGGGATTGCCTCCTGCGTCTGGTAGTGGCGCGCAAAGGTCTGAAGCACTTTCGGGTCCCACACCCACTCCTCGAGCATCTGGGACGGCGCTTCGACGAAGTCGCGCTGGACCGCGGTTCCGGCGACCGGTTCCCAGCGGCCCTGTCCGCCCAGGATGGCGTGCACCAGGTGGCCGAATTCGTGGAAGAAGGTCTCCACGTCCGAGTGCTCCATGAGGCCCGGGTCGCCGGGCTTTCCGCCGGGGAAGTTGCAGACGAGCGCGTGCTCGGGCACCTGCACGCCCGCCGCTCCTTGGCGAATCGCGAACTTGGCGGCGTGGTTGAACTTTCCGGGCCGCGGATGGAGGTCCAGATAGAACCGGCCCAGCAGCTTCGGCCCGTCGAAGACCTCATAGGCCTCGACGCTCGAATCCCAGACCGCCGCGGTTTCCATTCGCTTGTAGGTGAGGCCGAACATCTTGGAGGTGACGTCGAGCACGCCCTGCTTCACCAGATCGAAGGGGAAGTAGGCGCGGGCCTCCTGCGGATCGAAGTCGAAATCCCGCTTCCGAATCAACCGGCCGTAGTACGACATCTCCCAGCGATCCACCTGCGTGGCCGCCGGATTGTCCTCGCGCTTCCGCTTCAGGTAGACGGCATATTCCTCCTGCGCGCGGCGGAAGGTGGTCTCGCGGAGGCGCTGGATGAAGTCGGAGGCGTTCTTGGCGGAGCCGATCATATTGTCCACGGTCACGTAGTCGGCCCAGGTCGGGTAGCCGAGGATCCGGGCCAGGCGGTAGCGCTTCGCGATCAGCGAGTCGAGCACCGCCATGTTGGCCGGATACGCGCGATTCAGGTCTTCGAACATCATCCGGCGCCGGAGCTCGCCGCTCTGCGCGTATCGGATCACGGGGAAGTAGTCCGGATTCTCGATGCTGAGCGTGATCTTCCCGTCGGGTCCCGGGACATGGGCTCGGATGAAGTCCTCGGGGAGCCCGGCCAGATCCTCGACGCGGTCGACCTGAAAGGTGCGCGAGTCGGTCCGGATGTTCCGGCTGAAGTCCTGCCCGGTCTTCGTCAGGTCATCCTGGAGGGCGGAGATCAGCTTTCGACTGGCTTCGTCCTTGTCGACGCCCGCAAGGCGGAAGTCTTGAAGGGTCTTGGTAAGGAAATACTTCGTGGCCGGGTCCTCTCTCTTCGCGTCCACCTTCGCGAGGGCGTCGTAGACCGACCGATTCAGGCTCAGATCGTCGATGAACTTGCTGGCGCGTTGGGTCAGCTCCTCCGCCCTCGCGCGGAAGATCGAATCAGGATGGACAACCTCCATGAGGTGGGAGCCGTACGCCGCGTTCTCAGCGTGGATCATGATCTCGTTGTACGGCATGAGCGTGTTCTCTATCGTCCGTTTTCCCTGGACCGCGAGCATCCGATCCATGGCGTCCTGCGCGGCGCGCAGCTCGGCTTCCTCGCTCGCCTGAAACGCCGCCACATCGGGAGAGCCGGTGAAGAATGGCGCCGGCGCCGGTACGGACGGTTCCGCGGCGGCCGCGGGGGAAAAGGCGAAGCCGGGCAAGAGAATCGCCAGCGTGAGTGCGAGAAAACCCAGAGAACTATCGAATCGACGCGGGATCGGTCGGGACACGGTTCCTCCTTAGACGTGGCGGCATGATGAAGCCTGCGACGTCGGATCATGCCATGGAGCTCCGAGCGCGACAAGGAGGGCTAAGTGAGGCTCGGGCAGCCTTACCGGCCGCGCGAAGTTCAGGCGAGTCCGGAGTCCTAGAACGCGAGGCCGACTTCGGCGGTCAGCTCATTCCCCGGGCCGCCGCCTTGCCACTCGTGCGCCAGTCGAAGCCAGCTGCCTTGGGGCCCGCGGAGGTCGAGCCCGGTCCGGATCCAGCGTGAGCGGTACTCCGGAATCGCGTCCACGCCTGCATTGCCCAGCATCGCGCCGAATCCGCCCGACAGTTCGATCGTTCCCCACGACCGGAAGCGCGCGGCGAGGTCCGTATCTGCGTTGATCCCCTGCGCCGGGCCCTCGTTGTAGCCAAAGGCATGGACGCTGCCCGAAAGGATCTCGCTCAGGATGCGGCGGGAGCTCATGCCGAGATCCCAGGAGTTGTACGTCTTGCCGTCTCGATCCCGACGACGAACGCCACCGCCGATCCAGACCGATTGGTCTCTGGAGAGGTCGAAGCGCGAAGAGGCGTGGAGGCCACTGTAGCGGTCGAGTGCGATCAGTGCGGGCACAAGCCGCAGCTCGTTCGATGGGTACGGCCGACGGGAGTCGAATGCCAGAGTCATCCAGAGCCTCGGCCGGAATTGGAAACTGCTTCCGATCGACCAGGCGGTGAGGACGACCTCGCGCTCGCCAAGTGCGCGTTTCCAGGCGGGGTTGTAGTCGATCTCGGCGCTCTGGTAGACGACGCCGTTCCGCCGCGGCCAGAAATCGAAGCGTTCGGCCACATACTCGCGCCGCGTGAGCGACGAATCGGCCTCGAATCCACCCGAGAGGAGCGCTCGCCAGCGGCTTACGGCCGAGGAGGCCGGGCTCGCGGCCTCGATCCACCCACCCGCCCGGATTCCGCGCGAGCCGAGGCCCGCGACGCCAAGGTCGGAGCTTGAGCCTGCGGCGACTCCGAAGGCGAGGCCCGGCCAGGCTCGCCATGAAACGCCGCCACCGTCTAGATAGCCGAGCCCCTCGTGGCGTGGGGCGAGGAAGCGCCCGCCGGCCGCTTCGAGTCTGCCGTTCGGGTTGCGATACCGCGCCGCGGCCTCATAGATGCGCGTCCGGGACTCGGTGAACGGGACCCCGGGTAGATCCGTGACCGCCCGACTGCTAGGG
>JBGPMG010000040.1:0-16099 GCA_041486815.1 Candidatus Eiseniibacteriota bacterium | reverse complement strand
TCGGCGAAGGCGCTCCGGGTGCCGGGGACCCCTTGAAGGGCGGTCTCGATCTCTACGGCGGTCCGCTCGATCTGTGCGAGGTCGGGGCCGAACACCTTGACGCCGACCGCGCTCCGCACTCCCGTCGCCAGCATCTCGTTTCGGGTCTGGATCGGCATCCACCAGATGTTGGGCATTCCGGGAATCCGGACCCGGGAATTCATCTCGGAGATGAGGCCTTCCCACGTGAGTCCCTTCCGCCACTCCGATTCCGGCTTGAGGGTGATCACGGTTTCCACCATGGAGAGAGGGGCCGGGTCGGTGGCCGTCTTGGCGCGACCGATCTTGCCAAACACGGTCGCCACCTCCGGGACCTGCTTGAGCTCGCGGTCCATTTGCTGAAGGACAGCGCCGGCCTCGGCCTCCGAGATTCCCGGAGGCGCGGTCGGCATATGGAGAATGGTCCCTTCGTTCAGGGGCGGCATGAACTCGCTCCCCAAGTGGAGGAATACGGGAACGGTGGCGAGGAGAAGGGCCAGGGCGCCGAGGACGACCCACCCCTTGCGGCGCACCACGAACCGCACGACGGGAGCGTAGGCGCGAATCATGCGTTTCGAAATTGGATGCTCGTGCTCCGGCCGGATTTTCCCGCGGATGAACCACGCCGCGAGCGCCGGGGTCAGCGTCACGGCGAGCATCGCCGCGAAGAACATGGAGAAGGTCTTCGTATAGGCGAGCGGCTTGAAAAGGCGACCCTCCGTCCCCTCCAGCGTGAAGATCGGCAGGAACGATACGGTGATCACCATGAGCGCGAAGAAGATTGGGCGCCCCACCTCCTGGAGGGCGTGCACGATCACCGCCTCGCGCGGCTCCTTCCGCCCGCCCGCCTCCCACGCCTCGAGCTTCTTGTGGACGTTCTCGACCATGATGATCGATGCGTCGACCATCGCTCCGATCGCGACGGCGATTCCACCCAGGGACATGATGTTCGCCGTCAGTCCCTGCGCCGACATCGGCAGGAAGGAGAGGAGCACCGCGATCGGGAGCGTGAGGATCGGGATCAGCGCGCTTCGAAAGTGGAATAGGAAGAAGACGATGACCGCGCTGACGATGGCCATTTCCTGAATCAGCTCCTGTCGGAGCGTGTGTACCGCCCGGTGGATCAGCTCCGAGCGGTCGTAGGTCACGACGAGCTGGATGCCGGGCGGGAAGGAACCGTGAAGCTCCGCAAGCCGGCTCTTGACAGCCTCGATCACGCGGAGGGCATTCTGCTTCTGCCGCATGATGACGATCCCGCCGACCACCTCTCCCTTGCCGTTCAGCTCGACGATCCCGCGCCGCTGTTCGGGACCGAGGTGGACTTGCCCCAGCTGTCCCACCGTCACGGGAATCCCGTTTGAGCCCACCTTGGCGACGACCTGTTCCAGATCCGCGACCGAACGGACGTAACCGCGGCCCCGGACGAAGTGCTCGTGCTCGGCGATCTCGATGACACTCCCGCCAACGTCGTTGTTCGACCGGCGGATCGCCATGGCGACCTCGCGGATGGAGACGCCGTACGACTCGAGCCGCCTCGGATCGAGATCGACCTGGTACTGCTTCACGAAACCGCCAACCGACGCCACTTCCGCCACGCCCTCTACGCTCTGGAGCCAGTAGCGGAGATACCAGTCCTGGAAGGAGCGAAGCTGCGCGAGGTCGTTCTGTCCGGTAGTGTCGACGAGCGCGTACTCGAAGACCCACCCGACGCTGCTCGCGTCGGGCCCGAGCGTCGGATTCGCTCCCTCCGGGAGCTTCCCGCGGATCGCGGCCAGGTACTCCAGCACACGGCTTCGAGCCCAGTAGGGGTCGACCCCGTCCTTGAAGATGACGTAGACGAAAGAGTCGCCGATCATGCTGAGTCCACGCACGTACTGGACCCCGGGCGCCGAGCGAAGTGCGGTGACGATCGGGTAGGTGATCTGATCTTCGACCAGGTCCGGGCTCCGCCCCATCCACTCGGTGGAGATAATCACCTGGGTGTCGGAGAGATCCGGGATGGCGTCGAGCGGCGTGCCTCGGAGCGCCCGGAGGCCGAACACGGCGGCCAGGATCACGAGGGTCACGGTGATGACTCGGTTCCGCGCGCAGGCGCCGATCAGCCGGGCGATCATCGCGGCCTCCCTTCTACTGCTGCGCCGCGGACCGGAGCTTGCTCTCCGCCGCGATGAGGAAGTTGCCCGAGGTTACGACGACATCGCCGGCCTTCAAGCCGCCGAGCACCTCGTAGTAGTCCCCGGCCTTGGCTCCGAGCGTAACGTTTCGAGGGATCAGGCGGCCGTCCCCGAGATCGACGAACACCACGCGCCGTTCTCCCGCGTAGAGGACGGCGCTCTCGGGCACCGCGAGGCGCATGCCGAGATCGCGATCGAGCGCAACCTCCACGAACATCCCGGGCATGAGATCGCCGCGAGGGTTCGGGACCTCGAGCCGGACCTCGCCGGTTCGCGTTGCCGGGTCGAGGTAGGGATTGACGTAGGCGACGCGCCCCCGACGCGTCGTCGCGCCGGAAATCTGGGGCTCCACGGTGGCCTCCATCCCCTGGCGGACGAGCGGCAGCTCGTATTGGTAGACGCTCGCCACGACCCAGATCGGGTCGACGGGAGCGATCTTGTAGAGCGTCTGTCCCGCTGCGAAGGCGCTGCCGCGAACTAGGTTCTTTTCGACGACCACACCGCCGGTGCGGGCTAGGATCGGGACCGACTCCATCGGCTTCCCCGTCTTCGCGATCGCGTCGATTTGCCCGGCCCCGATGTCCCAGAGCAGCAGCCTCTGGCGGGCGGCAGCCGCGAGATCGGAATCGCGGCCGCTCCCCGCGGCGGTGTCGGGAGGAGCGGCCCGGAGCGACTCGAGGAATTCCTGCTGCGCGGTGAGCAGCTCGGGGCTGTACACGGAGAACAGCGGCTCGCCGGTCCGGACCATCTTCCCGGTGTAGTCGACGTAGATCTCGCGCACCCACCCGTTGAATTTGAGCGAGACTTCCGACCTCCTTGTCTCGTCGTACGCCACTCTGCCGGCCGCGCGGATGGTTATCTCAAGACGGCGTTTCGCGACCGGAGCCGTGCGCACGCCGATCGCCTGCCTGCGTGCCGGGTCGAGGCTCACCACGCCGGACTCGCCGGCGCCGATTTCCCCGCTCGCGGCCGTGCCGTGGTCCGAGTTCGCGCCAGCCGCTCCGGCCCCCGCGGACTGCGTTCCGCCCTCAAAGGAAATCTCCTTGGTGCTCGTGCTCACGCGGTAATTCGCAACAGCCTCCGGCTCCCCCACCGAGCGGATGGTCACGGAGATGTCCCACTCCCCCGCCATAGCAATGCCGTACTTGGCCTCGTAGCGGCCCGCTTTCACCTCGCGCGCCTCGCCGCGGCTCTCCATCCGCGGCATGGTCCCCATGGCCTGCATCGCGACCAGGACCCTGACGTCTGCCCCGCGCACCGGCCGGCCGGACGAATCGCTCACCGCGATCGTGACGACGTTGTCTCCCACCGCGGGCCTCGCCGGACGATTCTCGACCGAAACTTGGAACATCCCGACGCGCTGCGTCGCGTTGCCGGTCGCCGATTTCTCGCCGGACCGCCCCTCGCGACCGCATCCCGCGAGCGTCCCCGTGAGGAAGAGCGCTGTGGCGAGCGCCGAGGCGACCCATCCCCGCGCGCCCCGGATCACGAGCGGTCTCATCGTCCCTCCTCCTCGTCGAGGCCGGTGGGCGCCGCCCCGATCGCGCGTTCCAGGTCGGCCAGCGCCATGCCCTGATCGGCGCGCGCGCGGTAGCGGTCGAGGCGCGCGCGGGCCAAGTCCCGCTCCGCGTTCAGGAGCGAGAGAAAGTCGGAACGATTCGCCTCGTAGCCAGCGCGCACCGAGGCCAAAGCGCGCTCGGTCGCCGGAACCACCGACGCTTCGATGATGTGGACCTCGTGCATCGTCTCCTCCACGCGGGCACGCGCCGCAGAGATCTCGGCCAGGACCCGATCGCGCTCAGCCACCCGCTCTAGCTCGGCACGTTCCAATCCAGCCTGCGCGGCCCGCACGTTCGCGCCGATCCGGCCCCACCCGATTGGAAGATCGAATCCCAATCCGACGCTGGTCCGCCACTCCGAAACGTCCATGAATCGATCGTATCGCGCCTGAAGCGTGACCTCCGGCCAGCGCGCCCGCTTCGCAAGCCGAAGCTCCTCGTATCGCGCGTCCCGGAGTGCCGTGTGTCCTCGAAGCTCAGGCCGAAACCGCATTGCGATGGCGACCGCCGAGTCCGGATCGACCAGCGCCCCCGGCTCCATCAGCTCCCGCGGCGGCTCGGGGATCGCGCGAACCCCATCGTCGTGAAGGAGCGCGCGAATCTGCGCCACGACGATGCGGCGGTCGCGCCCCAGGGCGACGCGTTGGTGGTCCAGCATCGCGATCTCAACCTCGGCCTGGAGCGCGTCCTGCTGGCCCGCCGTTCCCGCGGCGTATCGTTGGACCGCGACTCTCCGGAATTGACCGAGGAGATCCGAGAGTTCCCGATTCACTTCGGCCCCGCGGGCCGCCGTGTAGTACTCGAAGTAGAGGCGGCGCGTCTCATGGATGAGTGCCTGGGACGTCGTCCGGTAGTCCTCTTCGGCCGCGCGCGCCACCGATCGCGCGGCGCGCCTCGCCAAGCCGCGCTGGCCGAAAATCGGAAGGCTCTGCGACAGACCGATCGAGTAGGCAGCGTCGACGGTGCTCTTGCCGAAGCTCCCAGGCGCCGCCATGAGATCAAGCATCGGATTGTCCAGCGTTCCCGCCGCGTCCGCCCTCGCTTCCATCTCGCGCCACGCCGCCTTCGCGGCCTCGAGCGAGGGATTTCGCGCGGTTACCGCGCGCTCCAGCTGCCCGAGGTCGAGTGTTGTGGACGCTGAGAGCGAGTCGATGACGCTCGCAAGAGTGGCCGCCGCGCCGTCGCTTCTGCCGATCGCGGACACGGGGCTGTCGGCACCAGCCGGGGCTGATACAAGGAGCCAAGCCGCGACGGAGGTCGTAGCGGCCGTGATTCGGAAACACATGGGAGATCACCTCCTCCGAAGAGATGGAACGCCTACGGCGCGCATGAAGCGGCGCCGCGACAAGAACACACGTCTACGCTGGGGTCCGGCCCGGGGTGCTTACCGGGAGGTCCGCCAGCCGGGCGTTCTTCTAGAGGCGGAGGATGGAGCTGCGGGTGAAACTGGGGCTAGTAGCCGGGGCAGCGGCCGCCGGGCGCACTGAATTGCAGGCGGCCGCGACGTCGGGGAAATCGGATGCGATTGCGAGGACGGTGCCCTGGGCATCCAGGCCCGGGACGGCCAGAAGCGACGAGGTAATCGTGGCGGGGAGAGCTTGCGCCTCGCTCGGCGCCTCGAATCGGCAGCAGGAGGCGGCCTTGAGGGATGGCCCGGTTCCGGCCTCGGACGCTGGCCCACTGGAGCCGCAACTCGGCATCGGAACAGAGGCGGGCCGATCCATCTTGCAGACCATCTGATTCGCGGGGACGGGAGGCGCGATTCCGGCAACGAGCGCCGCCACAAGAAGGCCGGCGAGGGCCCGGTGAATCATATCTTTCGTTGGAATGTTCATTGTCACCTCGTACCCCGAGAGCACCAATGTTGCTCCGCCTCGGGGCGGGCCGCAAGGGCTACTTCTGCGGTAGCCGCCGGATCAGCGTCATCGCCTTTACCTTAGATCGGCACCGAAGCGCCCTCACTTCAGCAATTTGGACAGCCTGCGATCTTTGAGCGCCGATCCGCCGGTCTGGCATCCAGGGCAGTAGAACGTATCCCGCTCGGCGTAGGAGATCCAGGCGATCGGGGTACCGCATCGGGGACAGGGCTCCCCCCTGTGGTCGTGCACCACGTAGTGCTCGACCGGTTCCTTCTGCGGGAGCGATCCGCCCGCGCTTTCGCGGAGAAGCGCGATCTGCTTCTCTAGGACTGCCCGCACCGACTCGTACAACCTTTCCGTTTCTTTCTCGGAGAGACTTCCGGTTCGCTTTAAGGGTGAGAGTCGCGCCTCGTAGAGGATCTCGTCCGCGAGCCCGTTCCCGATTCCGGCGATCGCGCGCTGATCGGTGAGGAACGATTTGAGTTGGCGCGGGGTCGCTCGGGCCGCGGCGGCGAACGCCTCCAGCGTCAGCCCTTCTTTCGTGGGATCGGGCCCGATGGTCCGAAGCTCCTCCACCGAGTCGAGATCGTCGACGAGCCAGAGGCGGGCGCGCTTCTCGGTTCCGTGCTCGATCAGGCGAAGCTCGCTCCCGTCGTCAAACACGATTCTGGCGGAGACGTTCTTGGGCGGGACGCCCGAAGGGCGGCCCCCCTTAGACTTCCCGCGTCGCGCGGCGGTATCGCCGGCAGGCTTGGGAGCGACCACGCTCAACCGCCCGAGCCGCATCAGGTGGAGCACGATCGCACGGCGGGACTCGGTTTCGAGGACGAGGTACTTTCCCACGCGGGAAGGATGGCTCAAGTACTCGCCATGAAAACTCGCGACCGAGGGCTTGGCGAGACGTAGGAGCGCGGGCTGGCGGATCTCGATCGCCTCGATGCGCCGCCCGGAAACCGCCGCGGCGAGGTTCTCCGCCAGAATCTCTAAGAATGGAAGCTCGGGCACGGCGCGGCGACCCCCGCGGGCTGCTGCTATTCGAGGCGGCTGGCGACGATGAGCTTGGTATGGAACGGGGAGCCGAGCGGCCGGATCACGCGGACCCCGAACCGCTCCTGCGCGAGCCATTCCGAGATCTTCTCGGCGGACCACGCGCGGCCTTCGTCGAAGAGGACGTACATCAAGAGCGAGAAGTGGGCGATCGGCGCGGACGGCGTCCCGGACGTTTCGGCCATGCCGCCGTGTACGAGCAGGGTTCCACCGGGGCGGAGCGCCTCGTGGGCCTTGCGTAAGATGAGCAGCGCATTCTCCTCGCTCTCGGTCTGGAACACGTTGGAGACAAGGACCGCGTCGACGGGTCCCGGGAACGGATCGAGCCTGTAGTCACCGGGCGTGTATTCGACGGCGTCCTCCAATCCCTCGGCGCGAAGAATGCTCCGCGCGGCCTCCAGGGTGGGCGGCAGATCGAAGACGAAGGCCTTGAGATCGGGAGTCCGGCGCGCGTACTCCGCCGCGAAGATTCCCGAGCCCCCACCGACGTCCAGAAGGCTGGATCCTGGGAGGAGGGGTGCCAGTTCGACGACCCGCGGCGCCGCCTCCCGACTCGTCGTGTGGACCCCGCGGATGTAGCGGCGCACGCGCTCGGGATCTCCGGCCAGGAGCGCTTCGCTCGAGAGGCGGTGGCGTGGCGTCCCATCCTTCAACCCGCGTGCAAGATCAGCCCAGGCCTGGACCAGGTCTGGGGCCATTTCGATCATCCCGGTCGCGTCGCCGTCCGCCCCCGGCACGAGATACGGCGCGTAGTCGCGCGGAAGCACAAGGGTCGGCCCATGGCGGTGCACCACGCCCACCGAGATCAGGGCGTCGAGGAGCGCGTCGAGCCCGCGCGCGTCGACACCGGTCGCGCGGAGCAGGTCGTCGCGAGTCTGGGGCTTGTTGTGGAGCTCGGTGAAGATGCCCAGCGAGTAGGCGGCGAGCATCGCGGCCGTGGGCTGATAGCCCGAGAGAAGGGCGCGAATGCGTCCGAGGGCCGGCTCTTCCGCGACCGGTGAGGGCCGGGGCGGTCCCTCGCCCGCGCTCTGCACGCCGGTTCGGTACGGCTTTCGCGCGCCTTGGGGCGGCCGGTCCCGGCGCTCCCGATCGGGGCGCGGACCCATCGGTCCCGGATGCGGACCGGGCCGCATGGCGGGCGCGCCTTGTCCGAATCGCGGTCCGCGCGGCCCGGAGGGACGCGGCCCTTGGGGACGCGACCCTGGAACGCCCAAAGGACGGCGTTGCGCGTATGGCTGAGACCGCTGACCCCGGGCGGTCTCCTGCGCTACTTGCCGCATGAGCTCCAGCTCCTCTGGGGGGATGCGGGTGCCGTACTGCGGGTGTTCCTTGATTGGAGGAGGTCCGGACGTCCCTGGTCGGTCGCGACGCGGCCGGCCCAAACCTGGGCGTATCGGCTGGCCGGGGCGCGGAGTCGGCCCCCCTCGCGGCGGCTGGCCGGGGCGTGGAGTCTGCCCCGCTCGCGGCGGCTGCCCGGGGCGGGACGGCTGCCCGGGGCGGGACGTTGGGCCACGACCCTGGTTCGAGCGGTTCCCGCGCCGCCGGTTGGGGCGGATCATCGAGTGCGTCGATTCATTCGGATTCGAATCCTTTGGTCGGATCGGCGGCGACTAGTCGAGAGAGGCTCGGACGATTTCGCTGAGAAGCTTCCCGTCCGCCCTTCCCTTCGCCCGCGCCTGGACTTCCTTCATCGCCCGCCCGAACTCCTTGATGGACGTGAGCTGAAGCTCGGTCAACACCTGCTTCACGAGGTCACGCGCCTCAACTTCGGTGAGCGGCTGGGGGAGGTAGCCCTGGACGACACCCAACTCCTCGCGGAGCTTGCCTGCTTCGCCAGGACGCCCAAGCTTCTCATATTCCGCGGCCGATTCGCGAAGCTTCTTCGCGTAGGCGTTGAGCACCGCGGTCACTTCCTCGTCGCTCAGGCTCGTCTTGGAAGCGTCTTTCTTCTTCTCGAGCAGGATCTGGCTGCGCACCATTCTGAGGGTCGAGAGCCGTGCTTGCTCGCCTGCTTTGAGGGCCGCTCTCATGTCCTGCTCCAGGCGTTCTTCCAGCATCATTTTCTCCAAGTAGAGGGGCCCGGGGCGACCCGCCGGGGCCAAGTCCGAGTAGGCTGAAAGTATAGCAGAATGTTGACATAGGGGCGAAGAACCGCCAGACTTCGCCGACTCTCTCCCCAGCCCGTCGGTTTCCGGAGGAACATCATGGCTTCGCCTCAATTCCGAGCCCGTTGCCTGCCCGCGCTTGTGATTTTGGCCCTCGCCGTGACCCCTTCGCCGGGACGCGCCATCGAGGAGCGGGTGTGGATTTCCGTCGGCGCGGGCGCCGTCATGTACGACGCCGAGCAGGGGCTCAAAGACAATCTCGGCTACGGCGGTAGAGCCGCGTTCTTCCTGAACCGTTGGGCCGGACTCGAAGGGCTCGTATTCTATTCCCATCCGACCTTCGAGGGGCCGGCGGTCGGCGAGGCGGGTCTCATGCACTATGGGGGCGGGCTCATTCTCACGCCCGACCGATACCGCTGGACGCTCCCCTACGTCTATGGCGGCTTCGGTTCCACGAAGCTCGATCTGGGCCTCCCCACTACGAAGAGCAACTCGGCGATTCATTTCGGAGCGGGCATCGTGGCCCGCGCCGGGGATCGCCTCGGGTTCCGCCTGGACGGACGCAACGTCTCGTACCAACAGACGGGCGGCCCGGGCCGCGACACACGCGTGAACAACTTCATCATCTCCGGGAGCGTCACGGCGTTCTGGGCCGGGCGGGCTCGGGATACCGATGAGGACGGCGTGCCCGACAAACGAGACAAGAGCCCCGGAACGCCTCGCGGCGCGGTGGTGGACGCGACGGGCGCGCCGCTCGACACCGACAAGGACGGGGTCTTCGACGGTCTCGACAAGAGCCCCGCGACCCCCCTCGGCGCGAAGGTGGACGCGAATGGGGTGGCGGTCGACTCCGACGGAGACGGCGTGCCGGACGGGATCGACCAGTGCGATTCCACCGCGGCCGGCGTCGTCGTGGATGCCAAGGGATGCGGTGTCGACTCCGACGGCGACAAGGTGTTCGACGGGCTGGACAAGTGCCCCAACACGCCGACGGGCGCGATCGTAAACGAGACGGGCTGTCCGCTCGACGCGGACGGCGACGGCGTCCCGGACGGCATCGATACCTGCCCCTACACGCCGGCCGGCGCGGCGGTCAACGCGTGCGGCTGTTCGATCACGCGTTCTCCGTACGAGCGCGCCATGCTGGAGGAATGGATGATCCGGCTGACCGATCTCGAGTTCCCGCCGGACTCGGCCCTCCTGCAGCCGCAGGCAATCGCGCGGCTCGACTCCGTGGGCACGGCGCTCATCCAGTGGCCGATGGTCAAGCTCGAGATCGGCGCCCACGTCGACGACCAGCCGGAGCCGGGGTACAGGATCCCGCTCTCCCAGATGCGGGCGCGCGCCGTGCTGCAGTACCTGTTCAAGAGCTTCCCGATGCTCAACCCCAAGAACTTCTGGATTACCGGGTACGGCGACACCGATCCGCTGGTGCCGAACACCTCGACCGCGAATCGCCGGCTGAACCAGAGGATCGAGTTCCGGGTCATGAACATGAACGACCTCTACAAGGAGAGGGTGCGCCGCGAATCGTGCGGATCGAGCGCCGTTCCCCCCGCTCCGGGTATCGAGCCTCCAAAGCCGCCCGCTCCAGAGGGACAGGCGCCAACGCCCCAGGAGGGACAGGCGCCGCCGGCCCCCGGGGGGAAAGCGCCCCCTCCGCCTGATGGCCAGACACCCGGGGCCGCCGTAGAGAAAAAGTGACCGTCGCCTACCTTGGACTGGGTGTCGCCCTCGCACTCGCCGCCATCGTCTACCTGCTCCTCCGCGTCAGGGGCCTCAAACGCGCCGCGCGCGGTCAGAATGAAGAAGTAGTCGCCCACCTCCGCGCTCTCCTCGCCGATTCACCCGAGGGGCTCTGGCGCGTCGATCCGCGGGGCATCACGCTGGAAGTCAGCGATTCGATGGCGGAGATGCTCGGATACCGGCCCGAGGAGATCGTCGGACGCCACTTCGAGGAATTCACGCCGCCCGAATCGATAGAGGTCGCGACCTCGGCCTTCGCTCGAAGCCTGAAGGGAGAGCCTAGCCAGTTCGAAGCGACGGCGCGGCGCCGCGACGGCAGCGGCCTCCGCGTCATGGTGACGACGCATCCGATCCTCGACGAGAAGGGCCGATTCATCGAAGGGTTCGGGATCGTCCGCGACATCTCGGTGCGCCACCAGGTCGAGACGGAGCGCTACAACGCCCTCTCCCTCCTGGAGGCCGCGCTCGAATCGACGGCGGACGGGCTCCTCGTGGTGGACCGGGAGGGGCGGATCGTCCGATACAACGAGCGCTTTGTCCGGATGTGGGGGATCCCCTCCGAGATCCTCCAGAGCCGCGACGATCAGAGGGCCCTCGAATTCGTGCTCTCTCAGCTCGACGAGCCCGAGCAGTTCCTTTCCAAAGTCCGGAAGCTCTACGCCACGCCGGAAGCGGACAGCTTCGACACACTGCGCTTCCGAGACGGGCGCGTCGTCGAACGCTACTCCCTTCCCCAGAAGCTCGAGGGCGAGGTTGTGGGGCGCGTGTGGAGCTTCCGTGACGTCACCGATCGCGAGCGCGCGCTTGCCGAGCAGCGACTCGCGATGGAGCGTGAGGCGACGATCGCGCGCAACCTGGATGCCGCCCTCTTCACCTTCTCGCTCGACCCCAACGGGCGGATCCTCCGATACGAGTACGTTTCGCGCGGCGCCGAGGCGCTCTATGGGATTCCCGCCCGGGACCTCGACCAGGATCCGAACTTCTGGATGCGGCGGGTCCACCCCGACGACGTTCAGAACATCGCCCTCCCCGCGCTCCAGCAGCTGAAGAAGCTCCAGCCCACGTCGATCGAGGTTCGCTACGAGACCTCGAAGGGGATCTGGCGCTGGCACCGGAGCCGCCTCACGCCTCGTCTCGAGGCCGACGGACTGGTCTTCGTGGACGGCATCGAGACCGATGTGACCGAGCGCGTCGTGCTGGAGGAGCAGTTCCGCCACGCGCAGAAGATGGAGGCCGTGGGGCAACTCGCAGGGGGCGTCGCCCACGACTTCAACAACATCCTTACGGCGGTGCTCGGCTACGCCGATCTCCTCCTCTCCCGAATGTCGAAGAGCGACCCTTCCCGGCCGGCCGTCGATGAGATCCGCAAAGGGGGCGAGCGCGCCGCCTCCCTGACGCGCCAGCTCCTCGCGTTCAGCCGCCGCGCCGCGACCCAGCCCCGCGTCGTGGACCTGAACGCCGCCATACGGGACCTGGTGCCGATGGTGCGCCGCCTGGTCGGAGAGAACATCCGGTTCGACGTGCACCTGTCCGACGCGATCCGAAGGGTGCGCGTCGACCCGACGCAGCTCGAGCAGGTGATCGTGAACCTCGTGGTCAACGCTCGGGACGCCATGCCGAAGGGCGGGGTGATCACGATCCGGACCGACAACCTGGTGCTGGACGCGGGGCAGTCCGAGGCCGGCCCGGGGGACCTCGATCCTGGGGCTTACGTGCGGCTCCGCCTCTCGGACACCGGCATGGGGATCGCGCCGGATGTCCTGCAGCACATCTTCGAGCCGTTCTTCACCACAAAGGAGCCGGGTCGTGGGACCGGACTCGGCCTGGCGACCGTGTATGGGATCGTGCGCCAGCATTCCGGGCGCGTCAGGGTCGTGAGTGAACCCGACCATGGAACCGAGTTCGAGATTCTCCTCCCCGAGGTCGCGGTAATTGGGCACGAGGCCAAATCCGAGCCTCAGGCCGACAGCTTCCCGGGCGGCGCCGAGACGATCCTCCTAGTTGAGGATGATCCGAGCCTTCTTCTCCTGTCCCGCGAGGCGTTGTCGGAGTTGGGCTATCGGGTGCTGGGGACCTCGGACGCGGGCGAGGCGCTGCGCGTCGTGGGCCGGGAGAAGGATCGGATCGACATCCTCGTCACGGACGTCGTCATGCCGGGAATGGGAGGTCGCGAGCTCGGCGCGCGCGTGCGGGGGGACTTCCCCACACTTCCGATTCTCTACGTCTCCGGATACACGCGCGATTTCGAGCTGGTTCGGGGTTCCGATGGAGCCGGAACCCAGTTCCTCGAGAAACCGTATACGCCTCTCGCCCTCGCGCGGAAGGTGCGCGATTCGCTCGACTCGGCGCGCGCCAAATCAGCCCGCGGCGCCAGCCACATCGCCGGCTAGTACTCCCTCCGATCGGGCAAAGCGCAGGAGCAGATCGTCCAGTGGCGTCGGGACGAAGCCGAGCTCCGCACGCGTCCGCGCGTTTTCCAGCGGCGCGAGCCGGAGGAGATGGAGCACGAGCTCACGCGGCAGGACGAGCTGGCGCAGGAAGGAGTGGGGCGGCAGCACCGGCGTGAGAATTCCCAGCTCCTCGACCAGGAGATTCGGCAGGCGCCTCCTGGGCGCGGCCACCCCGGTCACGCGCGTGATCCGCTCGTAGAGCTGCCCGAGACGGACGCACTCCCCGGTCGCGAAGTAGCGTCTCCCGCCCCGTCCCCACTCGATCGCCGCGGCGGTGCAGCGGCCGATGTCGGCGCCGTCGCTCATGGCGAGCCAGACCTCGTCCAGCAGGCGGTACGGTAGCTCGCGCCTAAGAAACGTGGCGATCAACCCGCCCAGTGCCGTCGGCACCCCCGGCGACGCGAGGATCCCGGGGCTTACGACCATGGTGCGCAGCGAGCCGACGCGATTCGCTTCAAGAACCCGCGCCTCGGCCTCGCAGATCATCCTCACGGAGTCCGATTCGTACTCGCCCTCCGGCGGCGTCTCCTCGTCGATCGGCGCCGAGAGATCTCCCCGTTCCTGGACCGTCCCCGTGTACCCCAGCAGCACGAAGACCTTTGCTTCCGCGCTCTGACATTCGCGGAGAACCGCTTCCGTCCCGTCCACGTTGATCCGTCTCTGCCGCTCCCGGCCCAGGCGCGTAAAACCGGGCCGCGTCGCGGCGTGCACGACCACGTCGCAGCCGTCGGCGATGCCGCGGAGAGTCGATGGTTGCTCGAGGTCTCCATGGCGGAGTTCCGCGATGCGGGAGGCTGGAAAGGGAGGCCCCCCGCCCCGGTGCGCGAGCGCCCGAATCGGCGCTCCGAGCCCTGCCAGCGCCGGGAGGAGCAGCCGCCCGACGGGATCGGCGGCGCCGGTCAGGAGAATTCGCTTCGGTTGAAAGGGCGGTCTCATCGTTTGGGTCCCGAGACTCGGTCTGGAACGCCGGAGCGGTACGGGAGCGAGGAGTTTATCGCGTCGGGACCCGCCAAGCCAGGGGGTCGCGCCTCGCGAACTGCACCCGCGCGCGGTCCTCCGTAGGGCACGTCGCAACGCGCCGACGGCTCGATCGAGCCCGCGCGAGCGTGGCTCGATTCGGACCGTGAGTTATTTTCGCCGCGACTCGCATTCCGCACCGAGCCAACTCCCACAGCGCCCGCGGGTTCAGTCGATCGAACGAATCACGTTCGAATTTGCAATTCAGCGCGGCACGCTGGCTGCATTGGGACCCGGAGTCGGGCACGGGTCCGCCCTAGATGCGTCTCCAGTCGGGGTCGCGGCGGCCGTGCTCCACAGCCACATCAAACATCATTGGCACCAAACTGCAGCGGAGGGTGACGCCGTGCGCCAGGTACGTCGGGCAGCGTGGCTCGCAGTCGGGCTCGCGCTCTTCATCGCGGTCGCTGGTCCATCGGCGGCCGTCGCGGGCCCGTATACGCGACTTCAGGTCCTATTGCCGGGCGAGACCGCCGCGCCCGGAAGCGGGAGCGGCAAGACGGGAACGCCGCGCGCGCAGGTTTCTGGCATCCCCTTCGACATCACCGTCCGTGCGTGCGATGCCACCTGGAACACCGTCACCAGCATCTCGAACAGCATCCAGATTACCTCCTCCGACGCGAGCGCCACGCTTCCGTCGCCCGCCCAGCTTGTCTCTGGGACGCGGTCCTTCACCGTGACCATGAACGCGGGCGGCAACTTCGACATTCTTGCGCATGACCAGACCGACAACACGATTCCGGACGGCGTGTCGGCACAGGTTTTGACTCAAGTCCTTGCTAGCTTCACGTTCGAGAGCATCTCCCAAAAGCACAAATACGCGGGCGTGGCGGACGCCACGACCCTCACGGCGCGCGACCCGAACGGCAACGTCGTCACCGGCTACGCGGGGCCTGCGGGCCTCAAGGAGATCACGAGTTTTGGGGATGGGCGCGTCTCCCCCGCGAGCGTGACGCTCACGAACGGAGTCTGGAACGGAAACATCACGATGTACCGGGCCGACGAGACCAGCATCAACCGCGGCAACGTGAACAAGTTCGCCTACGATCTGAGCAATCCGGCCAAGAACGGGGCGAGCGATCCGTTCATCGTTCACCCGGGATCGTTTGCAAAGGTACAGATCGTCGTGCCGGGCGAGACGCCTCTTCCCGGAAGCGTGAGCGGCGTAACCGGCTCGCCAGCGACCCAGGCCGTCGGGACGGCGTTTGTAGCAAGCGTCTACGCCACCGACGCCTACTGGAACCCGCTCGGAAGCGGCGACAACGTCCGCGTCCTCTCGAACACGGACGTCGCCGAGACCGTCTCACCCAGCTCGGGCACGATGTCGAACGGCTTCCGCACGTTCACGGTGACGCTGAACACGGTCGGGGCCCAGACCCTCACGGCCTCCGATTTGACGAACGGCTCGATCGCCTCGACGACCAGCGCGGGCATCCAGGTCATTCCGGCCGGGACGAATCAATTCGCGTTCAACACGATCACGGGTCCGCTCACGGCGGGCGTGCCGACAACGATAACGATACGCGCGGTCGATTCGGGCGGTAATACCGTCCCCACGTATGCTGCCGATGCGGTCTTGCAGGCAAACACCGGCTCCGGCAGCATCACGCCCACCCTGGTCACATTCTCCGCAGGCACTTGGACCGGGCAGGTCACGCTGAAGGGCGCGGGGGGCGCGGTAGCGCTCACCTGTCTCGACTTTTCTGCGCCTCCGAAGACCGGCACGAGCAATACGTTCGTCGTCAATCCGGGCCCGCTCTATGGGCTCCAGGTGATTTTACCGGGGGAGACGGCGCTCGGCGGCACCACCTCAGGCAAGAGCGGCGCCGTGACGAATCAGGCCGCTGGAAACCAGTTCACCGTCACGGTGCGCGCCGTGGACCAGTACTGGAACTTGGTCCAGGGCGTGAACGATCGCGTCGGGTTGGCCTCGACGGATTCGTTCGCCTGGATGCCGACGGACACGACGCTCGTCAATGGGCAGGTCTTGATCCCCACCCGCCTCCACAAGAGCGGATATCAGACGATCACGGCCACCGACATCGATAACGGCTCGATCCAGGACAACACGTCGAGCCAAGTGCTCGTCGTCGGCGGTGCGTTCTCGCGCGTATTGATCCTGGC